>DASSTN010000027.1:0-7594 GCA_035707905.1 Intrasporangium sp.
AAGATCACGATGGCGTGTGTCGACTGCAAGCACCGTAACTACATCACGAAGAAGAACCGCCGGAACAACCCCGACCGGCTCTCCCTCGCGAAGTTCTGCCCCAACTGCGGGCACCACACGGAGCACCGCGAGACCCGCTGATCCCAACCTTTCGAGGGACCGCTCCTCGGCCGTGTGGCCGGGAGCGGTCCTTTTCGTATGCCGCTGAGCCTGCCCCGCGGCATACGACTCCTCCCGCTCCGGCGGGTGTACGCTCTGGGCTGAGGTGCGCGGCCGACGGGGCGCGACGGGCCGCCCGGGCGGGCCGATAGGCTGCCCCGCATGCCGGTGAACGCAGACTTTGAGGGGCGCAGCTACCCGCCGACGGAGCCCTACGGGGTGAGTGCGGCGAAGATCCGCGAGTTTGCTCAGGCCGTCGGGTCGGCCGACCCCGTGCACGTCGACCGCGAGATGGCCAGGGCGAGGGGTTACGCCGACGTCATCGCGCCGCCGACCTTCGCCGTCCTCATCGCCCAGCAGTGCGACCGGCAGCTGATCCTCGACCCGGAGGCGGGCATCGACTACTCCCGGGTCGTGCACGGCGAGCAGAAGTTCGTCCACCACCGGCCGCTCACCGCCGGTGACTCCATCGTCGGCACCCTGCACGTCGACGGTGTCCGCGAGGCCGGCGGGCACGCCATGGTGACGACCCGCACCGAGCTCGCGACGGAGGCCGGTGAGCCGGTGTGCACCGCGACCTCCACCATCGTCATCCGAGGAGGCGAGTGATGACCGAGCAGACCGAGGCCACGAGCGGCGTCCGGGCCTTCGACGAGGTCTCCGTCGGCGACCAGCTGCCGGGCCGGACGATCCACGTCGACCGCGCCCGGCTCGTGCAGTATGCGGGGGCCTCGCTGGACCGCAACCGTATCCACTGGGACGAGCGGTTCGCCAAGAGCGTCGGACTGCCCGACGTCATCGCGCACGGCATGTTCACCATGGGCGCGGCGGTGACGGTGGTGTCCGACTGGGTCGGTGACGCGGGCCGGGTGACCGAGTACGGCGTCCGCTTCACCAAGCCGGTCGTCGTGCCCTACGAGGAGGGCGCGGACCTCGAGGTGGGTGGAGTCGTCAAGACGATCGACGCGGAGACCCGGCGGGCGACCGTGGAGCTGACGGTCACCTCCGGCGGCCAGAAGGTGCTCGGCAAGGCCCTCGCCGTCGTCCAGCTCGACTGAGGGGCGCAGGACATGCGCGAGGACTTCGACGCACCCCTCGCCCCGCTCACGACGATGCGGGTCGGGGGCCCGGCTGCGCGCCTCGTCACCGTCGAGACGACCGACGAGCTCGTCGACGCGGTCCGCGAGGTCGATGACGCCGACGAGCCGCTGCTGCTCCTGTCGGGCGGCTCCAACGTGGTCATCCCGGACGCCGGTTTCCCCGGCACGGTCGTGCACGTCGCCACCCACGGCATCGAGCCGCTCTCGGCCGACTACTGCGGCGGGGCGATGGTCCGGATCGCGGCCGGCGAGCCCTGGGACGACGTCGTGGCGCGCGCCGTCGACGAGGGATGGGCCGGGATCGAGGCGTTGAGCGGCATCCCGGGGCTCGCCGGGGCGACGCCGGTGCAGAACGTCGGTGCCTACGGCCAGGAGGTCGCCCAGACGATCGCGCAGGTCCGCACCTGGGACCGTCACGAGCAGCGTGTGCACACCTTCGCCGGTCCGGACTGCCACTTCACCTACCGGCACTCCAGGTTCAAGGGCAGCGACCGCTGGGTGGTGCTCGACGTGCTCTTCCAGTTCGAGGTCGCAGACCTCTCGAGGCCGATCGCCTACGCGGACCTCGCCCGGGGGCTCGGGGTCGAGCTCGGCGCCCGGGTACCGCTGGCCGACACCCGCGCGGCCGTGCTCGAGCAGCGGCGCCGGCGTGGCATGGTGCTGGACCCCGACGACCGCGACACGTGGTCGTGCGGGTCGTTCTTCACCAACCCGATCCTCACGAGGGACGAGTTCGACGAGTTCGCGGAGCGGGCGGCCGAGCGCCTCGGCTTCGAGGGCCCGACCCCGCCGTGCTGGGTCGAGAAGGACGGGAGGGTCAAGACGAGCGCGGCGTGGCTCATCGACCACGCCGGCTTCGCCAAGGGCTACGGGCTGCCGGGGCCGGCTGCCCTCTCGACGAAGCACACGCTCGCCGTGACGAACCGTGGAGGAGCGACGGCGAGCCAGGTGGTCGAGCTCGCCCGCCGGGTGAGGGACGGCGTCGAGGAGGCCTTCGGCATCCGTCTGGTCAACGAGCCGATCCTCCTCGGCGAGACCCTCTGACCCAGCCCGGCCTTGCGCGGCCAACTACCCGCTCGAGGCACAGGAGATGACCGCTCGACAGTTGGTGAGCCCTTGAGACTCGGTCAGGCCAGCTTGAGGACGAACGTCTTGGCCTTGATCGTCTTCCCGGTCGTCTTCACGTCGTACGCGGGCCGGTTGAAGCGCAGCTCGAGGCTTGTGGCGCTGCCCTTCTCGACCTTGAAGATGAGCCAACCAGTTGCGGTCTTGCCGCGGGCCACGGTCCCGAGCTCCTTGCCCAGGGCGCCCTTGAACTCGTTCGTCGCAGGCACCGCGTCGGGTGCCGACGTCTTGAGGGTGAACATGTCAGGCGTCACGTTCGCCGAGTAGCGCGACCCCGCCTGCACCTTGACCTCGACACCGACCAGCTCGAAGTGCTCCTCGGCGATCGGGTGGCTGTCGGGCCACGGCAGGTTCACGACGACCTTGGTCGGGGTGATGACGTGCCCGAGCACGTCGTCCTTGATGTTGCCCTTGGCGTTGAGGGTCGTCGGCGTGGGCGCCGGAGACGTGCTCGTCGGCGACGTTCCGGCGGTCTCCGTCGAGGTCGGCGCCCCGCCCGTCGCGGGGGTGGTCGTCGCCGTCGTCGTCGTGATGGGCGACTCGCCGGAGCAGGCCGCCAGCGCGACGAGCGGCGAGACGGCCAGCGCGACGGCGGCGCCGCGCAGCGCTGCGTGGGTGGTGGCGGGGCGGAGGGGACGAGCGGCGGAGTTCGTGTTCATGACCGCTCCAGCATGAGGGCGGAGGCGCAGACAGGGCAAACTCGCGCCCCCGGCAAACTCGCGCCCACGCCGACCTCAGGCGCGCTGCGGCACGAGCTGGGGGTCCGGCGCGAGCCAGGCCTCGATCTCGGCCAGGACCTCGCCGCGGACGTGCTCCGGGGCCCGGCTGGCGAGGATCGAGTCCCGGGCCAGGGCCGCGAGCTCTGCGTCGTCGAGGCCGAGATCACGGGCAGCGGCATACTGGGCCGTCAGGCGTTGGCCGAAGAGCAGCGGGTCGTCCGCGCCGAGCGCGACGGGAATCCCCTCGCCGACGATGGCGCGCAGCGGGACCTCGGTGATCGAGGGGTACACCCCGAGCGCGACGTTGCTGCCGGGGCACACCTCGAGGGCGACGCCGGCCTCGGCGACGGCGGCCAGCACCTGGGGGTCCTCGACCGAGCGCACGCCATGGCCGATGCGGTCCGGGTGCAACGCCTCGAGCGTCTCCATGACGGCCTGCGCGCCGAGCAGCTCACCACCGTGGGGGACGAGGGCAAGGCCCGCGCGCTGAGCGATCCGGAAGGCAGGGGCGAAGTCCTCCGTGCTTCCCCGGCGTTCGTCGTTGGACAGCCCGAACCCGACGACGTGGCCCGGGCCGTCGCCGGCGTGGTGCGCGGCCAGCCGGGCCAGCGTGCGGGCCTCGAGCGGGTGACGGATCCGGCTCGCGGCGACGATGACGGCGACTCCGGTGCGGCCCTCCGTGGAGACCTTGCGGGCCTCGTCGAGGACGATCTCGAGGGCGGGCGTGATGCCGCCGACGAAGGGGGCGTAGGAGGTGGGGTCGATCTGCAGCTCGAGCCACCGGGAGCCCTCGGCCGCGTCGTCCTCCGCCGCCTCCCGGACGACGCGCCGCATGTCGTCCTCACCGCGCACACAGGCCCGGGCCGTGTCGTAGAGCCGCTGGAAGCGGAACCAGCCGCGCTCGTCGGTGGCGCGCAGCCGGGGCGGCCAGTCCTCGAGGAGGGCGTCCGGGAGTCGCAGGCCGTGACGGTGCGCGAGGTCGCGCACCGTCCCGACCCGCATCGAGCCGGTGAAGTGCAGGTGCAGGTGCGCCTTGGGCAGGCGGTCGAGCGGTCGCGCCCCGCCGGCCGGGGCGGTCACTCCTCGTAGTCCGGCACGCCGATGATGTGGACCGCCGCCTCCTCCGCCGAGGCCGCCGCGCCGTCGATGCCGACGTCGTGTGCCACCAGGTCCTTCTCGGTGTCCTCGTGCGTGCCCTCGTCCTCGGCCACGAGACGCCCGGCGCGCTTGTCGCCCACCTCCTGGTCGCCCAGCCAGTCGTCCTCGGCATCGATCGCGTCGGG
This sequence comes from Intrasporangium sp., assembly GCA_035707905.1. Taxonomy (GTDB): domain Bacteria; phylum Actinomycetota; class Actinomycetes; order Actinomycetales; family Dermatophilaceae; genus Intrasporangium_A. The sequence goes on from DASSTN010000027.1 coordinate 4,387, forward strand.
GTCGTCACCGCCGACACGGTCCTCCTCGTCGTCGAGGCCGCTCTCGTTGTCGGGCGCACCGTAGGCCGTCGTGGGATCGGGCTCCTCCTGGAGGATCCGCTGGTCGATCGTCTCCTGCTCCGACTGCTCGCGGGCCGTCGTGCCGAAGGCGTCGACCCCACGGGGCGCCTCGCTCGGGGAGTAGCCGCGGTCGAGCGGATCGTTCACGTCCTCCTCGATGAGGGTGTCCTCCGGCTGCAGCTGGTCCTCGTCGTCGACGCTGTAGGTCGTCGGACCCTCTTCGATGTTCTCGTTCGGCTGGGTGTCACTCATCGTGCTCTCCTTCCGATCCTGGGCGCTGCCCGTCGTCTGTTCCGACGTTACCTACCCCGCTCGGCGGTCAGAGATGAGCTTCTCCGCTGCGGCGAGCGCCACACAGGTCGCGACGCCCGCCATGGCGGTGCGGACCTCCTCGAGGACGGGCATCGTCGGGGCGAGCCGGATGTTCCGGTCGCGGAGGTCGCGTCCGTAGGGGAACGAGGAGCCCGCCGGCGTGAGGGCGATGCCGGCCTCCTTGGCGAGCTGAACGACGCGCGAGGCCGTGCCGTCGAGGACGTCGAGGTTGACGAAGTAGCCGCCCCGGGGGTGGCTCCACTCGGCGATCCCGAGACCGTCGAGACCGTCGCGCAGCGCCTCGTCCACGGCCGCGAACTTCGGGGCGAGGATCTCGCGGTGCTTCTGCATGTGCCGCCGCAGGCCGTCCGCCGACCCGAAGAACTCCACGTGCCGCAAGTGGTTGACCTTGTCCGGGCCGATGGAGCTCTTGCCGAGGTGCCGCAGGAACCAGGCGATGTTGTCGACGGAAGCGGCGAGGGCGGCCACGCCCGCTCCGGCGTACGTGATCTTGGACGTCGAGGCGAACATGACCGGCCGGTTGGGGTGACCGGCCGCCGTGCTGAGGCTGACGATGTCGGCGCTCTTCGTCTCCTCCTCGGTGAGGTGGTGGAAGGCGTAGGCGTTGTCCCAGAAGATCGTGAAGTCGGGGGCCGCCGTCGGCATCGAGGCGAGCCGGGCGCCGACCTCTTGCGAGACGACCGCACCGCTCGGGTTGGCATAGGTCGGCACGATCCAGATGCCCTTGACGCTCGGGTCGTCGCGGACGAGGGCCTCGACGGCGTCCATGTCGGGGCCGTCCTCGTGCATCTCGACGTTGACCATCTCGATGCCGAGCTCCTCGAGCAGCGCGAAGTGCCGGTCATAGCCCGGGACCGGGCAGATGAACCGGACCTTCTCCTCCTGCGACCACGGCCGCGGCGACTCGACGCCGCCGAAGAGGAGGAAGTCGACGACGACGGTGTACATCAGGGTCAGGCTCGAGTTGCCCCCGACGACGACCTGCGCCGGCTCGACCCCGAGCAGCTCCGCGAAGATCTCCCGCAGCTCGGGCAGGCCCTCGAGGCCGCCGTAGTTGCGCACGTCGGTTCCGGCCCGGTCCTTCGTCGTCGTCGGCAGCTTGAGCAGCTCGTCCGACAGGTCGAGCTGTGCGGAGGAGGGCTTGCCGCGGGTGAGGTCGAGCCGCAGGCCCTTCGCCTGCAGCTCCGCGTAGGCCTGCTGCTGGTCGGCCAGGAAGGCAGCCAGCTGCTCGTCGGACAGGGACTCGAGGGGGGAACGCGAGGATGTCACCCGCCGATCCTCCCACTCCGGGTCGGCCACGGTTCCCGCCGTCCGGATCCCGGCGGACCACCCACTGGTTCGCGCCGGTTCGCCTCGGGGCCGGATCGTCCCGTATGATCTTCCCTCGGACGGTTGACGCTGGCCATGCTGTCGCATGCCGTCCCACCGGCTCCACCCAACGGTGTCGGTGTAGGGCAATAGCTCAATTGGTAGAGCACTGGTCTCCAAAACCAGCGGTTGGGGGTTCGAGTCCCTCTTGCCCTGCGCATCAGGTGTGCTGGCAGAAAGTAGGAAGCGTGACCGAAACGAGCGCCAAGCGCGGGACTGGCCGTACCGGCCGGGCACGTCGCGGCAATCCGGTGTCGCGCTTCTATGGCGCCATCGCCCTGTTCATCCGGCAGATCCTCGACGAGCTGCGCAAGGTCGTCAGGCCGACAGGCCCCGAGCTCGTGCGCTACACGACGGTCGTCATCGTGTTCGTGCTGGTGATCATGGCGGTGGTGTCCGGCCTGGACTTCGTGTGGAGCAAGCTCATCAGCTGGGCCTTCACGGGGAAGGTCCTCTGACGGGCCAGGCCCGATGCCCAACCAGCCGCGCAGGCTGAACCGATAGCCAGGAAGTAGGTCAACCGTGTCCGACGAGTACGCCGCCGAGAGCGTCCACGCCGAGCCAGACGTCACCGACCACGAGGTCGATGCCGACGAGGCGGCGACTCCCGTCGAGCAGGACGACGCCGTGGACCAGAGCGCCCTGTCGGCCGAGGACGACGCCGAGCAGGCCCAGCCCGAGGTCGCCGACGAGGCCGCACCCGTCGCCGACGAGGCCGCACCTGTCTCCGACGAGGCCGCACCTGTCGCGGACCAGGGTGACGTGGCAGAGGGCGATGTCGCCGAGGCCGATGAGGACCCCGTCGAGGCGTTCAAGCGCGACCTGCGCAGCAAGTTCGGCGAGTGGTACGTCGTGCACTCGTACGCCGGCTACGAGAACCGCGTCAAGACCAACCTCGAGACGCGCATCCAGACCCTCAACATGGAGGACTACATCTTCGAGATCGAGGTCCCCATGGAAGAGGTGACCGAGATCAAGAACGGGCAGAAGAAGCTCGTCCGACGCGTCCGGATGCCCGGCTACGTCCTCGTCCGGATGGACCTGACCGACGAGAGCTGGGGCGCCGTGCGCCACACGCCGGGTGTCACGGGCTTCGTCGGCAACGCCCACCAGCCCGTGCCGCTCTCGCTCGACGAGGTCGTCACGATGCTCGCACCCACGATCCCGGCCGCCCAGGGGGCCAAGGTCCCCGCAGGCGCCGCCGCCTCGGGCGCGGCCGCCAAGCAGCCTGCGGTCGTCGACTTCGAGGTCGGCGAGTCGGTCACCGTCATGGAGGGCCCCTTCGAGACGCTGCCCGCAACGATCTCCGAGATCATCCCCGAGTCGCAGAAGCTCAAGGTCCTCGTGTCGATCTTCGGCCGCGAGACGCCGGTCGAGCTGTCCTTCAGCCAGGTCGCCAAGATCTGAACCCTCGGGAGCTCACGGCCGCGAGCGGCCTGCGCCCCCG
>DASSTN010000028.1:0-19243 GCA_035707905.1 Intrasporangium sp.
CGAGGGCAACACGTCCGAGCTGCTCGACGACGGACGCCTCGTCGTCAAGGCGTCCGGGGCGAACCTCGCCAGCTCCACCAAGGACGACTTCGTCCTCGTCGACGTCGACGAGGTGATGGCCCTCGTCGACGACCCGAGCGCGACGCAGGCCGACCTGACCGCCGTGCTCGTGGCCGAGGACGCGCCGCGTGCCGACGGCAGGCCCCGTCGGGGCTCCATCGAGACCCTCGTGCACGCTGCGGTCGCACGGCTCGCGAGGGAGGTGGGCGGCATGCGGTTCGTGGGGCACACCCACCCCACCGACGTCGTCGGCCTCCTCGCGAGCGTCCACGCCGCGGACGCCTGGGCCCGGATCGTCTACTCCGACGAGGCGGTCGTCATCGGGCACCCCCTCTATGTCCCCTACGCGACGCCGGGGATCGACCTCGGTCGGCTGTATGACGCGAGGCTGCGCGAGTACGTCGGGGTGCACGGCCGCCTCCCCCAGCTGGTCCTGCTCGGCAACCACGGCATCGTCGCCCTGGCGCCGACCACCGCGGGCGTCGAGGCGGTGTCGCTGATGGCGGTCAAAGGCGCCCGGGTGCGCACCGCCGCGCTGTCCGTCGGGGGCGTCGCTCCCCTGAGCGCCGCCGACGTCGCCAAGTTCTTCGCCCGTGACGACGTCGCCGAGCGGCGCACCAACCTGGCGCGGGGGCGGTGAGCGCGTGACCCTCCCGGAGCGGATCGACGTCGTCTTCTGCGACGTCGGCGGCCCGATCTACCCGGACGACAACTTCACGTCCGCGGTCCTCGCCGGCCTCGACGACCTCCAGGCCGAGCGCGGACTCGGGCCGGTCGACCGCGGCGCCTTCGAGCAGATCTACGACGCCGTCCGCGCCACCCAGGCGGGCGGCCTGCGCCGCACCCTGGCGCGGGAGCTCCTCGGGGACGAGTCCCTGCGGCACGAGCTGCACGAGCGGACCGGCCGACACTGGGTCCACCCGCCCGGCTCGGCCTACCCGGACGCGCTGGAGCTGTTCAAGGCCCTGCACGGCCATGTCCTGCTCGGCGTCGTGGCGAACCAGGAGGCGGCCACCATCGAGGCACTGCGCCGCGACGGCTTCGCCGACTTCATCGACATCTGGGGCATCTCCGCGCTCGTCGGCCACGAGAAGCCGAGCCGCGAGTTCTTCGAGTGGGCCCTGGAGGAGGCCGGCACGGACGCCGCCCACGCCGTCCACATCGGCAACCGTCTCGACACCGACGTGCGCCCGGCGCGGGCGCTCGGCATGGGCACCGTCTGGGTGACCCGTGGCGAGGCGCCCCCGCAGCCCACCGCCGACCAGCTCGGTGAGGCCGACCTCAGCGTGCCCGACCTCGCCGCTGTGGCGGCCGCTCTCCTCCCCCGCACCCGGAGCCGAGGCTGAGATGGCGCCCCACGGCACCGTCCTCGGCATCGACCTGGCCACCGCCGCCGGCCGGTGCGTGGCGCTCGACGCCCGGACCGGGGCGGTCCTCGCCATGTCCCGTCGGGACCTTCCCCGCCCGGCACGGAGCGAGGGTGGGCAGTCACGGCAGACAGCGGCATACGGCGACGTCACACTCCAGCTCGTCGAGGAGGTATGCCGTGAGCTGCCTCCCAGCGCACCACCCGTCCGCGCCGTGAGCGTCACGGGCACCTCGGGGACGATCGTGCCGACCGACCCAGCCGGGCGACCGCTCGGCCCGGCGCGGCTCTACGACGACACGAGCGCCGCAGCGGTGCTCGACGCGCCGGCCGCACAGCGCGCCCCGGCCCTCGGCCGCGCGCGCCTGCTGCTCGACGAGGTTCCCGACACCCGACTCCTCACGACCGCCGACGTCGCCCTCTCGGCCCTCGCGGGGCACGTCGTGGCCGGCGACACGTCCCACTGGCTCAAGGCGGGAATCCGCCTCCCCGGCAAGGACTTCGACGCGTCGCTGCTCGAGGCGACCGGGGTGCCTCGGGACCGTCTGCCCGACCTCGTCGGGCCGGGCACCGTCGTCGGCACCGTCGAGCCCGGCGTCACCTCCCGGCTCGGCCTGCCGAGCGGCGTCCTCCTCGTCGCCGGCATGACGGACGGCTGCACGGCACAGATCAGCGCCGGCGCGGTGCACGAGGGCGACACGATGGGCGTCCTCGGCACGACGCTCGTCCTCAAGGCCGTCAGCGCGACGGACGTCTCCACTCCGGACGGCGCCGTCTATTCGCATGTGGGCCCGGACGGCCGGTTCTGGCCGGGCGGCGCCTCGAATTCCGGGGGCGGGGTCCTGGCCGCCGAGTTCCGGACCCGGGACGCGCCCGCCCTGGACGCGGCGGCGGCCGCCCACGGCCCGTCGACCGTGGTGCGCTATCCCCTGACGAGGGACGGGGAGCGCTTCCCCGTGCCCGACCCCGCGATGAGCGACCTGCTCTCCGCCGCGCCCCGCAGCGACGTCGACGCCTACCGAGCCGTCCTCGACGGTGTCGCCCTCGTCGAGCGGCTCGGGCTCGAGCGCCTCGCCGCCCTCGGGGTGCGCTCCCGCCGGCACGTCCTCGCCGGTGGCGGCAGCCGGAGCCCGGTGTGGAACTCGATCCGGGCGGCTCTCGTCGGTCCCGCCGTCGCCGGCGGTGACGACGACGTCGTCCTCGTCATGGGAGCCGGGAGCGCCGTGGGTGCGGCGCTGCTGGCGGCCGCCGGCGCGACGGGCGAGACGCTGGCCAGCGTGGTCGACCGGCTCGTCCCCCGCCCCGCACCCGTCCGGCCCGACCCCCGCACCAGCGCCGCCGCGGCGGAGCTGTGGGAGCGCTTCCGCCGCCTGCTGGCCGAGTCCGGGCACGAGCTCCCGGCCGTGCCCGCTCCCACCCTCTGACCCACTCCCTCGAGAGAAGGAACACCGATGACCGAGAACCCCACCCGGACTGACCTGCCCGCAGAGGTCCAGAAGCTGCTGGAGCGGAGCAACCGGCTCGGCTCGGACCCGACGGTGACGAACTACGGCGGCGGCAACACCTCCGCCAAGGTGACCGTGACGAGCCCTGCCACCGGTGACCCGGTCGACCTGCTCTACGTCAAGGGCTCCGGCGGCGACCTCGGCACACTGAAGCCGGAGGGTCTGGCAGTCCTCGAGCGGGACTGCCTCGTCGCCCTCGACAAGGTCTACCGCGGCGTCGAGCACGAGGACGAGATGGTCGGTCTCTTCTCGTACTGCAGCCACGGTCCCGGCGGGGCGGCGCCCTCGATCGACACCCCGATGCACGCCCTTGTCGAGCAGCGACACGTCGACCACCTGCACCCCGACGCCGTCATCGCGCTGGCGACCGCGGCCGATGGCGAGCGGCTCGTCCGCGAGATCTGGGGTGGCGCCGTCGAGTGGGTTCCGTGGAAGCGACCCGGGTGGGAGCTCGGCCGGGACATGCGCGACCGGGCCGCCCGGGACGGCGTCATCGGCGCGGTCCTGGGTGGCCACGGCCTGACGGCGTGGGGCACCACCAGCGAGGAGGTCGAGGAGCGGTCGCTGCGCATCATCCGGGAGGCGGCCGACTACATCGAGCAGCATTCTGTCGCAGAGCCGTTCGGTGCCCATGACGAGTCGCGCGCTCCCCTGCCGACGCAGGAGCGCAGGGCCCGGGCCGCCGCCCTCTTCCCCTACCTGCGCGCCGTGGCGTCGCGCGACGGGCGGCAGGTGGGCCACTTCACCGACTCCGAGGTCGTCCTCGACTTCCTCGCCCGCGAGAAGACCCACCGCCTCGTCCACCTCGGCACCAGCTGCCCCGACCACTTCCTGCGCACCAAGGTGCGCCCGCTCCTGCTCGACACCGCTCCCGATGCACCCCTCGATGAGGTCGTCACGAGGCTGCACGAGCTGGAGGACGAGTACCGCGAGGAGTACGCCGCCTACTACGAGCGGCACAAGGAGCCGGACTCCCCCGCCATGCGCGGCGCCGCACCGGCGATCATCCTCGTGCCCGGCGTCGGCATGTTCTCCTTCGGCGCCGACAAGCAGACGGCCCGGGTCGCGGGCGAGTTCTACGTCAACGCCATCAACGTCATGCGCGGCGCCGAGGGGGTCTCGACGTACCAGCCAGTCGACGAGGCCGAGAAGTTCCGCGTCGAGTACTGGATCCTCGAGGAGCTGAAGCTGCAGCGGCGCCCCAAGCCGAAGGCGCACGCGGGACGGGTCGCGTTCGTCACGGGTGGGGCGTCCGGGATCGGCCTCGCGACGGCCCGGGCACTGGCTGCTGACGGGGCGAACGTCGTCGTCGCGGACCTCGACGAGCACAAGGTCGCCGACGTCGCCGCCGAGCTCGGTGGACCGGATCGTGCCGTCGGGGTCGCCGTCGACGTCACCGATGGCGAGGCCGTGGCCTCCGCGGTCGCCGAGGCGGTGCTCGCCTTCGGCGGCGTCGACCTGGTCGTGAACAACGCCGGCATCACCCGAGCTGGCTCCGTCGCTGACACAAGCGCCGAGGACTGGGACCTGCAGTACCGGATCATGCCGCGCGGGTCGTTCCTCGTGACGAAGGCCGTCGAGCCGGTCCTCAGGGCCCAGGAGCTCGGCGGCGACATCGTCATCATCGCCTCGAAGAACGCGGTCTTCGCCGGGCCGAACAACATCGCCTACTCGTCGGCCAAGGCGGCGCAGGCCCACATGGTGCGCCTGCTCGCGGCCGAGCTGGGCGAGATCCACGTGCGGGTCAACGGCGTCAACCCCGACGGGGTCGTGCGCGGGTCGGGCATCTTCTCCGGTGGGTGGGGCGCGTCCCGCGCCAAGACGTACGGCGTCGCCGAGGAGGACCTCGGCAAGTACTACGCCCAACGGACCGTCCTCAAGGAGGAGGTCCTGCCCGAGCACGTCGCGAGCGCCGTCGTCGCGCTGACCGGGGACGCCTTCCCCGTCACGACCGGGCTCATCGTGCCGGTGGACTCCGGTGTGCCGCAGGGCTTCCTGCGCTGAGGAGGGGCAGATGACAGCGCAGCCAGTGCGTACCACGAGCAACCCCTACGGGATCCACGCCCTCGTCTGGGTAGGCGGCTGGAGCGAGGCGGAGGCGAGGCGGGCCATCGCCTCGACGAAGGAGGCCGGCTTCGACCTCATCGAGCTGGCCGCCCTCGACCCGGCGACCTTCGACGCGGACCTGACCGCCCGGCTCCTCGCCGAGCACGACCTCGGGGTCGGCGTGTCGCTGGGCCTCGGCGAGGACACCGATGTCTCGAGCGAGGACCCCGCCATCGTCAAGCGCGGACGAGCACTGCTGCTCGACGCCCTGCACCTGACCCGTGACGTCGGCGGGCGATACCTCGGTGGCGTGATCTTCTCCAAGCTCGGGCGCTATGCGGCGCCGGTCACGGAGCAGGGCCGGGCCAACTCCGTCGAGTCGATCGCGTGGCTCGCGGACGAGGCGGCCGCGAGCGGGATCACGCTGGGCCTGGAGTTCTGCAACCGCTACGAGACGAACGTGCTCAACACGACCGCCCAGACGCTCGCCTTCATCGACGAGGTCGGCCGGGACAACGTCGTGGCACACCTCGACGTCTACCACATGAACATCGAGGAGGTGTCGTTCACCGACGCGGTCCAGGCCGCCGCCGCGGCCGGGCGGCTCGGCTACGTCCACCTCGGCGAGTCGCACCGCGGCGCGCTCGGGACGGGCTCGATCCCGTGGGACGAGTTCTTCACGGCGCTGCACGATGTCGGCTACGACGGGGTCATGACCTTCGAGTCGTTCTCCTCGGAGGTCGTGCACCCCACCCTGTCCTCGAACCTCGCCATCTGGCGCAACACCTGGTCCGACGGCATGCAGCTGGCCCGGTCGGCCCGGGAGTTCATCCGCACCCGCTACGAAGAGCAGAGGAGCCAGCCATGACCCACATGAGCCGCCTGGACGAGCTCGACGACTTCTCGATCGAGCTGCCCTCCTGGGCCTTCGGCAACGCCGGCACACGGTTCAAGGTCTTCGGCAGCCCCGGTGTCCCCCGCGACCCCTTCGAGAAGATCTCCGACGCCGCCGAGGTCAACCACCTGACCGGCCTCGCACCTCGTGTCTCGCTCCACATCCCGTGGGACCGGGTCGACGACTGGCCGCGACTCGTCGCCCACGCCAAGAACGAGGGCGTCCGGATCGGGGCGATCAACTCGAACCTCTTCCAGGACGACGGCTACCGGCTCGGTTCGCTCTGCCACCCCGACGAGGCCGTGCGTGCCAAGGCGATCGCGCACCACGCCGAGTGCATCGAGATCATGCGCGCCACCGGCTCCACCGACCTCAAGCTCTGGCTGCCGGACGGCACGAACTACCCGGGGCAGGACTCCATCCGGGCGCGGCAGGACCGGCTCGCCGACTCCCTCGCCCAGATCTATGCCCTCCTCGACGAGGACCAGCGGCTGCTCCTCGAGTACAAGCTGTTCGAGCCGGCGTTCTACCACATGGACATCCCCGACTGGGGCACGTCCTACGTGCACTGCGTCGCGCTCGGTGAGCGAGCGACGGTCGTCCTCGACACCGGCCACCACGCGCCCGGCACGAACATCGAGTTCATCGTGGCCATGCTCCAACGAGCCGGGCGGCTCGGCGCCTTCGACTTCAACTCCCGCTTCTATGCCGACGACGACCTCATGGTGGGGTCGGCCGACCCCTTCCAGCTCTTCCGGATCCTGCACGAGATCGTCCAGCAGGACGGCCACCGGCCGTCCTCCGGCATCAACTTCATGCTCGACCAGTGCCACAACATCGAGCCCAAGGTCGAGGGACAGCTGCGGTCGGTCCTCAACGTCGAGGAGGCCCTCGCCAAGGCGCTCATCGTCGACCACGAGGCCCTGCGCCAGGCCCAGCAGAGCGGCGACGTCCTTGCGGCCAACGGCATCCTCATGGACGCCTTCCGCACGGATGTCCGCGAGGTGCTCGCCGACCGCCGGGAGCAGCGAGGCCTGCCGCGCGACCCGGTGGCGGCGTATCGCGCGTCGGGCTACTTCGAGCGGGTCTCGGCGGAGCGGGTCGGCGGGACCCAGGCGTCCTGGGGTGCATAGCGCCCACATCGGACGACTTCTGCCCGGGACGTATCAGGGGGTATGCCGCTCACCTCCTTCTCGTCGCATGCCTCCCCATCGGGGTGGCGCGGACACTTGAGAAGGACCGACGCATGACCCTCCACGAGACGACCTCACCCGCCTGGCCGACCCAGCCGATGCTGCCCGGCCAGGCGGCCGCCCCCCAAGGCCCGATCGACATGACGATGATGTATGTCGTCCACCACGCGTTCCGGCGCGACCTGCGCGCCTTCGCGGCCGCGGCCGAACGCACGCCGGTGACCGACCGCATGACCTGGCAGGCCCTCGCAAACCGGTGGGACCACTTCTCCGCCGTCCTGCACCACCACCACCGTGGCGAGGACACCGGCGTCTGGCCGGTGCTGATGGACCGCGCCGCCGAGTGCGAGCGAGCCGTGCTCGAGGCCATGGAAGCCGAGCACAGCGAGATCGACCCGATGCTCGCAGCGAGCACAGCGGCATACCGGACGCTCGCGCTCACGGCTGACGGCGGCGTGCGCGCCGACCTCGCCGCGACGCTCCGCGCAGCCGTCGAGAGCCTCGGACGTCACCTCGCCCACGAGGAGAGCGAGGCGATCGCGCTCATCCAGAAGTACCTCTCCCCGGAGGAGTGGGCCACGATCGAGGAGCAGAGCTTCCGCACCGGCGTCGCGCCGGCCCTGGCGATCGCGATGGTCCCGTGGATCATGCACGAGCTGCCCGTCAGCATCCAGGCTCGGGTCGTCGCGGACGCCGGCCTGCCGGTGCGGGTCATCTGGCGACTCACCCGGGGCGGCTTCCTGCGGCGTGAGCGGATCGCCTTCCGCTACGCCGGCTGAGCTCGCGGTCACGCCCGGGTGCCCCAACCGGCTCACCGGTGGGCACCGGGCGTCGTCGCTGGCCTGCGCCGGCGTTCATGATGCCGACGGCGCCAAGGGGACCGGTCCTGTCGCAGTGGGACTGGGCCCCTGGACGCCGCCGGTGGGCCGGCCCTCCTCTGGGCCGGGCCGGATGATGAGGTCCGGACGCCCGGCCGCGACGGCCACGAGGTTTCGCCGCGACAGGGTGCCGGCTGCCCGGTACTCCGAGTGGCCCGCGGCGGTGCGCAGATCGTTCGGCATCCCCTTGACGTGGAGGGTCGCGAGGCGGCGGGCACCGGGCACGGCCAGTGGCGGTGTCCCGAGGAGGAGCGGACCTGCCTTGGGGATCCAGTCGTCGGGGGCCGCGAGGACGTTGAGGGCATTGGGCTTCAGACCGACGTCCTCGACCTTGCGGAACGGCACCCCGGGCGAGCCGAAGAGCACGACGTCGTCGACGGCCACCGTCCTCAGCAGCGCGTGTCCGGCGATGTTGCTGCCGTAGGAGTGCGCCCAGAGCGTGGAGTGCACCGGCGAGTCACGGGCTGCGTCCAGCCCATTGAGGAAGCTCGCAAGGTCGTCGGCGTAGCCGCTCGAGATCGCCTCACCGAGGACGCTCGCACCCGGCGTCGCCACCCCGGCCCACTGCGGTGCCGGGTAGCCCAGCCAGTTGACCACCGCCACCTCGCCCACGGTCAGCGAGTCCGCCTCGTCCCGCATCTCCTTCGACTCCCGGTCGAGGCGCCGCAGGGAGCCCCCCACCGTCGTCGTGAACCCGCCCACCTGGGTCGCGACGTGCTCGGCCGTATCGACGTCGCCGATCGCAATGGCGGCCCGGACGATGGGGCCGGCGTCGTCGACCTGGAGCAGCTGTCTGGGCACCCCGTCGCGCTGGGACATGACCTCCCTGACGATGCGGAGCGACTCGACCCGCTGGGTCTTCCACCGGCGGTCCTCACGCTTCGCCACCTGGCTGCCGTAGCGGTGGTCCTCGACGGCGGCGAGCTCGGTGCCGGCGGCGATCTCGAGGCGGGTGAGGAGCGCGAGGTTCGCCCGGTGCCGCGCCCACCCGGGCAGCCCGTCCCGTGGTCCGACCCATTCAGGGTGCTCTCGTATGGTGCGGGCCCTCTCCTCGGCTGTCAGGGCGCGCCACCAGGCGGCGTTGGCGAAGGCTGCGGCCGGGTCGACATGGTCGGTCTGGCGCCTGGGTGGTGGGATCGGGAGCGGCAGGCGTGCCGCGCCGGGCATCGACATCATTGCCGCTCCTCGGGCCGCGCCGGTGAGGCGTGCGACCAGCTCGTGGTCCGCTTGCCGAGCAAGGCTCTCGGCCTGACGCAGGTCGCGGTCGATCTCCTCGCGCAGCAAGGCCTCCCGCTTGGCATGGTGCGCGACGAGGACCGGGTCGAGATAGGCGGGTGGTTGGGGCAGGAAGAGCTGGCCCTCGTGGTTGAGCCAGCCTCCGCCGTCGGCGGCCCGGAGGTCCGCATGCCGGACCAGGTCGAGGCAGGTCTGCATCCGGTCGGCGAGGTGCGCGAGGACCTGTGCCGTGACGCCGAGCCGGTTCGCGAGGTCGCCGAGCACCCGGGTCGCCTCGGCGCTCCGGGTGAAGCCGGCGAGGGCGGCCGGTCCGCTCCACGCCGACGTGTGGGGCCTGCTGGCGAGCAGCTGAGTTATGGCCTGCCCGATGCGCCGGCGCTCCAGGTCGATGCGGTCGCCGGCCTGCAACGCGAGGGCCGGCCGGAAGCACCGGATGTCGCCGATCGACAGCTCGGTCACGGCCGCCGCCCCGTCCCTGCCCTGCCGAGCTGCTGCGCGGTCAGCGACTCGAGCCCGCCGTAGCCGTCCGCCGCCTCGACCATGGCAGTGCCGAGGATGCGCAGCTGAGCCCGTGCTCCGGCGAGGTGTACGTCCCAGAGGTTCGTGGTCGCCTTGAGCCGTGCGACCGTGACGCCGCCGGCGAAGGCGTGGGTCAGCGGCTGCAGGTCCTCGTCGATGCGGACGGCGGCAACGAGGTCCAGCGCGCGGGCAATGCCGTCCGCGGCTGCGTTGAGGGCGTGGGGGTCGACGGTGTACTTCACCTTGTCTCTCCTGCCTGCCCCCATGCAAGACGCTACGCCCCCAAGCCGATTGGCGCCCGTCCCCATCCACACCCCCGGATCGACAAGCCAATTCCCACCATCGACAGTGCGCTTCTCCCGATCGACCGTGCCCTTCTCCCGATCGACCGTGCGCTCTTCCCGATCGACCGTGCGCTTTCCCGATCGACCGTGCACTTTGGCGGGCCATGCAAGCGGTGGCGTGTCCGGGCAACGAGAAGAGGACGCCACCCCAGGGAGCTGGGGTGGCGTCCGTGGTGGTCAGCGGGGTCGATGCGCCGCCCACCGAGCCGCTGAAGGTGGAGCCAACGCGGCCGTTCTGAGGAGGTCAGCCGGCGGGAATCGCCAGGGTCTGACCGGCGTGCACCTGATCGGTCGAGAGCCCGTTCGCCACCTGGATCTCGACGATCGCGTCACCGAGCGACAGGGCAGGCAGCTGGCTCGCCGCGATCTCGGACAGCGTCTGCCCCGCCTCGACCGTGACCGTGTGCGTCTGGGTCGGAGCGGCGGCGAAGGCGCTCGTCGCGCTGAAGCCGAGGGCGAGCAGGACAGCGAGCGCCATCAGGGTGAGAACAAGTCGGCCGCGGCGCGTGAGTCGGACCGGTCCCGTGGGGGCCGTGCGAGCGAACCCACGTGCATCAGTGCCGGTCGGCACGAGCACAAGACGCGGCCGGTCCGCGCAGGCGTCGCCCCTCGGCTCGAGCATGGGCTGCACAGTCATGGCGCTCATGGGGTCCTCCTCTGTCGGTCTCATTTCGGGGCCGTGCGCCCAGACAGCGGGTGGCTGACTGGGCGAACAGCTGTTCGATCGAACGCTTGTACGATTTCTAACACGGTCCGCCGACAATGTCGAGACACGCCTCGAACAAATGTTTGGCTTCGGTGTTCGAACCTCGTACGCTGCTCTCACACGAGACACTCCACCAGCCACCACCGACAGTGCCTCCCGACGGCCGCGCAGAAGCGCCCCAAAGGCAGGACCGGACCGGCTCGGTGGCCGCGACGAAGGGGATGCAATGGCCGACGTGACGCAGTTTCCCGACCGCGACCGAGGTGACGGGCTGACCGCTCGTCAGCGTCGCGTTCTCGAGGTGATCCGCGACTCCGTCGACCGCCGCGGCTACCCGCCCAGCATGCGCGAGATCGGGGATGCGGTCGGCCTGGCCAGCTCCTCCAGTGTCTCGCACCAGCTGAACGCGCTCGTCGCCAAGGGCTACCTGCGCCGCGACCCCAACCGTCCGCGGGCCCTCGAGGTCGTCTCCCCCGACGCGAGCCCGGACGCGCTCGGTTACCGCGGCGGCGCCGCGGTCCCGCTCGGACCGTCCTACGACGACGAGACCGACTCCGGCGACGCACGCCCGGCCGCGTCCTACGTTCCGGTTCTCGGCAAGATCGCCGCCGGCGTCCCGATCACGGCTGAGGAGGTCGTCGAGGACGTCTTCCCGCTGCCGAAGCAGATCGTCGGCGAGGGCCAGCTCTTCCTCCTCAAGGTCCAGGGCGACTCCATGGTCGACGCGGCCATCTGCGACGGCGACTGGGTGGTCGTCCGGCAGCAGCCGACCGCCGACAACGGCGACATCGTCGCCGCGATGCTCGACAACGAGGCGACCGTCAAGACCTTCAAGCGCAAGGACGGCCACGTCTGGCTGCTTCCCCACAACGAGGCCTACGACCCGATCGATGGTGACCACGCGACGATCCTCGGGAAGGTCACGGCGGTCCTGCGCCGCGTCTGAGCCTCGACCATCCACCAGAGCAGCTCATCGGCCCTTGGGCCACCCTGCCTGCACCTCGGCGCCAGCGACTCCCGTTGGCGACCGGCCCCCACGCGCCGTCTCAGCGAGGATGCTCGACCCACTCCGGTCGTGGTTCCCGGCGGAGTCTCGCACGTGTCAGCGCAGCGAGGGCCGCGCCGTAAGAACCCATTGCGCTCGTCACACGCACGACGCCACCGAGCTGGCGGACGGGCCGATCGGGGTGAAGTGCACAGAGCCGGCGCGGTTCTCCACTGATCGGGCGCAGACGTCACGAACCTCGCTCTCAATGCGGGCTCGCACCCACGTGTGGCCAAGCGACCAAGCCGGCCCGTCGTCGAATTGGACCCGTTCCGCGAACACCAGCCAAGGCCGAACGCCCAGTTGCTGCAGGATCGTTGCTAGGGCGCCGTTGTACTGGAGGCAATAGCCTCGCCTCCGCTGGAATGCCTTGTCCGGTGACTCCCACGGGTGCAGCACCGAGTAGCTCGCGAACTGCAGGCTCACCAACCGTGCCGCCTCATCGACCAGCGCCCATCCCGAGAGCCCCGACCTGCGACAGGTGGCGACGGCTTCGCTGACGTCCCCCCGGACCACCCCTCCATACTGTCAGGCGGCCGGGCTGGGCGGCGGCGATCGCCGAGGACGCTCGGTCCTGCGCCGTGTCCTACACACCAACGCAACGACGGCTACGCTCCCGAGGATGAGCCGGATCTTCAGCACCAGCTTCGCGTCGGTGTACCCCCACTACGTCACGAAGGTCGAGCGGAAGGGTCGCACCAGGGCCGAGCTCGACGAGGTGATCGGGTGGCTCACGGGCTTCGACCAGTCGGCCTTGAATGCACACCTGGCTGCCGGCACGACCTTCGAGGACTTCTTCGCCGAGGCGCGGCTCAACCCGAACGCCTCGCTGATCACCGGCGTGGTCTGCGGGGTGCGGGTCGAGGACGTCGAGGACCCGTTGATGCAGAAGATCCGCTACCTGGACAAGCTCGTCGACGAGCTGGCCAAGGGCAAGCCGATGGCCAAGGTCCTGCGGTCCTCAGCGGCAGCAGGACGAAGCGCCCACGGCCACTGAGCTCAGCGGCATACCGCTCAGTGCTCGAGGGCCGCGCCGAGCGCGCCGAGCGTCGGCGCGAGGGGGGCGTGGATGCGGATCGTCGCGTCGGCGTCGCCGCGGGTCGCGGACTGCGTGACGATCGCCACCGGGACGCCGACCTGACGGGCACGGCGCACGAAGCGGTAGCCGCTCATCACCGCGAGCGACGAGCCGAGCACGAGCAGGGCGCCGGCCGCCTCGACGAGCCGAAAGCATTCCTCGACAAGGGGTTTCGGCACCGACTCGCCGAAGAAGGTGACGTCCGGCTTCACGGTGTCACGCCCACAGACGAGACAGCGTGGGGCATGGAAGGAGGCAACGAGCTCGTCGGCAAGGACGATGTCGCCGTCCGGGCGCACCTGCTCACCCCACTGTGAACCGACCGCATGCGCGGCCCGGGCGAACCGCTCCATGAAGCCGGGGTTGGCTTCGGTCATCCGCTCGTGCAGTGCCTCGCGCAAGGTCACCTCGCCGCACGTCAGACAGACGGCCCGGTCCAGCGACCCGTGCAGCTCGAGGACGTCCTGGCTGCCGGCCGCCTGGTGAAGCCCATCGACGTTCTGGGTGATGACCACGTCGACGTAGCCGGACCTTTCGAGGGCCGCGACGTGGCGGTGGTTGCTGTTGGGTCGGGCCGCGTTGAAGCGCTGCCAGCCGATGTAGCTGCGCGCCCAGTAGCGCCGCCTGGCCTCGCTGGAGCCGACGAACTGGCCGTACGTCATTGGCTCGACCCGCCGGGTCCCGTCCGGGCCCCGGTAGTCGGGGATGCCGGAATCCGTCGAGATGCCAGCCCCCGAGAGGACGACCACTCCCCCGGCACTGACGAGGTCGACGAGGTCGTCCAGCGTGCCGAGGTCCGTCGTCTCGAGCGGCAGGGCGCGGGAGGTGGCCAGACGAGCGGTGACGACAGGACGGGACTCGGACACAGTTCACTCTACGTTTCGGCACGCAGCGCTATTCCGCCCCCGCGATGGCCGGCCGCTCCGGATCAGGCCGGCGCGGGTGCCTTCGGCTCCTGCGGCTGCGGCGCCGGCACACCAGCCGCCTCGCACAGCGCGGTGATCGCGGCGTGCACGGCCGGCACCCGCTGCAGGTCCGGGGTCGTCACCGCGAGGATCTGACGCCGTGAGGCCGGCTCGAGCGGGAGCGTGACCACCTCGTCGGGCTTCGCGGCGCCGAGGATGAGGTCCGGCACCAGTGCGACGCCGAGACCGGCGCGGACGAGACCGAGGACGGCGACGTAGTCCTCGGTCTCGAACGCGACGTTGGGGGCGAAACCGGCATGCCCGGCGAGGGAGAGCAGGTGGCCGCGGCAGCGCGGACAGCCGGCGATCCACTCCTCGGACGAGAAGTCCGACATGTGGGCGACGCGCTCCTTGGCGAGCGGATGGTCGCGCGGCACGGCGAGGCGCACCTCGTCGTCGAGCAGCCTGTGGGTCACGAGGGCGGACAGGTCCTCCTCGATCTCCCCGAGGTCCATCCCCTCGTAGGCGAAGGCGACCGCGACGTCGCAGTCACCGGCCCGCAGGGCGGCGAGCGACTCCGGCGGCTCGGCCTCGGTGAAGTGGATCGTCACGTCCGGGTGGCGCTCCTTGAGGATCGCCAGTGCCTTGGGCACGAGAGTCGCCGAGGAGCTGGGGAACGCCATGAGCCGGACGCGCCCGGCACGCAGTCCGGCGATCGCCGTGATCTCCTCCTCGGCGGCGTCGAGGGCCGCGAGCACGCCGACCGCGTGACGCGCCAGCACCTCGCCCGCCTCGGTCAGCCGGACCTGCCGTCCGTAGCGCTCGACGAGGATGGTGCCCGTCCGCTGCTCGAGGCGCCGCACCATCTGCGAGATGGCCGGCTGGCTGAACCCGAGGGCGTTCGCGGCTCCGGTGAAGCTGCCGGCCTCGGCGATGGCCTTCATGACGCGAAGGCCTGCTGCGTCGATCATGTCTCCAGCATAAGCGCTGCTTATGCTGACGAGCCCCGCGCGCTTCGGAGGGTTACCGCGGAGCCGGCTGAGCGGCATACGAGCGGTTGGGTATGCCGCCCACCTCGCACCGCTCGCCCCGCGGCTCCGCGGGGCTAACCTGCCGTCATGGGAGATGACGCGCGGATCTCGTACCTGCCCGTGCCGAGCGCCGACGAGGTGCCGGACGACGTGGCCAAGCTGTGGGGCAAGGCCGAGGAGAACATGGGCTTCGTGCCCAACGTCTTCAAGGCGCAGGCGTACAACGGCGAACAGTTCCTCGCCTGGTGGCGCTACTTCAACCTCCTCGTCAACAAGGAGGGGCACCTGTCCAACGCGGACCGCGAGTTCCTCGCCGTCATCGTCTCGAACCTCAACCGCTGCACGTACTGCTGCATCAGCCATGGGGCCGCCCTCCGGGAGTACAGCGGGGACGCTCGCATGGCCGACCTCGTCGCAGTGAACTGGCGGCAGGCCGGGCTCTCCGAGCGACAGGCCGCCATGGCGGCCTACGCCGAGAAGCTGACCCTGCGGCCCGCCGAGGTGACCGAGGCGGACCTGCAGCCGCTGCGCGACGTCGGCCTGGACGACCACGAGATCCTCGAGCTGGTCCAGGTGATCGGGATGTTCAACATGACCAACCGCGTCTCGACCGCGATCGGCATGGTCCCCAACGAGGAGTACCACTCGCAAGGCCGGCCATGAGCCGACGGGCGGCGGCCCCGGGCGCGACCGGTGTGGCGGTCGCGGCGACGAGCGTCGCCGGTCGCGATGCCGGCCTCGCCGTCGTGCGCGCGGGCGGCAACGCCGTGGACGCCGCCATCGCCGCCGCCCTGGTCGCGATGAGCACCGAGCCCGGGATCGTCAGTCTCATGGGCGGGGCGTTCGTCAACATCTGGCCCGCCGACGGCGACCCCGAGATCATCGACGGCAACGTCGAGATGCCGGGCCGCGGCGCCGGCCCCGAGCGCTTCGGTGCCGGGGTGCGGCGGGTCGTCACGGCATACGGGGGCGGTGTCACCATGTATGCCGCTCACGGCTCGGTCGCGAACTCTGGAGCCGTCCCCGCGCTGTCCCTGGCCCGCGACCGCCACGGGGCCCTCCCGTGGGCCGACCTCGTGGCCCCGGCGGCGACCGCGTGCCGGGACGGCTACCCGCTGGGCGGGGCGGCCGCGACCTATCTCGAGTACGTCCGCGAGCCCCTGTTCGGCGAGGACACCGAGGCCTTCCGTGTCGTCTCGGGGCCGGGCGGGCGTGCCCTGGCGCCGGGCGAGCTGACCCGGAACGAGCCGCTCGCCGACATCCTCGAGCAGCTGGGCGCAGAAGGGCCTGCGCTGCTGACGACCGGGGACGTCGGCAAGGCCCTCGTCGCCGACATGGCTGCGAACGGTGGCCTCGTCACAGCCGAGGACCTGGTCAGCTACGAGCCGGTGGTCCGGATCGCCCTGCAGCGCAGGCTCGGTGACTGGATCGTCGCCCTCAACCCGCCGCCCTCGATCGGCGGCACCCTGCTCGCCGTCATGCTCGGCGAGCTGGTCAGGCGCGGCTCATCGTCGTGGCGTGACGTCATCGAGATCCAGCGCGCCGTGCTGACGTATCGACAGCAGGTGCACGACGTATCTCGCGACCTCGAGCGCGACGGGCTCCAGCTGCTCGCCGAGGTGGAGCGGCAGGGACTGGCCGCCATGGCGACCTCGCCGTCGACCGCACACGTGTCTGCGGTGGACAGCGACGGAACTGCTTGTGCCATCACGTTCTCCGCCGGCTACGGCGCCGGTGTAGCGATCCCCGGCACCGGCATCCTGCTCAACAACTGCCTCGGTGAGCCGGAGCTGAACCGACTCGGGCTGCACACCCTCAAGCCCGGCACCCGGCTGGCCTCGAACATGGCTCCGACGACGGCCCGGCGACCAGACGGGACGTCCCTCGCGATCGGGTCCCCCGGCGCGGACCGCATCACGACGGCGCTCATGCAGGTGCTCGGTCGGGTCTGCCTTAGCGGCGAGGGCCTCGTGGACGCGATCTCGGCGCCGCGGGTGCACGTCGCCGTCGGGGCGGACCACCCACCGCGGGTCGACTACGAGGACGCACCGGCGATCGACGAGGCCGTCGCCGCACTGGGGCTCGAGAGCCGGGCGTACCCGGGGCCGCACATGTACTTCGGTGGGGTGGGCGCGGCCTGCCGCTGGGGCACGGCCGGCGTCGCCGGGGACGGGACGGGGGGCGGTGGGCTCGAGGCGGCCGGCGACCTCCGACGTGCGGCTGCCGTCGGCACCGTCACCGCCTGAGCGCAGTCCGGAACGGCCGGCCCTCCTTTCCGCCCAAGTCGAGGTAGATCGCCACCTCCTGCCCTGCGACAGTGCGCACTCGGAGTGCGCAGTGTCTCAGGGGACGCGGTTGGTCCAGGAGTCCGTGGAGAACTTGGTCTCGACGAGCTCCTCGGCCCGGGTCAGCTCTCCGTCGGTGTAGCTGCTCGACACGGTGTCGTAGCGGCCCTCGAAGTGCTTGATGAAGGCATCGATGATGTCCATGCGGGCCATCTGGGTCTGGGAGCGCATCGGGTCGACGCGCTTGTTCGCACTCTTGGTGCCCTTGTCGGACAGCTTCTCGCGGCCGATCCGGAGCACCTGCAGCATCTTGTCAGCGTCGATGTCGTAGGACATCGTCACGTGGTGGAGCATCACCCCGTTGGCGAACCGCTTCTGGGCTGCGCCGGCGATCTTGCCCTTGTCGGAGACAATGTCGTTCAGCGGCACGTAGTCCGCGTTGATGCCGAGCTCTCGGAGCGCGCCGAGGACCCAGTCATCGAGGAACCGGTAGGACTGCTCGAAGCTGAGGCCCTCGACGAGCGAGGTCGGAACGACGAGGGAGTACGTGATGCAGTTGCCCGGCTCCATGAACATCGCGCCGCCGCCTGAGATACGACGGGCGATGCCGATGCCGTAGCGCTCCGCGGCGTCGGGGTCGACCTCGTTGCGGACCGACTGGAAGGTGCCGATCACGACAAGGGGCGAGTCCCAGTCCCAGAACCGCAGCGTCGGCCCGCGTTGACCGGACGCCACCTGCTCGGGGATCACCTCGTCGAGGGCGACGTGCATGAGCGGGTCCATGGTGACGGCGGGAATGACCTCGAACGTGTGGTCCGCCCAGCCGGTCGCCTTCCCGAGGGCCCGGCGCACCGCGATGCCGACGGCCGTGGAGGAGAACCCGATCAGCGCGACGTCATCGTCGAGGGCGCCGTCGATCGCCTCGGCAAGGTGCGCCACGGAGGCGTCGACCGGCATCCCGTCCAGGGCCGCGTTGATGTCCTCCAAGGCGTCGTCGGGCTCGAGGAAGAAGTCCCCCGAGAGGCGCACCTCGGAGAGCCTGCCGTCACGCGTCTCGAGGTCGACCACGACGAGCTTGCCCCCGGGGACCTTGTACTCACCACGCACTCCTGCACCCTAACCCTCGCCGGCTCACCCGGACCGCACCGTGATCCTTCCGTCCGCCCCGACGACGACGGCGAGCGCACCCTCCAGGTCGGTTCGGTGGACGGTGAACCCGCGCTCCTCGAGCACCTTGAGCAACGGCGGCGCCGGGTGCCCGTAGTCGTTGTCGGCGCCGACCGAGATGAGGGCGACCCGTCCGGTGATGCTCTCGAGGACCCGGTCGTCGCGGTTGCTCGACCCGTGGTGGGCAACCTTGAGCACATCGACGTGGCCCCACTTCCCGGGGTCGGCCCGAGCGGCCCGAACGACCTCGGCCGCGGCCTCGCGCTCCATGTCTCCGGTCATCAGTACCGACAGCCCGGCGACGCGGACGGTCATCACGATGGAGCCGTTGTTGGGGACTGATCCCTCGCTGATCTCCCGGGCAGGCCACCACACGTCGGCGCTCACCCCACCCACCGCCCACGACTGGCCCGCTCGCAGCTCGGAGACCGGCACCCCTGCCTGCGCCGCCAGCTCCGAGACGCGCTTCGCCTCCGGCTGTGGCTCCTTGACGGGCGACACGCGGACCTCACCGACCCGCCGTCCGTCGAGGACCCCGGCGAGGCCGCCGGCGTGATCGGCATGGAAGTGGGTCAGGACGACGAGGTCGACGACGTCGACACCGAGCCGGCGCAGGCACGAGTCGATCACGGCGGGCTCCGTGCCCGTGTCGACGACGACGGCGTGCCCGGGGCCGTTGGACACGACGAGGCCGTCGCCCTCCCCGACGTCGCAGGCGACGACTGCCCAGCCCGGCGGCGGCCACGAGACGAGGCTCGTCGGCACGACGAAGGCCGCCGTCACCGCCACGACCGCCAGGGCGAGCAGCGGCCACGTACGCGAGCGGTGCCACATCCAGGGCGCGATGAGGATGACGGCCACAGTGAGTAGCGCGAGCAGCACTGCGCCCCAAGCGGATTTGTCCCACTCGAGGGCGCCCCACGGCACTGCGGCACATCGTCGGGCCACCCAGGCGATGCCTTGCGCGGGGAGGGCAGCTCCCCA
>DASSTN010000029.1:0-8794 GCA_035707905.1 Intrasporangium sp.
GGGCCGATCACCGAGTCGACGACCTCGAGGTCGGTGGTGCAGTGGGTCGGCTGCATCGAGGCCACCACCCCGAGCCGCGCGAACCGCTCGATGTCGAGGGGGAGCACGTGCTGCGCGTGCTCGATCCTGAGGACGGCTCGAGGGAAGTCCGGTCGCAGCTCGGCGTAGGCATCGAGTACGAGCCGGTTCGCCTCGTCCCCGATCGCATGGGTGCACACGTCGAGCCCGGCCGCGAGCGCCGCTCGGATCCGTTGCAGCAGAACGGGGTACGGCGTGACGGCAAGTCCGCAGGACTCGTGCCCGATGAAGGGCTCGGTCATGTGGGAGGTTCGTGAGCCGAGCGCCCCATCCGCGAAGAACTTCACCGGACCGACCTGGAAGCGGGCGTCGCCGTCACCGGCACGGCGCCCCTCGTCGATGGCCACCTGGAGGTCGGGATCCCGCACGCACTTCGTCACCCGAAGACGCAGCGAGCCGGCTCCATGCATGGCCAGGTAAGCCTGTCGGACCTCTTCGCCGTCGATGTCCGTGATGGCCGTCAGGCCGACGCTCAGCAGGTCGCGCTGGACCGCCTCGAGGGCGCGCACCACGTCGGCGTCAGGAGCCGGGTCGGGCAGCAGGTCGATCGCGTCGTCATAGAGGACGCCCGTGGGCTCACCGGAGTCGTCACGAGCGATCCGGCCGCCGACGGGGTCCGGTGTGTCCCGGGTGATCCTGGCCGCAGCCAGCGCCGCCGAGTTGGCCCAGACGGAGTGGCCGTCGACGCTGGGCAGCACTGCGACCCGTTCGCCGGTGACGGCGTCGAGCGACCATCGGTCCGGTCCCGGTCCGGCCCAGCGGTTCTGGTTCCACCGACCGCCGCGCACCTGGGCGCCCGCCGGCAGCTGGGCGGCATACCTCTCGACGAGGACGAGGGCCTCGGCGAGGGAACGGGTCTCGCGCAGGTCGACCGCCGCCGACTCCTCCGCGAGCCAGCCGGTGTGGATGTGCGCGTCGTGGAGCCCGGGCAGGACCACGGCCCCCGGCAGGTCGACGACGTCGGCCGAGGCGTTCTCGAGCGCGGCTGTGCCGACAGCGACGATGCGGCCGTCCTCGACGAGCAGCGCATGCGTCCAAGGCTCTTCGGCAGAGCCGGTCCAGATTCGGTTGTGTCGGAAGAGGGTTCGGCTCATGCGCCGGGCAGGTCGGGGCCGCGCCCGGGATCGACGTTCGGTGCCTGCGAGGGTGTGCCGGCCCGGTTCGCGATCTGGCTGATCCGCCGCGCCAGCTCGACGTCCCGTGACGTGAGGTGGCCGACGTCGTGGCTGGTGGTGCGGATGACGACTTCGCCGTAGCGCACATCGACGTCGGGGTGGTGGTTCAGCTCGTCCGCGACGCGCGCGATCTCGGGCAGGAGCGCCGCTCCCCGGGAGAAGCCGCCCGTCTCGATGATGGTCACGAGGGCGTCGTCGACCTGGCGCCACCCCTCGAGGCCCTCCGCGTGGGACAGCTCGTCGGGGCTGATTGGTGCGTTCGGGTCACTCATCGCCCCAGCCTGTCACAGCTCAGGCGGTCGGCACGAGGATGACCTTGCCGGTGGTCCGGCGCCCCTCCAGCGCCTCATAGGCAGCAGCCGCCTCGTCGAAGGGGTAGCGCCCGCCGATCGAGATCTCGAGCGAGCCGTCCGCGATCGCACCGAGGACCTCCCGGGCGCGCCACTCGAGCTCCTCACGGGTCCCGAGGTAGTGCGCGAGGGTCGGCCGGGTGATGAAGAGGGAGCCGGCGCTGTTGAGCCGCTGCAGGTCGAAGGGCGGCACCTGTCCGCTCGCTCCGCCGAAGAGCACGAGCATGCCCCGGGGGCGCAGGGAGGCGAGCGACGCGTCGAAGGTCGCCTTGCCCACCCCGTCGTAGACGACGTCGACACCGCGTCCGGCCGCCTCACGGACTGCGGCGGCGAGGTCGTCGGTCGTCGTGTAGTTGATCGTGTGGGCCGCGCCACGGCTGCGGGCGATGTCGAGCTTCTCCTCCGAGCCCGCGGTCGCGATGACCGTGACCCCCTTGCTGGTCAGGAGCTGGACGAGCAGCTGGCCCACGCCACCGGCAGCCGCGTGGACGAGGGCGATGTCGCCGGCCTTCGCCGGGTACGTCGACGTGACGAGATAGTGCGCGGTCAGGCCCTGGAGCATGGCCGCGGCCGCGGTCTCGAGATCCACGTCGTCGGGGACGTGGACAAGGTCCTTGGCCCGGCGGTTCAGCACGGAGGCCTCGCTGTTGCCCGCCTGGGCCCACGCCACCCGGTCGCCAACCGCGAAGCCGTCCACGCCCTCACCGATCGCGGTGACCGTGCCCGCGCCCTCGTCACCCAGCACGAACGGGGTCGGCGTGGGGTAGACGCCCTGACGCTTGTAGACGTCGATGAAGTTGACGCCGGCCGCGGCCTCCTCGACCTGGACCTCGCCGGCGCCGGGCGGGGGTACGTCGACGTCCTGGACGGCGAGGACACTGGCGTCCCCGGGCTTCGTGACGATGACGGCGCGGGCGCTGGTCGTGGTGGTCATGCTCGCCACCCTATGACCGTGCCAGCCGCTCGAGCGCCGCGCCGTCCACCCGGAACGTCGTCCACTCCTCCTGCGCCACGGCGCCCTGCGACCTGTAGAACTCGATCGACGGCGTGTTCCAGTCGAGCACCCACCACTCGAAGCGGGTCCAGCCGCGCTCGACGCAGAGCTGGGCCAGGCGGACGAGGAAGGCCTTGCCGATGCCGAGGCCGCGCTGCTCCGGCTCGACGAAGAGGTCCTCGAGCCAGAGCCCGTGCCGCCCGGTCCAGGTCGAGAAGCTGACGAACCAGATCGCCATCCCGACGATGCGGCCGTCGCGCTCGGCGACGTGGGCGTAGGCCGCCGGGCTGCCCGCGACGGGGAAGAACGCCTCACGGAAGTGGTCGGGGGTCGCCGTCGCCGACTCGGGCTCCTTCTCGTAGGTCGCGAGCTCGCGCACGAGCCTGACCAGGTCGTCGACGTCGTCGACGGTCGCCTCACGGATGGTGAAGCCGGGGGTTGGGAGGGTCGGGGTCGCGGAAGTCGCCGTCACCCGCCCCATCTTTCCCGGAACGCCGCGCTCGACGGAGGGGAGGGGTCCGTATGCCGCTGAGCTCGCTCCCGCTCGGGCGCCTCCCGCCGCTCGGGCGGAGCGCGTCGGGGTCAGCTCCGGCCCTCGAGGTCCGCCTTCAGCCCCTCCAGTGTCTCCTTGACAAGGCCGTCGACGGTCCCGGGCCGTGCCGGGAATGTCACAGGTGGGACGTAGGGTTGGGGCATCATGAGCACGCTGTTCGACGACCTGTTCGGCTCCGACCCGACCACCCCGACCGGTGCCGCCGACGTCACCGAGCGCGGCGTGCCGACCTGGGCCGAAGCGGCGGCGCGCGGGCGCGACGAGGGCGGTGAGCGGCATACAGCTGGGCTCGACCCCGAGCAGCTGCTCAAGGGGCTGAACCCGCAGCAGCGCGAGGCAGTCGTGCACGAAGGGACGCCGCTGCTCATCGTCGCGGGTGCCGGGTCGGGCAAGACGCGCGTGCTGACCCATCGGATCGCGTGGCTCCTCGGCGAGCGCGGGGCGCAGCCCGGGCAGATCCTCGCGATCACGTTCACCAACAAGGCGGCCGCCGAGATGCGCGAGCGCGTCGAGGCCCTCGTCGGGCCCCGCGCCCGGGCGATGTGGGTCATGACGTTCCACTCCGCCTGCGTGCGGATCCTGCGGCGCGAGGCGGCCAAGGTCGGCATGAAGTCGACGTTCTCCATCTATGACGCCGCGGACAGCCAGCGGCTCATGAGCCTCGTCATCCGTGACCTCGACCTCGACCCGAAGCGCTACCCGCCGCGCACCTTCTCGGCCCTGGTCAGCAACGCCAAGAACGACCTCATCGACGAGGAGAGCTACGCCCAGCAGGTCGCGGAGGGCGACCACTACCACCGGACCGTGGCGGAGGCCTACGGGCACTACCAGCGGCGGCTCCGGCAGGCCAACGCGCTCGACTTCGACGACATCATCATGATGACCGTCAACATCCTGCAGGCGTTCCCGGACGTGGCCGAGTACTACCGGCGGCGGTTCCGCCACGTCCTCGTCGACGAGTACCAGGACACGAACCCGGCCCAGTACCAGCTGATCCGCGAGCTCGTCGGCGAGGTGCGGCACGGGGGCGAGTACACCGTCCCGCCGGCCGAGCTCTGCGTCGTGGGTGACTCCGACCAGTCGATCTACGCCTTCCGGGGCGCCACGATCCGCAACATCCTCGAGTTCGAGCAGGACTACCCGGACGCCCGCACGATCCTGCTCGAGCAGAACTACCGTTCCACCCAGCGCATCCTGCGTGCCGCCAATGCGGTCATCGCCCGCAACGAGGGGCGCCGGGCGAAGAACCTTTGGACCGACTCGGGCGACGGCGAGCTCATCGTCGGCTACGTCGCCGACAACGAGCACGACGAGGCGGCGTTCGTCGCCAAGACGATCGATGACCTCGCCGACGCCGGCGTGCGCCCCGGAGACGTCGCCGTCTTCTACCGGACCAACGCGCAGAGCCGGGCCATCGAGGAGGTGCTCGTCCGGGTCGGCCTGCCCTACAAGGTGGTCGGCGGCACCCGGTTCTATGAGCGCAAGGAGATCAAGGACGCGCTCGCCTACCTGCGCGTCATCTCGAACCCGACCGACACGGTCAACCTCCGGCGCATCCTCAACACCCCGAAGCGCGGCATCGGCGACCGGGCCGAGGCCTGTGTCGCCGCGCTGGCCGAGCGCGAGCGGATCCCCTTCGTCGCGGCCCTGGGCCGCGCCGAGGACGCGCCGGGCATCGCCAGCAGGTCCGTCGCGGCGATCAAGGGCTTCACCGACATGTTGGAGCACCTGCGCGAGGTCCGCGAGAGCGGTGACGGGATCGCCGTGCTCCTGGAGGCGGTCCTCGAGAGGAGCGGCTACCTCGCCGAGCTGAGGGCGAGCCACGACCCGCAGGACGAGACCCGCATCGAGAACCTCGCCGAGCTCGTGGCCGTCGCGCAGGAGTTCGACGACCGCAAGCTGCGCGAGCGCGAGGAGTCCGGCGGGGAGCTACTGCCCGGCCAGGAGCCCGAGGACGTCGGGCCGGCCGGCGACCTCGAGGAGTTCCTCGAGCAGGTCTCACTCGTCGCCGACGCGGACGAGATCCCCGACGCACCCGAGCGGGCCGACGGCGAGCCGGGCGAGGACCAGGGTGTCATCACCCTCATGACCCTGCACACCGCCAAGGGGCTCGAGTTCCCCGTCGTCTTCCTCACCGGGCTCGAGGACGGCACCTTCCCGCACATGCGCTCGCTCGGTGACCCCACCGAGCTCGAGGAGGAACGCCGCCTCGCCTACGTCGGCATCACCCGGGCCCGGCAGCGGCTCTACCTCTCGCGGGCATCGGTCCGCTCGGCCTGGGGCGCTCCCCAGTACCACCCGGCGTCGAGGTTCCTCGACGAGATCCCCGGTGACCTCGTCGACTGGCAGCGGCTCGGCACGTCGTTCAGCGGCGCCCGAGGCTCCGGCCAGCCCGCCGTGGCGACGCTCGCGGCCCGTCCCGGGGTGCGGAGCCCGGGCAAGCGCCCCGTCATCGCGCTGCACTCAGGCGACCGCGTCACCCACGACGCGTTCGGCCTCGGCACGGTCGTGCGTGTCGAGGGAGAGGGGGACAAGGCGATGGCGCATGTCGACTTCGGTGCCGACACGGGCACGAAGCGCCTGCTGCTGCGCTACGCCCCGCTCGAGAAGATCTGAGGCAGACCCGCACACCGGAGCCCGCCCACGCGGCGCCGGCCCCTGCGCCGGTCGCGCCGAGCCATGGGCTCAGAGGTCGACGCCCTTCTGGGCGAGCCAGGGGCGGGGTGGCACGGAGCCGCTGCCCTGGGGGTGGATCTCGAGGTGCAGGTGGGGGCCTGTGGAGTGGCCGGTGTTGCCGCTGTAGGACACGATCTGCCCGGGCTCGACCTCGTCACCGATGCTGACGACGAGACGGCTGTTGTGGGCATACCAGGAGACGGTCCCGTCCCAGTAGCGGATCTGGACCATGTAGCCGTAGCCCTGGTTGGACCAGCCGGAGAAGATCACCGTGCCGGTCGAGAGGGCGTGGACCGGGGTGCCGACCGGCGCTGCGAGGTCCTGGGCCGGGTGCATCCGCCCCCAGCGCCAGCCGAACCCGGACGTCAGGGTGTAGTTGGAGATCGGGGAGACCCAGCGCTGGGCCTGCTTGCGGGCGGCCTCCGCAGCCTGCTTCGCCGCCTCGGCCTTCCTGGCCGCCTCCGCCTGCCGCGCCTGCTCGGCCTTCTTGGCAGCCTCGACCGCGGAGTCGACGTCGCTCGCCTTCTGGTCGGTCAGGTTGACGACGCTGGCGACGGCCGCCCGGGAGGCGTCACGCGACGCGCGGGCGGCGTCGCGGTCGCTGCCGGCCGCGGCGACGGCCCGGTCACGGGCTTCGTAGCCGAGTCCGGCCACCGTGTTCGAGAGGTCCTGGACCGCCGCAGCCTCCGGGCTCAGGTCGCTCGCGCCGGCGCTCCGGACGACGATGCCACCGGCAACGGTCGTCGAGACGAGGGCGAGGGGGACCAGGAGACGACGGCTGTGTGACGGCTCCGCGGGCGCGCGGTGGCGACCCGCGTATCGGTTCTCGGACACGAAGTGGTTACCTAACTTGACCGGTTGAGACGCCTTACCCTAAGCGTGACCGTTTCGTTATGCCAAAACGACTCAGGGCCTCCACAGCGCCTTCGACGTGCTGCCGACGACGCTGCGGCACCTCGCACGATAGGGCATCCGACGACAAAACGGGCGAAATCGGACGTTTACGAGGCCTGCGAGCCGGGTAGGCCCGTCCGTCTGACTTCGGGCCAGTCAGGAGCTGCGGCGCTCGCCCAGGGGGCTGACCCCCGGGGTCACGGTGGCGCCGGTGACGTCGAGGTGTGCGAGCGCCGACGTGATGCCGTGCACCACCGAGCGGGTGATCGGCAGGCTCATGTGCCCGATCCCGTGCAGCTCGACGTTGTGGACGTTGAGGTCCGGGTGGTGCAGCGCCCCGTTGCGTTGCGGGACGACGAGCTGGTCGATGTCCGAGCGGTAGGCGATGAAGCGTGTCCGGCAGTGCTCGATCGGGGCGTCGAGCTCGGTGAACAGGGCGCTGCCCGGGCGCAGCTGTCGGGTCAGCCCGTTGTTCCACGCGTAGGCGACGTAGGTGCCCTGGTGGGGCGTCCCGAGGGTGACGAGGGTGTCGACCCGCTCGTCGCCGGCCAACCGTGTGACGTAGTAGCGCGCGATGAGTCCGCCCAGCGAGTGGCCGATGACGTGGATCCGCTCGTAGCCGGTCTCCTCGACGAGGCGCTCCACCTCCTGGCCGAGGTCCGAGGCGGCCCGCCGCACGTCGCCGGTCAGCATCGAGTAGTTGATCGTCTCGATCCGGCCGAACCCGCGCCGGCGCAGCCCGCGCCGGAGCACGGTGAAGATCGAGCGGTTGTCCACCATCCCGTGGACGAGCAGGATCGGGGTCTCCGCGGCCTCGATGTTGTGCACGGCGAGCCCGCGCTGGGTCGGGGAGAGGTGGCCGAGGCCATAGCCGGCGCGCAGGTCGCTCCGTCGCGAGCCGAGGTGGCCGAGCGGCCAGAGGCCGAGGTGCAGCCCGATCCACGAGGCCTCGACGGCGAGTCCAGCGAGGCCGATGGGCCGGCAGAGGGCCCGTCGCATGGCGCGGAGGTCGTCGAGCAGGCCGGGTCGCTCGAGCGTCTGCTCGGCTCCCGCCTCGGGTCGGTGCGGCGGCAATGCCGCAGGTGCTACCCCTGCCACGCCCGGAGGTTACCCCGGGTCGGGCCGGATCATGCCCCGGCCACTCCACGTGTTGCGATCTCGAGACCGATGGCCACGGCCCGGCTCGGGATCAGGGCCGGGGCAGGCGCCGGTTGAGGGAGAACAGCCGCCCGAGTACCGGCATGATGAGCAGGTTCAGCCCGTGGAGCACGCCGATGACGAGCAGGATCCCGCCGATGCGCATGAGCGAGTTGGCGAACTGCTCCGCCGTCACCCAGGTGGCCCAGGTGACCTGGGGCACGAGCTGCACCGTGAAGAGGATGTAGGCGCTGAAGATCAGGTAGTAGACGATGTCGGTCAGCACGATGTAGCTCTTGCCGGTCTGCGGGTTGTCGTGGAAGACGTCGGCGGCATACGCCCGACCGAACCGCTTGATGAACGGCCCGAGCCAGACCGCGATGGCGATGAGCGCGAGGTTCGTGGCGATCTCGAGAATCCACCAGTGCATGGCCAGCCTCCCGTGGATGCGGGGCGTGAAGACGGCGACCCCGACGACCACCGCGATGATGCCGGCCGCCCAGCCGGCGGCCACGAGCCGCAGGTGCCGGCGCCGCCGCCGGTCGTCGGCGACGGAGTCCATGACCCGGGCGAACAGGTCGCGGGGCGGGTCGAGCGGCTCCCGGCCATCAGGGCGCAGGGCCTCCTCGAGGAGGTGCTCGATGTCACTCATTGGTGCTCCTCCAGGGCGAGGGCGAGGGACCGCAGGCCCCGTTGCAGGTGGGTTTTCACGGAGTTGACGGACAGGCCGAGCCCGTCGGCGATCTCGGGTGGCGACATGTCGTAGTAGTACCGCAGCGTCAGGCAGTCGCGCTGTCGCCCCGGCAGCTCCCGCAGGGCGTCGATGACGTCCTGCCGCTTGCTGCGGCCGAGCGCGAGCTCTTCCGCAGAGGGCATGTGGTCCGGGTCCGGAGGTCGATGCCGTAGGGAGACGAGACCTCGTCGGTTGTGGTCGCGG
>DASSTN010000030.1:0-3097 GCA_035707905.1 Intrasporangium sp.
GTCCAGGTGGTCCTGCGCGAGGTTGAAGGCGTCGTTCCAGAGCCGCGCCTCGAGGTGGCTCTCCATCTTGGGCAGGTAGTAGTACGGCCCCTTGCCCTTGGCCAGCTGGCGCCGCGCCGAGTGGAAGAAGTAGAGGCCGAAGTCGAACAGCGACCCGGACATGGGCTCGCCGTCGACGAGGAGGTGCTTCTCCTCCATGTGCCACCCGCGCGGCCGGACGACGATGGTCGCGAGCTCCTCGTCGGCCTTGAGCGCGTAGCTCTTGCCGGACTTGGCGTCGGTGAAGTCGATGGTGCGGTCGAGGGCGTCCCGCAGGTTGAGCTGGCCCTCGATCATGTTGTCCCACAGCGGGGTGTTGGCGTCCTCGAAGTCGGCCAGCCACACCTTCGCGCCGGAGTTGAGCGCGTTGATCGTCATCTTCCGGTCGGTGGGGCCGGTGATCTCGACACGGCGGTCCACCAGGCCGGGCGCGGGCTCGGCGACGCGCCAGGAGTCGTCGTCGCGGACGTTCGCGGTCTCGGGGAGGAAGTCGAGCGTCCCGCCCGCCGACAGCTTGCGCTGCCGCTCCGCGCGGGCCTCGAGCAGCTCCTTGCGGCGGGCGCCGAGGGCGCGCTGCAGGGCGGCGAGAAGGCCGAGCGCCTCGGGGGTCAGGATCTCCTCGTAGCGGTCGCCGAGAGGTCCGGTGACCTCGACGCCTTCCAGTGCGGCCATCTGCCTCGCCCTTTCGTATAGCGAAATTTGACTTCTGTTATGTGGAGAACCGTACTCGGCGGTGCGAGGTGCGGTCAAAGCGGGTATCCCTTGCGAGACCTCCCCGCGCGCGCTTGCGTCAACCCACGGGGAAACTGGGGATAAGCAGGTGACCTCCGGGACGGTGCGTGAGACGATCGCCGGGAAGATACGGCCGCGAGGCGGCGTTCTACCGAGGACATATGACTGAACCTTTCTCTGCAGACCAGACCCAGACCCAGATCCAGGACGACGTCGAGTACGAGCCCCTGACGGGCGAACTCGACCTGGAGGACCGCCGCGCACTGCGCCGCGTCGCGGGGCTGTCCACCGAGCTGACCGACGTCACCGAGGTCGAGTACCGCGCCCTGCGGCTGGAGCGGGTCGTCCTCGTGGGCGTCTGGACGGACGGCACGGCCGCCGAGGCCGAGAACTCGCTGCGCGAACTGGCGCTGCTCGCCGAGACGGCGGGCTCCCAGGTGCTCGAAGGGCTCGTCCAGCGCCGGTCCCGCCCCGACGCGGCCACCTACATCGGCTCCGGCAAGGCCGCGGAGCTGCGCGACATCGTGATCTCCACCGGCGCCGACACCGTCATCTGCGACGGCGAGCTGGCCCCGAGCCAGCTGCGGCACCTGGAGGAGACCGTCCAGGTCAAGGTCATCGACCGGACCGCGCTGATCCTGGACATCTTCGCCCAGCACGCCAAGAGCCGCGAGGGCAAGGCGCAGGTCGAGCTCGCGCAGCTCAACTACCTGCTGCCGCGGCTGCGCGGCTGGGGCGGCAACCTGTCCCGGCAGGTCGGCGGGCGCGCCGCGGGCGGCATCGGCATCGGCGGCCGCGGCCCCGGTGAGACCAAGATCGAGCTGGACCGGCGGCGGATCCGCACCCGGATGGCCAAGCTGCGCCGGCAGATCGCCGAGATGGGCAAGGCGCGCGACACCAAGCGCGGCGAGCGGCGCCGCCACCAGGTGCCCGCCGTCGCCATCGCCGGCTACACCAACGCCGGCAAGTCGTCGCTGCTCAACCGGCTCACCGGCGCCGGGGTGCTGGTGGAGGACGCGCTGTTCGCCACCCTCGACCCGACCGTCCGGCGGGCCGAGACGCCCGGCGGCCGCGCCTACACCCTCGCCGACACCGTCGGGTTCGTCCGGCACCTGCCGCACCAGCTGGTGGAGGCGTTCCGGTCGACGCTGGAGGAGGTCACCGACGCCGGGCTGATCCTGCACGTCGTGGACGGCTCCGACGCCGACCCCGAGGCGCAGATCGACGCCGTCCGCGAGGTGCTGCGGGAGATCGGCGCCGACGCGATCCCCGAGATCATCGTGATCAACAAGGCGGACGCGGCCGACGACCTCGCCGTCGCCCGGCTGCGGCGCCGCGAGCCGCACAGCGTCGTCGTGTCCGCCCGCACCGGGTTCGGCATCGAGGAGCTGCGCGCGGCCATCGAGGCCGACCTCCCGGGCCTGGAGAGCGAGCTCCACGTCCTCGTGCCGTACGAGCGCGGCGACCTCGTCGCGCAGGTGCACGAGCGCGGTGAGGTGCTCAAGCTGGAGCACATCGCCGAAGGCACCGTCCTGCACGCCAGGGTGCCCGCCGGTCTCGCCGGGGAGCTCTCCCGGTACGAGACCGTGGCCCCGACGGCCTGACCCCCGACCCACCGGGCCCAGCACGGGCCCGGTGGGTTTCGGCTGCTCAGAGACCGGCTTAGGGCTCGTCCGGAACCAGCGGAAGCACCGTTCGCGTCGCCGTACGGTGACAGCTTGTCCAATCCGCTTGACGGTTCGGTTGAAATCCGTACGGTCTTTAGCACTAGGGGCGGGGTGATGGCTGTCGATGCGCTACGACGAAAGGTTGTCGGACGGGCCTTCGGTGCACTACCGTGACGAAACCGATATCTCCGGTCTCGTTGCCAGCGGTGGTCGCCCGGCCACCCGACCCTCCATTGGTGAGTCGCCGGCACCCTGCCGGTGTTTCGGATCGAGAGCAGGTGGCCATGGCAGGTCCGAACACTGGAACGAGGGCGAGCGGCCCGCTCCAGCGCCAACCCGCGCGGCTGCGCGCACGGCTCGATCCAGGTCGGTGACGCCATGACCGTACGGCTGTTGACGAACATCGGCAGGCTCTGGACGGGCACCGACGTCTGCAGCAACGCCGCGGTCCTCATCCACGACGACCGCATCGTCTGGGCCGGGCCCGCCTCCGACCTCCCGCAGAGCGTCCCCGGCATCATCGACGACATCGTCGACGTCGACCACGTCGAGAACCTCGGCGGCGGCCTCGTCACCCCCGGCCTCATCGACGCGCACTCCCACCCCGTCTACGCGGGCAACCGGTGGGCCGAGCTCGCCATGCGCACCAGCGGGTCGTC
>DASSTN010000031.1:0-3647 GCA_035707905.1 Intrasporangium sp.
AGGACCAGCCCGCTGATGGCCGCGGCGAGGGCGACGAGGCCGAGGTACTCGGTGATCCGCGACTGCTGGCGCACGATGAAGGGCACGGCGGCAGGCGCCGTGAAGAGCGCGGCGAGCACCGCGGCCACCGCCGTCGCCTGCCAGACCACGAGAGCGGCGCGCGGGGCCCGCCGGAAGCTCGTGAAACCCGCCATGAGCCGCGGTACAGGCCATGCGAGGGCCATGGCCAGCAGCGCCAGCGGGAGGATGTACACCGAGTATCAGGTCACTTTCCGACGGCGGCGCCCGTTCGAGGCCGGCGCCACGGTCTCACGCGCCTCGAGCTCGGCCAGTGCGGCCCGCAGCTCGTCGATCTCCTCCGGGGTCGACTCGTCGAGGAAGTGCAGCAGTGCGCTGCGGCGCTCGCTGCCGGCCAGCTCGCCGAGGGCGTGCCGCATGGTCTCGGAGGTGAGCTCGTCACGGGAGGATGCGGCGGTGTAGCGCCAGGCCCGCCCGTCGCGCTCGCGCGTGACGAGGCCCTTCTTGGCCATCCGGTCGAGGACGGTCATGAGGGTGGTGTAGGCGAGGTCGCGCTGGACGCCGACGACGTCGTGGACCTCGCGGACGGTGAGGCCCTCGGGGTGGGCCGGGCCCTCGGACCAGAGGTGCTCGAGGACCGCGCGCTCGAGGTCGCCGAGGCGGTTGCGGGGGGTGGTGGACATGGTGCCTCCAAATCTACTCGGGCGGGCGCTGCACCGTGACGACCTGGCCGAAGAGCGAGAGGCCCTCCGGCCGGTGGGTGGTCATCACGATCGTTCGGTGGGGGCCGCGGTCGTCGTCCGCGGCCAGCAGGTCGGTCAGGACGGCCGTGGCCGTCGGTGGGTCGAGGTGGGCGACGGGCTCGTCGAGCAGGATGACCGGCCGCCGGGACAGGAGCGCGCGAGCGATCGCGAGCCGGGCGCGTTCGCCGCCGGACAGGCCGCGGCCGCCCTCACCGAGGCGCGTGTCGAGCCCGTCGGGCAGTGCGGCGAGGAACGGTGCGAGGCCGGCCTTGCCAAGGGCCTCCTCGCGGGCGTCGTCGGAGGCGTCGGGCCGGGCCAGCACGAGGTTGGCTCGCAGCGTGCTCGCGAAGACGTGCGGCTCGTCGTCGACGATGGCGATCCCGTCCCGGACCCGGTCCGTCGGCAGCTCGGTGACGTCGACGCCGTCCCAGGCCAGGCTGCCGCCGGTCGGCTCGAGGTGGCGCCCGAAGGTCGCCAGGAGCGTGGACTTGCCCGAGCCGTTCGCCCCGACGAGGGCGACTCGTGAACCGGCGGGCACGTCGAGAGAGATCGGCCCGACGTCGGTCCTCCCGCCGGTCCACGAGGCTGTGAGGTCCCGCGCCGTGATGCGCGGGGCGCCTGCCGTGGCGGGCAGGTCGGTGTCACCGCCGGGGCCGACGGCCGGGTCGTGGCCGAGCAGCGCGTCGAGGCGGTCCTGGCTGCCCTTGGCGCGGGCGAGGGCGCGCATCGCGTCGGTGAGCGGCGTGACGACCTCGCTCACCGCGACGGGGGTGAGCAGGAGCAGCGCCTTGACCGGGGCGGCGAGCTGGAGCGGCCAGACGACGACTGCGGTGAGGACGACCGCGCCGCCGACGAGCAGCAGGAAGGCGGCCGAGGCGGTGGCCCGGCCCAGGCTCTGTCGCCGGGTCGCGGTCGTGAGGGTCGCCTGGGCCTGGTCGAGCCAACCGAGCGCGGTGTGCCAGCCGCCGACCGCGCGCAGCTCGGTCGCCTGGCTCGTCATCAGCTCGCTGACCCTCGTCACCTCGGCCCGGGCCGCGAGCAGCTCGCTGAGGGAACGCGACTCGAGTCGGTAGGCCAGCACGCAGACGAACCCGATGGCCACGGCCAGAGCCGTGAGGACGAGGCCGACACCGGGGGTGAGCCAGCTCGTCAGGGCGATCGCGAGCAGGCCCGCAACGAGCGACGAGATGACCGGCACCGTGACCCGCACCTGGGCGTCGACGACGTCGTCGAGGTCGTCGACGACCCCTGTCAGGACGTCGGATCGGCGCCGACGGCCCAGTCGCGCGGGGGTGAGGGGGATGAGCGCGCTGTATGCCGCCCACCTCCGTCGCGCGAGCAGCGCGAGGGCCGCGTCGTGGCTGACCAGGCGCTCCCAGTAGCGGAAGACGGGTCGGGCGATGCCGAAGGCCCGGACGGCGACGATGGCCGTCATCAGCGTGAGGATGATGGGCCGCTCGGCCGCCCGCACGATGAGCCAGCCGCTCGTCGCGGTGAGGGCCATGCCGGAGGCGGAGGCGATCCCGCCGAGGACGCCGCCCCGGACGATGCCCCGAGCCGGCCGGGCCACCTTGCTGCTCGTCATCGCCGGACCGCCCCTCGCACCGTTGTCGCCGAGGTGGCCACCGGGGTGAGGTGGACGTGGTGGTCGGCAAGGGTCAACAGCTCCGGCCGGTGGGTCACCGCGACGACGACGCGGCGCTCGGCCAGCTGCGCGATGAGCGCGTGGGCCAGGCGGGCGGCGTCCCCGTCGAGGTGGGCGGTCGGCTCGTCGAGCAGGACCAGCGGCTCGGTCGAGAGCCAGGCACGGGTGAGCGCAATGCGCTGGCGCTGCCCGGCCGACAGCCCGAAGCCGTCGTCGCCCAGCGTCGCGTCGAGTCCACCGGGGAGGGCGGCGACGACGCCGTCGAGCCCGACACGGCGCAGCGCCTCCCACACGACGCTGTCCTCGGCAGGCTGCCCGAGGGTCACCGCCGCGCGGACCGTGCCGGCCGGGATGAAGGGGCGCTGCGTCACGAGGTGGGCGGCCGGGGCCCGCACCTCGCCCCGAGTGGGGGTGCGCAGCCCGGCGAGGAGCTCGAGCAGGGTCGACTTGCCGACCCCGGAGGGCCCGGTGACCACGGTGAGGCCCGGAGCCAGCCGCAGCGTGAGGTCCTGCAGGACGGGAGGCAGCGCAGCGGCATACCGGTACTCCACCCCCGCCACCTCCGCGAACGCCGCGTTCGGCGTCGAACGCACTGGTGCACCACCGCGTTCGACCACTGACGGTGCGTTCGTCGGCTCGAGGTGGGCGAGGATCTGCTCGAGGGCGACCGCTCCGTCCGCGGCCGAGTGGAACTCGGCGCCGACCCGTCGGATCGGCCAGTAGGCCTCCGGCGAGAGAAGGATCGCCACGAGCCCGGCGCCGAGCGACATGGTGCCCCATGAGAGCCGCAGCCCGACGACGACCGCGACGATCGCGACCGAGATGCTGGCGAGCAGCTCGAGTGCCGCCGAGCTGAGGAAGGCGATCCGCAGCGTCGCCATCGTGGCGGTGCGGTGGCGCTCGCTGACGTCCTTGACGACCCCCACCTGGTGGCGCGCCCTGCCGTAGCCGACGAGGGTCGGCAGGCCGCGGACGACATCCAGGAAGTGCCCTGACAGCTGGGCAAGGGCGGCCCAACGGCGCTCGGTGGAGGCCTGCGTCGCCTTGCCGATGAGCGCCGCGAAGACCGGCAGGAGGGGCAGGGTCAGGACGACGATGACCGCGCTCGGCCAGTCCACGACGACGAGGGTGGCGATCGCGAGCCCGGGAACGAGCGCGGCGGTCAGGAGGGTGGGCAGGTAGCGGGCGGCATACGGCTCGACCGCCGTCGCCCCCGAGGTGGCCAGGGTCACCGCGGTGTC
>DASSTN010000032.1:0-5813 GCA_035707905.1 Intrasporangium sp.
GTCATGAGCAAGATCTTCGCCTTCGCCCTCGGCATCCTCACCGCGATCGGTGGCTTCGTCGACATCGGCGACTTCGTCACGAGCGGGCTCGTCGGAGCCCGGTTCGGTCTCTCGCTCGTGTGGGCCATCGTCGTCGGCATCATCGGCATCTGCGTCTTCGCGGAGATGAGCGGGCGGGTCGCGGCGATCAGCGGCCGGGGCACCTTCGACCTGATCCGGGAGCGGCTCGGGCCGCGCCTGGGCCTGGCCAACCTCGCTGCCTCCGTCGCCATCACCCTGCTGACCTTCGCGGCGGAGATGGGCGGCGTCGCGCTCGCCCTCGAGCTCGCCACCAGCGTCAACCACTACCTCTGGATCCCGGTCATCGGCTTCCTGCTGTGGTTCATCTTCTGGCGAGTGAAGTTCTCGGTGCTGGAGAACGCGTTCGGGCTCGCGGGGCTGGCCCTCGTCGTCTTCGTCGTGGCGCTGTGGAAGCTCGACCCGAACTGGGCGGCTCTGTGGCGGCAGGTGTCCCGGCCCTTCGTCCCGTCCAACGAGGGGCACGCGACGTACTTCTACTACGCGATCGCCCTCTTCGGCTCGGCGGTCACGCCCTACGAGGTCTTCTTCTTCTCCTCGGGCGCCGTCGAGGAGGACTGGGGCGCGAAGGACCTCCGGACGATGCGGGGCAACGTCTTCATCGGCTTCCCCCTCGGTGGCCTGCTCTCGATCTCGATCGCCGCGGTCACGGCCGTCGTCTTCCTGCCGCAGCAGGTCCAGATCCAGGCGCTCGGGCCGGTCGCCCTGCCGGTCGCCCTCGCGCTCGGCAAGGTCGGCCTGGCCCTCGTCCTGCTCGGGTTCTTCGCGGCCACCTTCGGGGCCGCTTGCGAGACCGGCCTGTCCGTCGGCTACAGCGTCGCGCAGTACTTCGGGTGGCAGTGGGGGAAGTTCGTCCAGCCCCTGCGGGCCGCGCGCTTCCACACGGTCGTCCTCCTCGGGACCGTGGCTGCCGTCGGGCTGCTGCTCACGACCGTCGACCCGATCATGCTGACCGAGTACTCCGTCGTGTTCAGTGCCATCGCGCTGCCGCTGACCTACTTCCCGATTCTCGTCGTCGCCAATGACCGCAGCTACATGGGCGAGTACGTGAACGGCCGGTTCGCCAACGTCCTCGGCTCGATCTACCTCGTCATCGTGGTCGTGGCGGCGGTGGCCGCCATCCCGCTCATGATCGCGACGAAGGCGGGCCAGTGAACGGAACGGCGATGAGCGAGCTGCGCCGGGCAGAGGGCCCGCCCTTCAGGCCGGCCGGGGACACGTCATACGACCTCGTCCTGCGGGTCCTCGACCACCAGGTGGTCGGACCCGACGGCCAGTTCCTCGGGAAGGTGGACGGCGCCGAGCTCGTGCGGGACGGTGACGACGTGTGGGTCACCGGCCTCGCCATCGGCCCCCAGCCGCTGGCCGCGCGGCTCCCCGGCCGTCTGGGCACCTGGACCGCCGCGATCTGGCGGCGGTTCCACCCCTTCGAGCACCCCCAGGCCAACGTCGTGCCGATCTCGCACGTGACGCGGCTCGGCCCGTCCGTCGTCCTCGACCGGGAGGCGGCCGAGGTGCTGGCGCGGACCTTCGGGATCGAGCTGTGGCTGCGCGAGTACGTGATCTCGAGGATCCCCGGGGCAACAGGCGGGGGTGACGAACGTGACGCCGCCCAGACCGGCCCACCCGAGACCGAGGCGGCGCGCCGTGCGCTGCCACCGCGGCGTGACGCCATGCCGGTGACGGCCCTGCTCGGCGCCCGGGTCGAGGACGAGCGCGGCCAGCTCGTCGGCCGGGTGTGGGAGGTGGGGTGCGTCGGGGCACCGATCGACCGGCGACAGGGGCCGCTCAAGGTGACCCATGTGCGGGCGGCCCGGCACCGGCTCGCGGCGGACCTCGGCTACGGCTCGGAGGGCCTGACCGGCCCCGCCCTCATCAGGTGGCCCGCCCGCTTCTCCCAGCGCCACGACCGCCTCATCCCCATCGGCGAGCTCGACATGAGCAGGCTGGAGGAGGACGGAGTTCTGCGCCTCGGCGGGCAGCGGGGGTGGCGGCCACACGCCCGGCCGGCTGAGCGGCATACCTCCCATGATCGTCCGACGGGGAGCGGATAATGGGAGGGGTGAGCGGAGCGCACGCGCAACGCCGGTCGGGATGGATGGTCCTCGCTCTCGGCGCCCTGGGGGTCGTCTTCGGTGACATCGGCACGAGCCCCCTCTACGCGATCCAGACCGTCTTCGCCATCGACGGCGGCATCGTCCGACCGACCCACGGCGATGTCTACGGCGTCATCTCCCTGGTCTTCTGGTCGATCACGGTCGTCGTCTCGGTCAAGTACGTCGCCTTCATCCTCCGCGCGGACAACGACGGGGAGGGAGGCGTCATGGCGCTCGCAGCCCTCGCCCGGCGCTGGGTGCGGCCGGGAGGCCGGCGGGCGACGCTCGTCATGGTGCTCGGCGTGATCGGCGCCTCGCTCTTCTACGGCGACAGCGTCATCACCCCGGCGATCTCGGTGCTCTCCGCCATCGAGGGCCTCTCCGTGCCTGAGCCGGCACTGCGGGGTGTCGAGGTGCCCCTCGGGCTGGTCATCATCACCGTGCTCTTCATCGCGCAGCGGGTCGGCACGCATCGCGTCGGGCGGCTCTTCGGCCCGGTCATGGTCCTGTGGTTCGTCGTCCTCGCGGTGCTCGGCATCGCCGGGATCGCCCACGACCCCGCCGTCCTCGCGGCCCTCCTGCCGACGTGGTCGCTGGGCTTCATCGTCGGGCACCCGATGATCGCCTTCGTCGCGATGGGCGCCGTCGTCCTCGCGATCACCGGCGCCGAGGCCCTCTACGCGGACATGGGCCACTTCGGCCGGTCCCCGATCCGGCGGGCCTGGTTCGGGCTCGTCTTCCCGTGCCTGACCCTCAACTACCTGGGCCAGGGCGCCCTCGTGCTGCGCAACCCGGCGGCGATCGAGAACCCCTTCTACCTGCTCGCCCCCCGCTGGGCCGCCTTCCCCCTCGTCGTCCTCGCGACCACTGCCACGGTCATCGCCTCGCAGGCGGTCATCAGCGGCGCGTTCTCCGTCTCCAGGCAGGCCGAGCGGCTGGGCTACCTGCCGCGCCTCACCGTCCGGCACACCTCTCCCGTCGAGGGGGGCCAGATCTACGTCCCGGTCATCAACTGGGTCCTCTACGGCGGCGTCGTGCTGCTCCTGCTGATCTTCCAGTCCTCCCAACGGCTCGCCACCGCCTACGGGCTCGCCGTGACGGGGACGTTCCTGCTCACGACGACGCTGTTCCTCATCCATGCCGACGCGGCGTGGGGCTGGGCCCGCTGGCAGCTGGTCGGCGTCGGGCTCCTCTTCGGCGTGCTCGAGCTGACCTTCTTCACGGCAAACCTGACGAAGATCGTCCACGGCGGCTGGCTGCCCATCGTCATCGCGATCCTCGTGGCCACGATCATGCTCACCTGGCGCAAGGGCGGAGCCATCGTGACGCGCAAACGGCACAACCTCGAGGGACCCCTCGAGGCCTTCCTCGAGGACCTGCACACCGAGTCCTACACCCGGGTTCCCGGCACGGCAGTCTTCATGCACCCGGGCGAGGACACCACGCCCCTCGCGCTCCGGGAGAACCTCAAGATCAACCACGTCGTCCACGAGCGGGTCGCGATCGTCGGGACGATCTCGGAGACCATCCCGCACGTCGCGCCCCAGGACCGGATCCGCTGGCACCCCGTGGGGGAGCCGGGGGACCGGATCATCCGGATCAACCTGCACTACGGCTTCCAGGACGACCAGAACGTTCCCCGGGCGCTCGAGTTCGCCCGGCGCCAGGGGGTGCCGATCGACCCCGACGACGCCGTCTACTTCCTCTCCCGCATCACGCTCCACCGCGGGCGGACGAAGTACATGTCCCGCTGGCGCAAGCGCGTCTTCATCGCCCTGGCGCACAACGCCGCGTCCCCGACCGACTACTTCCGGCTGCCGAGCAGCCGCACCGTCTCGATGGGCGCGACGGTCACGCTCTGACCCACGAGAGAGCCCGAACCCGATCCGAAGGAGAGCCGATGAGATTCGGACTGCACCTGCCCAACTTCACCTGGCCGGGCGGGCCGGAGGCCCTGCGTGGCCGGCTCGTCGACATCGCACGGGGCGCCGAGGACGCCGGGTTCGACCGGGTGAGCGTCATGGACCACGTGTGGCAGATCGCGCCGATCGGTCCGCCCGAGAACGAGATGCTCGAGGCGTACACGACCCTGGGCTTCCTCGCCGGGCAGACCGAGCGCGTCAAGCTGCTCACGGTCGTCACGGCGGTCGTCTACCGCGACCCGGGACTGCTCGCCAAGGCCGTCACGACCCTCGACGTGCTCTCGGGCGGCAGGGCGATGCTCGGGATCGGCGCGGCCTGGAACGAGGAGGAGTCCCGCGGCCTCGGGCTCTTCTTCCCCTCGACGAAGGAGCGGTTCGAGCGCCTCGAGGAGGCCCTGCAGATCATCCTGCAGATGTGGAGCGACGACGAGGGCCCCTACGAGGGCGAGCACTACCACCTCGCCCGGACCCTCAACTCACCGCAACCGCTCCAGCATCCCCGGCCGCCGATCCTCATCGGGGGCTCCGGAGAGCGCAAGACCCTGCGGCTCGTCGCCCAGTACGCCGACGCGTGCAACATCTTCGACAGCCCGGAGCTGCCGCGGAAGCTCGAGGTGCTTCGCGAGCACTGCGACCGGCTCGGGCGTGACTACGACGAGATCGAGAAGACCGCTCAGCTGCGCTTCGACCTCGGCGCCGAGGGGGAGAAGGTCGACCAGACCATCGAGCACCTCCACGAGCTCGCCGACCTCGGCATCGAGGTGGCGCACGGCGGGCTCAAGGACGTCGAGTCGATGCGCCCCCTCGAGCTCATGGCCGAACGGGTCATCCCCGCGCTCGCCGAGGTGGGAGGGAAGGAGGGCGCGGGAGGGGGGTGAGCGGCATACACGCATGAGGTATGCCGCTGAGCCGGCGACGCGACCCCGCTGGCCCTCCCCGCGGGGCGGGGTTTCCTTGCAAGGGTCACGGTCCGGGGCGGCCGCGCGGCTTCGGGGCGTTGAGGTCGTAGCGGACCCCGATCATCCGCACGGCGAAGCAGAGCCCTGCCGCGATGAGGGCGACCGCGAGCCCGTAGACGCCCATGATGGTGGTGACGACGACGATCGTCGCCGCGATGAGGGCTGGGATCGCGTAGAGCTCGCTGCGAAGGACGTTCGGGACGCGTTTGGTCAGCACGTCGCGCAGCGTGCCGCCGCCGACGGCCGTGACCGCCCCGAGGATCACCGCCTGGGCGGGGCCGAGGCCGAAGGCGAGGGCCTTGCTCGCCCCGGTTACTGCGAAGAGGCTGAGCCCGGCGGCATCGAGCATGTTGATCGGTCCCAACAGGTGCGTCAGCCAGCGTCCGAGGAAGAAGGCGACGAGGCTGCCGCCGGCGGCGACGGCGAGGTAGCGCCAGTCGCTGAAGGTGGCCGGGGGCAGCGAGTCGATGAGGATGTCACGCACGATGCCGCCACCCATCGCGGTGATGATGCCGAGGGTCAGCACGCCGATGATGTCGACATCGGCCACCCGCATGGCGGTGAGCGCGCCGTTGAGGGCGAATGCGAAGGTGCCCGTCAGGTCGAGCGCGAGGAGGAGCGTCTTGCCGGTCTCCACCTCAGCGGTCTCGTCCGAGCCAGGCGAGCGCGGCGACCGCCATGGCCGTGACGCCGGTGTCCAGCGTGGGCTGGATGACGGGCGCGAACGACGCCGAGTGGTTCACCGGCACGTCCTGGGT
>DASSTN010000033.1:0-6383 GCA_035707905.1 Intrasporangium sp.
GCCGCAGCCTGACCTCGTCGCAGGCCTCGCCGAGGTCATCAAG
This sequence comes from Intrasporangium sp., assembly GCA_035707905.1. Lineage (GTDB taxonomy): Bacteria > Actinomycetota > Actinomycetes > Actinomycetales > Dermatophilaceae > Intrasporangium_A. The sequence goes on from DASSTN010000033.1 coordinate 44, forward strand.
GCGGGGTTCATCGCCGACCCGACGATCCTCGACCTCGTCGAGGCCGACCCGGCCGCCGCGCGCCGGGCCGACAACCGGCACCTGGCCGAGCTCGTCGAACGGGCGGTCCGGGTCAAGGCGGACGTCGTCGCTGCGGACCTCAAGGAGTCCTCGCTGCGGGAGATCCTCAACTACGGCCATACGTTCGGGCACGCCATCGAGCAGGTGGAGCACTTCTCCTGGCGGCACGGCGACGCGGTCAGCGTCGGCATGGTCTACGTGGCCGAGCTCGCCCGCCTCGCAGGGCACCTCGGCGACGACCTCGTCGCCCGACACCGCGAGGTGCTGACGTCGGTCGGGCTCCCCACGACCTACCGGGGCGACCGGTGGGAGGAGCTGTTGACGGCGATGCGCCGCGACAAGAAGGCGCGTGGCTCGACGCTGCGGTTCATCGTGCTGGACGGGGTCGCCCGGCCGACCCGGCTCATCGGCCCGAGCGAGGACCTGCTCCGCGGGGCCTACACGCTGCTCTCCTCGGTCTGACGCCGGGAGGGTCAGTAGGATCGCGCCATGTCGGCTCCCACGGTCTTCGTCCTGTCCGGTCCCAACCTGAACCGGCTCGGCACCCGGGAGCCGGAGGTCTACGGCTCGGACACACTCGAGGACGTGCACGACGCCGTCCGTCGCGAGGCCGAGCACCTCGGGCTGGCGGCCGACTGCCGGCAGACGAACCACGAGGGCGAGCTCATCGACTGGCTGCACGAGGCGGTCGATGCCGGCGCCGACGTCGTGCTGAACCCCGGCGCGTTCACGCACTACTCGTATGCCGTCCGCGACGCCTGCGCGATCGTCACGACCAGCGGCCGCTCCCTCGTCGAGGTGCACCTGTCGAACCCGGCGGCACGCGAGGAGTTCCGGCACACCTCGGTCATCGCGCCGGTCGCGACGGGCACCGTGGCAGGCTTCGGCCTGCAGAGCTACCTGCTCGCGCTGCGCGCCCTCGTCTGACGGCGTGGGCGGGTCGTTGGCCCGCGATTCCGCGTTCGGTGGCGCCCCGGCTAGACTTACGCGGCAAACTTCCTTCGTCCGGGACTCCGCCATGCCTGCGTGAGCGAGCTGAGCGGCATACGAGAGAGATTCATTCGTGGCAACGACCAACGACCTGAAGAACGGCATGGTGCTCAACCTCGACGGGCAGCTGTGGTCCGTCGTCGAGTTCCAGCACGTCAAGCCGGGCAAGGGCCCCGCCTTCGTGCGCACCAAGCTCAAGAATGTCGTGTCGGGCAAGACCCTGGACAAGACCTTCAACGCCGGCGTCAAGGTCGAGACGAGCAACGTCGACAAGCGGACGATGCAGTACCTCTACAAGGACGGCGCCGACTTCGTCTTCATGGACACCGACACCTACGACCAGCTCAACGTGTCGGAGGCGACCGTCGGCGACGCGGCCAACTACATGCTCGAGAACCAGAACGCGATCGTCGCGACCCACGAGGGCACCCCCCTCTACGTCGAGCTGCCGGCGTCCGTCGTCCTCGAGATCACGCACACCGAGCCGGGCCTGCAGGGCGACCGCTCGACCGGCGGCACCAAGCCCGCCACGCTCGAGACCGGCGCCCAGATCCAGGTGCCGCTCTTCCTCGAGACCGGCACGCGGGTCAAGGTCGACACCCGCGACGGGTCCTACCTCGGCCGGGTCAACGACTGAGTTGGCTGCTCGCACCAAGGCCCGGGCCCGGGCCCTCGACATCCTCTTCGAGGCGGACCAGCGCGGCGTCAACGCGCTGGCCCTCCTCGATGAGCGCCTCGCCGACCGGGAGTCCCGGGTCGCCAACAACCCCTACACCGCCACCCTCGTGCGCGGCGTCGTCGAGCGCTGGACCGACATCAACGCGGCGCTGACCGACTACAGCCAGGGCTGGACGCTCGCGCGGATGCCCAACGTCGACCGGGCGATCCTCCGGCTCGGCGCGTGGGAGGTCCTCTTCAACGACGAGATCCCCGACCCCGTCGCGATCTCCGAGGCCGTCGCGCTCGCCACCGAGCTGTCGACCGACGAGTCGCCCGCCTTCGTCAACGGACTCCTCGCGCGCCTCGCCGAGGTCAAGGAGACCATCCGCTAGACGCCCCACGCCCGTATGGCGCTCAGCGAGCCGGGCGCGAGGGCTTCGTCGGGTGGCGAGCACGGCGCCGGCCCACCTCGTGCTCCTGGAGGGCGCGAAGCGCTCGCTCTTCCGCCTCGCCCGGTCCGGTTTGCCGGAACAGCGGCTCGCCCGGCCGGCTCGGCACGAGCAGCGCGTGCTTCGACGGGCGGCGCGGTTCAGCCCACCGAGCCTGCACGCCGAAGTGGGTGAGCGGCATACGGATAGGTTGGGACGGTGAGCGCCCGCCTCCTCGTCGTCCACCACACGCCCTCGCCCGCCGTCCAGGAGGTGCTGGAGTGCGTGCTCGCGGGCACGCGCGCCGAGGGGGTCGAGGACGTCGAGGTACAGGTGCGCCCGGCGCTGTCGGCGAGCACGAGCGACGTGCTCGCGGCCGACGGCGTCCTGCTCGGCACCCCGGCGAACATCGGCTACATGAGCGGCGCGCTCAAGCACTTCTTCGACACGGTCTACTACCCGACCCTCGAGGCGAAGACGGGCCTGCCGTACGGCTACTGGGTGCACGGCAACAACGACACCGAGGGCGCGCGGCGGGCCATCGAGTCCATCGCTGGCGCCCTCGGCTGGGTCGTCGCCGCGCAGCCGCTGCTCGTCACCGGCCCCGTGGACAAGGCCGTGCGCGAGGCGGCGTTCGAGCTCGGCGGCACCTTGGCCGCCACCGTGATGGGGGAGTGACGAGGCCCCGGCCAGACGACCGGGGCCACGTCCGCTCGATCAGAACGCGGGCAGCACCGCGCCGTCACCCCAGGTCTTCTCGATGTACTGCTTGACCTCGGGCGAGTGGAGCAGCCCGTCGAGCTTCTTCAGCGCCGCGTTGTTCTCCTCGTCCTTGCGGATCGCGATGATGTTGGCATAGGGGTTGCCCTGGCCGGACTCGACGAGGATCGCGTCCTTCGCCGGGCTGAGGCCTGCCTCGATCGCGTAGTTGCCGTTGATGACGGCGGCGTCGAAGTCGTCGAGCGACCGGACGAGCTGAGCCGGGTCGGTCTCCTTGAACTGCAGGTGCTTCGGGTTGCTCGCGATGTCGAACAGGGTTGCGTTCGTCGCGTTCTTGCCGTCCTTGAGCGTGATGAGCCCGGCCTTGACGAGCAGCTCGAGCGCGCGACCCTGGTTGGAGGGGTCGTTGTTGATGCCGACCTGTGCGCCGTCCTTCAGCTCGTTGGGCGCCTTGACCTTCTTCGAGTAGAGGCCGAAGGGCTCGATGTGCACGCCTGCGAAGTGGGCGAACTTGTAGCCCTTCTCCTGCACCTGCGCGTTGTAGTAGGGCACGTGCTGGAAGTAGTTCGCGTCGAGCGTGCCCTCCGCGAGCTGGACGTTCGGCTGGACGTAGTCGTCATAGAGCTTGATGTCGAGCTTGAGGCCAGCCTTGGCCGCGAGGTTGTCCTGGACGAACTGGAGGATCTTCGCGTGCGGCGTCGGGCTTGCGCCGATCGTGATGGTCGTGACGCCGCCCTCGGTCTTCGGGCCGTTGGGCTCGGCCTTGGACGTGGCGCCGCAGGCGCCCAACGCGAGAGCGCCGACGGCGATGGTCGCGGCGAGGGGAAGGACACGTGACATGGGAGTTTCCTTTCGGGTCAATCACATTCAGCGGTATGCCGCTGAGCCAGGTGGGGTGTTGCGTGTGGCGTTGCGTTGGTGGGTGGCCCGCCAAGCGGGCCGGTCGCCGAATCGCCTTCTCCGGCAGCGATGCTCGCTGGTCGTCGACCTCAGCGGTGGTCGATGCGACGGACGACGAGGTCGCCGACCATCTGGACGAGCTGCACGATGACGACGAGCAGGACGACGGCGACGATCATCACGTCGCTCTGGAAGCGGTTGTAGCCGTAGGACATTGCGGTCGCGCCCAGGCCGCCACCGCCGACGGCCCCGGCCATCGCGGTGTACGAGACGAGGGCGATGACGGTGGTGGTCAGGCCGGCGACCAGTCCGGGGGCGGCCTCGGCGAGCAGGACCTGCCGCACGATCTGGCCATCGGTGCCGCCCATCATCTGGGCCGCCTCGACCTTGCCGTTCGGCACCTCCCGCAGCGCCGTCTCGACGAGCCGGGCGTAGAAGGGGATCGCGCCGACGGTGAGCGGGACCACGGCGGCCTGCCACCCGGCGCTCGTGCCGACGACGAAGCGGGTGAACGGGATGATCGCGATCATCAGGATGAGGAAGGGAAGCGACCGGCCGACGTTGACGACGGCCCCGAGTGCCCGGTTGAGCGCCGGAGCGGGCCGCAGCCCTGCGGGGCCCGTCACGTGCAGGAGGACGCCGAGGGGGAGTCCGCCCAGCAGGGTGAAGGCCGACGCGAGGAGCGTCATCAGCAGCGTCTCCTGCGTCGCCGGCCACATCCCTTGGGTGATGACCGGGTTATTGAGCCAGGTGCTGTCGGACAGGTGGGTCATGCCGCCACCTCCGCCGCGAGGCCCTGGCCGGCGAGCAGCTCGGTGACTCGGCGTGCGGACTCCGTGTCCGGGACCTCGAGCTGGAGCCGGCCGACGCGGTGCCCGTCGATCGTCTCGAGGGTCGCGGCGGCGATCTCGGCCTCGATGCCTGCGGCATCCAGAACGGCGAGGACCTCCCGGGCACTGCGCACCCGCGTCGAACCACCGAGGGCCACGGCGACGAGGCGTCCGGCACGGTCGGGATCGCTGGGGGGGAGCGGCACGAGCGCGCGGGCGAGCGGAGTGTCGCCCGAGGTGACGACGTCGAGGAGCGGCCCGCTCTGGGCGACGCGTCCCCGGTCGAGCAGGGTCACCGAGTCGCAGGCCTCCCGGACGACCGAGGGCTCATGCGTGATGATCACGACGGTGATACCGAGCCGGTCGCGCAGGCTGCGGAGCAGGGCCAGGATCTGGCGGGTCGTCTCGGCGTCGAGAGCCGAGGTCGGCTCGTCGCAGAGGAGGACCGGTGGCCGGGTCGCCAGGGCGCGGGCGATGCCGACGCGCTGCTGCTGACCGCCCGAGAGCTGGGCCGGGTGGTTGTCCGCACGGTCGGTGAGCCCGACCAGCTCGAGGAGCTCGGCGACACGCGCGTCACGCTCGGCGCGCCCGACCCCGGCGATCTCGAGCGGGTGGGCGACGTTGCCGGCTGCGGTCCGTGAGTCGAGCAGATGGACGTGCTGGAAGACCATGCCGATCGAGCGACGGGCCCTCCGGAGCGCCGCGCCGCGGAGGCCGTCGATGCGGGTGCCAGCGATCTCGACCTCGCCGCTCGTGGGCGGCTCGAGTCCGGTGAGGCACCGGATGAGGGTCGACTTGCCGGCACCGGACGGGCCGACGATGCCGTGGATCTCGCCGGCCGGGATCTCGAGAGTGATGTCGTCGAGGGCGGTGACGCTGCCGAACTGTTTGCGGACGCCGGTCAGGCGGATGAGCGAGGGACGGTGGGGCACGGTGGCTCCTGGCTGGCACGAGGTGGTCTTGGGCAGAACGGAACGAGCGCGCTGAAGGGCGCGGGGGACGAGGCGCGCAGCGCTGCGGGGCGGGTCGACGCTCGGTGGTGGTCGGTGCCGAGGAGGAGTCAGCAGGCGAACGCCGGGCCGCACGCACCGCGACACATTCGGCCGGTGGGGCCGGTGTCGGGGCGGGGGGTCATCGCGGCGGGACTCACAGGTTGAGATAATACGAGCTTATGGATGTGGCCCCCAAATCGAGGGGTGACACTCGTCCAGTTCGCGAGACGCGTCGACCGAGGAGTGCGCAACTTGCGCCGACCGAGAGAACTGCACCGTCGATGGTGAAAGCCGCGCTGTCGATGGGGAAAGCCGCACGGTCGATGGTGAAAGCCGCGCTGTCGATGGTGAAAGCCGCGCTGTCGATGGGGAAAACTGCACTGTCGATGGGGAGAGTCGCACTGTCGATGGGGCGGCGTCGGCATGTGGACGTTGTCGGGAGCACCTCCGGCGGGCCGGTATGCTCGCTCGCGATCGACATCCTTTAACCACCGTCCTGTGAGGCGGGGAAGGAGGTCAGGCCGCTGTGACCTGCCCTGAGCCCACTGCACCGGCCACCGTTCCGCAGATTCCGCCCGACGCCCGCGACGTCATGGTCGCCGACGACATCGCACGGGCACTGCGTCGAATCGGTCACGAGATCCTCGAGCGCAACAAGGGCGCCGCGGACCTCGTCGTGCTCGGTATCCCATCCCGAGGCGTCCCGCTCGCGGAACGCCTCGCTTCCGCGATCGGCCAGGTCGAGGGAGTCGACGTCCCG
>DASSTN010000034.1:0-13126 GCA_035707905.1 Intrasporangium sp.
GAGCCGCCGAGCTCGTCGCGCGTCGCCCCGAGGAGGTAGACGTGCGCGCCCTCGCTGCGGAAGCCGATGCCGTTGCGCTTGGCGACGTCCTCCATGACGCCGAGGACCCCGATGACGGGGGTGGGGTGGATCGCGACGTTGCCGGTCTGGTTGTAGAACGAGACGTTGCCGCCGGTGACGGGGATGCCCAGGGACTTGCAGCCCTCGGCGATGCCGCGGATCGACTCACGGAACTGCCACATGACCCCGGGGTCCTCCGGCGAGCCGAAGTTGAGGCAGTCGGTGACGGCCAGCGGCTCGGCCCCGGCGGTGGCGACGTTGCGGTAGGCCTCGGCGAGCGCGAGCTGGGCACCGGCATACGGGTCGAGCTTGGCGAACCGGCCGTTGCAGTCGGTGGCGACGGCCACCCCGCGACCCGTCTCCTCGTCGACGCGCACGACGCCCGCGTCGTCGGGCTGCGCGAGGGCCGTGTTGCCCATGACGTAGCGGTCGTACTGGTCGGTGACCCACGACTTGTCGCAGAGGTTCGGCGAGCCGAGCAGGGTGAGCAGCTGGGCGCGGATCTCCTCGCCCGACTTCGGCCGCGCGAGCGTCTCCGGCCCGCCCGCCTGCAGCGCATCGAGGTAGTCGGGACGCGCGAGCGGCCGGTGGTACGTGGGGCCCTCGTGGGCGACAGACCGCGGCGGCACGTCGACGATGACCTCTCCGTGCCAGGTGATGACGAGGTGGTCGCCGTCGGTGACCTCGCCGATGACGGTCGCCTCGACGTCCCACCGGTCGGTAATGGCGAGGAACTCGTCGACCTTGTCCGGCTCGACGACCGCCATCATCCGTTCCTGCGACTCGGACATGAGGATCTCGTGCGGCGCGAGGCTGGCGTCGCGGAGCGGCACGAGGTCGAGCTCGACGTGCATGCCGCCATCGCCGTTGGAGGCGAGTTCGCTGGTGGCACAGGAGAGCCCGGCGCCGCCGAGGTCCTGGATGCCGTCGACGACCCCCGCCTTGTAGAGGTCGAGGCAGCACTCGATGAGGACCTTCTCGGCGAACGGGTCGCCGACCTGGACCGCGGGCCGCTTCGTCGGGCCGCCCTCCTCGAAGGTCTCCGAGGCGAGCACCGAGACGCCGCCGATGCCGTCGCCGCCGGTCTTCGCGCCGAAGAGGATGACCTTGTTGCCGGTGCCGCTCGCCTTGGCGAGGTGGATGTCCTCCGTGCGCATCGCCCCGACGCAGAGTGCGTTGACGAGCGGGTTGCCCTGGTAGCAGTCGTCGAAGACGACCTCGCCGCCGATGTTGGGCAGTCCGAGGCAGTTGCCGTAGCCGCCGACCCCGGCGACGACGCCGGGCAGCACCCGCGCCGTGTCCGGGTGGCTGAGGTTGCCGAACCGCAGGGGGTCCATGACGGCGATCGGTCGGGCGCCCATCGACATGATGTCGCGCACGATCCCCCCGACGCCGGTCGCCGCACCCTGGTAGGGCTCGACGTAGGACGGGTGGTTGTGTGACTCGACCTTGAAGGTCACCGCCCAGCCGTCGCCGATGTCGACGACGCCGGCGTTCTCACCGATGCCGACGAGGAGCTTCTCGCGCATCTCGTCAGTCGTGTTCTCGCCCCACAGCTTGAAGTGGACCTTGCTCGACTTGTAGGAGCAGTGCTCGGACCACATCACGGAGTACATCGCGAGCTCGGCGATCGTCGGCCGCCGCCCGATGATCTCGCGAATGTTGGCGTACTCGTCCTCCTTTAGGCCGAGCTCGGCCCACGGTTGCTGGAGGTCGGGGGTCGCGGCCGCGTGCTCGACCGTGTCGACAGATGGCTGTATGCCGCTGTGCTTGCTCTGCGCGACAGGCTGGGTCATGCGGTGGCTGCGCTTTCGAGGGTGTGCTTGAGGACCGAGGTGAAGAAGCCACGGCCGTCGATGCTCGGGCCGTAGCCGGCCTCGACGGCGTGCTCCGGGTGGGGCATGAGCCCGACGATGTTGCCGCGCTCGTTGGTGATGCCAGCGATGTTGCGGTAGGAGCCGTTGGGGTTACGGCCGTGCTCGTCGACGCCGTAACGGAAGACGACCCGGCCCTCCTTCTCGAGCCGGTCGAGGGTCTTGTCATCCGCCACGAAGGCGCCCTCGCCGTTCTTGAGGACGATCCGGATCGTCTGGCCCTGCTCGTAGTCGCTCGTCCAGGCGGTCGAGGCGTTCTCGACGGTGAGGTCGACGTCGATGCAGTTGAACTTGCGGTGGTCGTTGCGGATCAGCGCTCCGGGCAGCAGGTGGCTCTCGGTGAGGACCTGGAAGCCGTTGCAGATGCCGAGCACCGGCAGGCCGCCCTGGGCGGCGGGCACGAGCTTGTCCATGATGGGGGCGAACCGGGCGATCGCGCCGCATCGGAGGTAGTCGCCGTAGGAGAAGCCGCCGGGCAGGATGACCGCGTCGACGCCCTTGAGGTCGTCGTCGCCGTGCCAGAGGGAGACCGCCTCACCGCCACAGGCGCTGACAGCCCGGGCGGCGTCCCGGTCGTCGAGGGAGCCGGGGAAGGTGACGACACCGATCCTCACGCGTCCGCCTCACCGGTCTCGTGGGCGGCCGTGCGGACCGCCGTGTCCTGCTTGGGACGCCTGACGTGGTGCTTCTCCGCTGCGTCGAGGGCGCGGACGGAGACGACGTCCTCGATGACCGGGTTGCTCAGCAGCTTCTCCGCTGCCTCGCGGGCCTGGGTGAGGTGCTCGTCCGTCACGTTGCCGTCCACGGTGAGCACGAAGCGCTTGCCCTGCCGCACGTCACTGAACGACGAGAAACCCAGACGTGGAAGGGCACCGGCGACGGCCTGTCCCTGCGGGTCGAGGATCTCGGGCTTGAGCATGACGTCAACGACGATGCTTCCCATTGTTGGGTCTCCTGGCGATGGTGCGACGGGACGCCTGAAGTCTACCGGCGGGTCCCGTGTGGCCGGTTCACGATGGTCGGACTCGCAGACGCTCTGGCATCACGGCGGCGCCCCGGCCCCCGTCGAGGCGTCCGGCCGCGATGCCGCGCGGCCGAGCAGGACCCGGCTCAGCGGCATACCTCCACGTCCGTCAGCGCGACTGGAGCGCGTCGAGCGCGACCGCCATCGCGGTGGCGACCCGCCAGTCGAGCCGCCACCCGTTCGACTGCGCGGGCAGGTCGATGAAGTAGGTGTCCTTGAGGCCGACCTTCTTCGTCGAGCTCATGACGATCGAGCCGTCACCCGCGCGGAAGTCGAAGTGGAAGAGCCACGGCACCGGGATGTCGCCGACGACGGGGACGAAGTCCCAGATGCGGCGCAGGACCGCGACCTTCGCGTTGCGCTCCTGCCCGACGCAGGTGAAGCCGTCGGGCGTCCCGAGCTGCCAGGTGGAGCGGCCGAGGGAGGCGCCGAACTCCTTCTTGAACCAGCCGATCGGCTGCCCGGTGGCGTCCACGACGTCGTAGCCGGACCCGAGGTCGATCACCTTGCGGGCCTTGAAGCCGAAGAGCGGGTGGGTCTTGGCCGCGTCGGTGTAGAAGGTGACCTGCTCCTTGAAGGCCATCCGCTTCTGCTCGGCGAAGCAGAGGAGGCCGAGGTCGGTCCCCTGCTCGTCGGTCTGCAGGATCTCGTAGCGGTTGACCATGAGGGTCAGCTTCTGGCGCACCTTGAGGCGCGCGAATCCGCTCGGCGACGCGGCTGGCTCAGACATGGCGACATGCTCCCACGGTGGCGGCTCCCCTCCGCGCAACGGGGTCGTATGCCGCTCACCCCGACCCGCACGTCGCCGACCCGCCCGCCCGACCACCGACAATCGGGCCGCGGTCCGAAACTCCGAGCCAACCGGCCCGCCCGACCACAGACAATCGGGCCGCGGTCCCAAAGTCCGAGCCACGCGGCCCAGCCTCAGGGCCCGGCAGCCGTCAGAAGGACTCGCCGGTGAGCAGCTCGTAGGCCTCGATGTACTTCGCCCGCGTCTGCTCGACCACACGCTCCGGCAGCGGCGGCGGCGCCTCGCCGCTCGACCTCGACCAGCCCGACTCGGGCGAGGTGAGCCAGTCGCGGACGAACTGCTTGTCGTAGGACGGCTGGACCCGGCCCGGCTGCCACGCCGCGGCCGGCCAGAAGCGCGACGAGTCGGGCGTCAGGACCTCGTCGGCCAGGACCAACCCGCCCGACCCGTCCGCAGCCCGCCCGAACTCGACCTTGGTGTCGGCGATGAGGATCCCCCGGGCGGCGGCGATCTCGTTGCCGCGGGCCAGGATCGCGCGAGTCAGCCGCGACACCTCCGTTGCCACGTCCGGTCCCAACAGGTCCTCGACCTCGTCCGGCGACATCGGCAGGTCGTGCTCCCCCACCGGCGCCTTGGTCGTCGGCGTGAAGATCGGCTCGGGCAGCCGCGACCCGTCCTCGAGCCCCTCCGGAAGCAGCACCCCGCACACCGAGCCGGCCTGGCGATACTCCTCCAGCCCGCCGCCGGTCAGGTAGGCGCGGGCGATCGCCTCGACCTTGAGCATCTCCAGCTTGCGCACGATGAGCGCGCGGCCGGCGACCTCGGCCGGCACGTCGGTCGACAGCACGTGGTTCGGCACGAGGTCCGCGAGCTGGTCGAACCACCACAGCGACAGCCGCGTCAGCACCGCGCCCTTGTCCGGGATCGGGGTGTCGAGCACCCAGTCGTAGGCCGAGATCCGGTCCGACGCGACGAGCATGAGCCGGTCCTCGACGACCTCGCCGTCGGCCCCGACGGGCGCGTACAGCTCGCGCACCTTGCCCGAGTAGACGTGCCGGAAGCCTTCCAGCTCAAGGGCGTTCGTCATCTCAAACTCCGACCGTGATCTCGCCGCGCTCGGCCTTGAGCGCGATGTCCGTCCGATGGTGGGATCCCTCGAGCTCGATGAGCTCCACTGCCCGGTATGCCGCTGACCTTGCCTTCGCGAGATCGGTTCCCACCGCGACGACGTCGAGGACGCGACCACCGGCCGAGACGAGCGTGCCCTGCTCGTCGAGCTTCGTCCCGGCGTGCAGGACGACGACGCCCGGCACCTCGGCGGCGGCATCGAGACCGCTGATCGGGTCACCGGTGCGCGGCGATGCGGGATAGCCGGCGGAGGCGATGACGACGACGACCGCCGCGTCGCTGGACCAGCGCAGGTCCGGGAAGTCGGCGAGGGTGCCCGTCGCCGTCGCGTGGAGCAGCTGGGCGAAGGGCGTCTCGAGGCGCGCGAGCACGGCCTGCCCGTCCGGGTCCCCGAGCCGGGCGTTGAACTCGACGACGCGGGGACCGCGCGACGTGAGCGCCAGGCCGACGTAGAGGATCCCGATGAACGGCGTTCCCCGGTGGCGCAGCTCGTCGATCGTGGGCTGCGCGACCCGCTCGACGACGTCGGCCACGAGGGTCTTCGGCGCCCAGTCGAGGGGCGAGTACGCCCCCATCCCACCGGTGTTGAGCCCGGCGTCACCGTCACCGACCCGCTTGAAGTCCTGGGCAGGCTGCAGCGGCACGACCGTCGTGCCGTCGGAGAGGCAGAAGACCGAGACCTCGGGCCCGTCGAGGTACTCCTCGACGACGAGGCAGCCGCCCTCCTTGGACAGGCAGGCACGCGCGTGCTCGAGCGCCTCGTCCATCGAGTCGGTCACGACCACGCCCTTGCCGGCGGCGAGCCCGTCGTCCTTGACGACGTGCGGAGCGCCGAGGGCGTCCAGGGCCGACTCGACCTGCTTCATCGTCGTGCAGACGAGGGCCCTGGCCGTGGGCACGTCGGCCGCCGCCATGACCTCCTTGGCGAAGGACTTGCTGCCCTCGAGCTGCGCCGCCGCAGCGGATGGTCCGACGACGGGGAAGCCGGCTGAGCGGCATACGTCCGCGACGCCGGCGACGAGCGGGGCCTCGGGGCCGATGACGACGAGGTCGACCGCGTGCTCGCGCGCGAGCGCGGCGACCGCCTCACCGTCGAGGAGGTCGACCGGCACGCACAGGGCCGTCGCGTCGATGCCCGGGTTGCCGGGCGCGGCGATGACCGCCTCGACCTCCGGGTCGGCCGCGATGGCCTTGACCAGTGCGTGCTCGCGGGCGCCGGAACCGAGGACGAGGACCTTCACGGCGAAAAGCCTAGGGGGTCAGGCGTCGAGCCGTCGGAGCAGTCCAGCGCGCACCCCGGGCCACTCGTCGGCGAGGATCGAGTAGACCGCCGTGTCGCGCCACGACCCGTCGGCGCGCGGACGGTCCCGTCGCAGGACACCCTCGAAGGTCGCCCCGAGCCTCTCGATGGCGGCGCGGGAGCGCGCGTTGATCACGTCGGTCTGGAGCTTGACGCGGCCGAAGCCGCACGTCTCAAAGGCGTGGGCGAGCAGGAGGAACTTGGCCTCGGGGTTGACGCGGGTGCCCCACCACGGGGAGCCGTACATCGTCCAGCCGAGGTGGACGTGCTGCCGTGCGGTGTCGACGTCGCCGAGCGAGCTCGTCCCGACGATGGTCCCCGCCCGGCCCAGCTCCGAGTCGGCGACGAGCCTCACGGTGTAGGCGGTGCGCCCGGCCGACCGCGCTGCGACCGACGCCGCGACGAGCGCCTCCGTCTGCGCGGGCGAGCCGTGCCGCTCCGCCATGGCGTAGCCGTGCCGGTAGCACTCCGGGTCCGAGTACACGGCGAAGAGCCCCTCGGCATCCCCTGGCTCCATGACATCGAGCCGGACGGTCCGGCCGATCAGGGGCGCGCCGGTGGGAGGGACGCATGCAGAGGAGGCCATGTCAGGACACTAGACTGAATGGTTCCCGCGTCCGGACGGGGTGGGTCATGGAGCGAGCCGGGACAGGCCCGCGGCCGGAGCCACGTGAAGCAAGAGAGCAGTGGGGAGTCCGTGAGTTCGTCGAACACCACCACCCGTGACGCCGCCATGCCCGACGTCGTCGCCGAGCAGATCGCCATCGAGCAGGCCCACGTGGACCGCGTGCTCGCGGAGCTCGAGAAGGCCGCGGGCCGCGCCGAGGCGGTCCACGCCGAGGGCCTCTCCCGTGGCCAGTTCGGCCGGACCGTCGAGACGGGTGACGCCGAGGGCGCGAGCCTCTTCCAGCGTGACGCCCTCGTCTACCACGCGGCACGCCGTCGCAGTGCCCTGGACACCCAGTACGAGGGTCTCGTGTTCGGCCGCCTCGACCTCGACCACGGGATGGGCTCGCAGCACCCGCAGGAGACCCGGCCGGGGGCGAACGGCCACTCGGGCGGTCAGCCGGCTCAGCGTCATACGGCGTCTCGGGCCGACGACCGGGAGGTGCGCTACATCGGCCGGATCGGCGTGCGTGACGACGACTACGAGCCGCTCGTCATCGACTGGCGCGCCCCGGCGGCCGAGCCGTTCTACCGGGCCACCCCGACGCATCCGATGGATGTCATCCGCCGGCGGGTGCTGCGCAGCCGCGGTGCGACCGTCATCGGCATCGAGGACGATCTCATGGTCCCCGAGGCTCCCGACGACCTCGTCGTCGTCGGGGACGGTGCCCTCATGGCGGCGCTGACCCGCACCCGTGGCGAGCGGATGCGCGACATCGTCGCGACGATCCAGGCCCACCAGGACGAGGCGATCCGGGCGAGTGCCCGCGGCGTGACCGAGATCAGCGGTGGACCGGGCACCGGCAAGACGGTCGTCGCGCTGCACCGTGCCGCCTACCTGCTCTACTCCGACCGGCGCCGCTTCGAGGCCGGCGGCATCCTCGTCGTCGGCCCGTCGGGGGCCTACACCGCCTACATCGAGCGGGTCCTGCCCTCGCTCGGCGAGGAGAGCGTGATCCTCCGCTCCGTCGGGGACGTCGTCGACGCCATCGACACCGAGCGCCTCGACCCGCCGGACGTCGCCCGCATCAAGGGCTCGACGCGCATCCGGGCGCTGCTCGGTGCTGCGGCCCGGGGCCGCGTGCCCGGCGCCCCGACGGAGTTCCGCGCCATCGTGGCCGGGCAGGCCGTCCGCCTCGACACGCGCACCCTCGACCACGTCCGCAGCCAGGTGCTCCGCCAGCACCAGCGCAACGCGGGCACCGCCGCCGCGCAGGCCGCGCTCGGCGAGACCGCCTGGGCGTCCCTCGGGATCCGCGGCGACCGCGAGGCCAAGGCGGAGTTCCTCGACCGGTGGGAGGACCACCTCGACGTCGAGGCCTTCATGAAGGTGTGGTGGCCGCAGGTCGACCCACGTGAGGTCCTCCTGTGGCTCACCGACGTCGAGCTCGTGCGGCGCCACGCGCGGCGGTCCCTCGAGCCGGGCGAGGCCGAGCTGCTCGCCGGCTCGTGGCGCACGGCCCTCGAGACCGGCACCTGGTCGGTGGCCGACGTCGCGCTCATCGACGACCTCGCCGCCCGCCTCGGCCCGGTGCAGGACGAGCCGCAGGAGGAGCGCGGCTTCTACGAGATCGAGGAGCTCGACGACCTCAGCCAGTACGGCGTCACCGAGGTGCAGCCGGTCGCCCGGTCCGGACGCGCGGCGGAGTCGACCCTCGTCCCGGAGGACCCGCGCGGCCAGCTGCTCGCCGGGCGGATCGGCCGCCCCGACGAGTACTCCCACGTCCTCGTCGACGAGGCGCAGGACCTCTCCCCTATGCAGTGGCGGATGATCGGCCGCCGCGGGCGGCACGCCTCGTGGACCGTCGTCGGCGACGCCGCCCAAGCGTCCTGGCCCGACCCGGTCGAGGCGGCCCAGGCCCGCGACGAGGCCTTCGGCAGCCAGCAGCGCCGGCACTTCCACATGGACACCAACTACCGCAACGCCCGGGAGATCTTCGAGTACGCCGCGGACGTCGTGCGCCGGGAGGTGCCCGACGCCGACATCCCGAAAGCGGTCCGGGAGACGGGCGTCGAGCCGGTCGTCCGGCCCCTGGGCGCGGACGCGCTCGGCACGACCCGGGCTGCGGTCGACGCACTCCTCGACGAGGTCGAGGGCGCCATCGCGGTCATCACCCCCAAGCGGTATGCCGCCCAGCTCGCACCGCTCGACGGCGCGGCAGGCACGGGGCCGGCTCGGGTCCACGTCGTCGACCCGATGTCGACCAAGGGCCTGGAGTATGACGCGACGGTCATCGTCGACCCCGACGAGATCACGCGGGAGTCGCCCGGCGGGGTTCGGGTCCTCTACGTCGCCCTGACCCGGGCGGCGCACCGGATGACGATCCTCAAGGCCGGGTCAACGACGGCGTAGCCCCTCTCGGCAGGCAGGCGCTCCCTGAGCGGCGAGGTCCCAACGGCGTGGTCACAACGGCGGGTCCCCACGGCGAGGTCCCTGACAGTGGAAGGCGAGGGACGGGATGCGGGGGGAAAGCATCGCGTCCCTCGCCCTGGGAGCGCGCGATCGGGGGATCGCTTCTGCGCTGACGACCAAGGGGCCTCGGGGGGAGAGACCGGCGGGGAGGGTGGGTGGTTCGCACTCCTTGACGTCTCGATCATCTTCTCGCCCCCATCGCCGTGGAGTCGACCGGTCTGGCGAGTTCTTGAACAACTTTTTACCTTTGCGGAGCCGGACCGTGACCCAGGACATAGGGTTTGGCCCCGGTTGCCCCTTCTGTCCCACAGTTGTGCGGGAAACCTTGAAGGATGAGACGTCCGTCGTTCCACGTGGACGGCGAGCAAGGGGGTCAGTCGGCTGGCTGAGCCGGCGAGAGCAGCTCCTTGACCCTGTCCTTGCCGATGGCGAGCAGCAGCGTGGGCAGCCGCGGCCCGGTGTCCTTGCCGACGAGCAGCTCGTAGAGCAGCACGAAGTACGCGCGCTGGGCCTTCGCCAGCTCGGGGTCCTTGACCTTCGCCGCCGGGTCGACGCCGCGCTGCACCTTCGGCACCGCGTAGACGAGGTGGGTCAGGCCGTCGAGCGACCAGTGCTCGTCGAGGCGCTCGAGGAGCATGCGCAGCGACTCGCGTTGCTGCTCGTCCAGGCGTGCCAACCGGGCGAGGTCCGGGGTCGAGCGCACGACGGTGCGGTCCTCGGCGGGCACGTAGCCGAGCATCCACCGCCGTGCACAGCCGAGCCGGGGCTGCAGCTCGTCGATTGACTCGACGGGGTCGTCGGGGTCGAGGTCCGACAGGATCCGCACCGTCTGGGCCTCGTCTCCCTGGGTGATGTCGACGACCGAGGCGATCGTGCGGAACGGCATGGGGTGCGGCGTCGTCGGGAGCACGCCGGCCGCCGTGGACGTGGCACGCATGTGGGCAGCGAGGTCTCCCGGCTGCGCGGAACCGCCGGCGACCTTGCGCCCCAAGGCATCCCACTCGTCGTAGAGCCGCTGCAGCTCCTGGCCGAAGGCGATGTCGAAGCTCTGGTTCGGCTTGCGACGGGTGTAGAGCCACCGGAGCACCTGCGGCTCCATCACCTCGAGCGCGTCGTTCGGGATCGGCACGCCGCCCCGGGACGAGCTCATCTTCGCCATGCCGGCGATGCCGACGAAGGCGTACATCGGCCCGATCGGCCGCTGCCACCCGAAGATCGGGGCGAGGTCCTTGCCGACGACGAACGACGAGCCGGGCGACTGGTGGTCGACGCCGGACGGCTCGAACAGGACCTGCTCGTAGCCCCACCGCATCGGCCAGTCGACCTTCCAGACGAGCTTGCCGCTGCGGAACGTCTTGAGGTCGACGGTCTCCTCGTTTCCGCACTTGGCGCAGACGTACGTCATCGCGTTCGACTCGTCGTCGTAGGCCGTCACCGTCGTGAAGTCGGTCCCGCAGGACGTGCAGTACGGCTTGAACGGGTAGTACCCCCGGCTGCCCTCGCTGCCGTCGTCCTCGGTCGCCGCGCCCGAGCCGCGCTCGGCCTCGGTCTGCGCCTCCTCCTGCTCGACCGTCAGCTCGACCCGCTTGCCCTTGCCGGAGGCCTTCTGCTTGGCCTCTGCCGCCGCCTCGAGCGTCCGGTACCGCGCGAGCACCTCGTCGATGCGGGTCCGCTCGCGCATCGCGAGGAGCACCTCGTCGACGTAGGCCCCGGCCGTGTACTGCGCCGTCTGGCTGATGCCGCGGACCTCGATGCCGAGCCGCTCCATCGCCTCGAGCAGCGGCGCCTTGTAGTGCTCCGCCCAGTTGGCGTGGGGGGAGCCGGCGGGCGCTGGGACGGAGGTGAGCGGCATACCGATGTACTGCTCCCACGACTCGTCCACCCCCGGCTGCCCCTTCGGCACCCGGCGGAAGCGGTCATAGTCGTCCCACGACAGGATGTGCTCGCAGGGCAGCCCGCGGCGCTTGATCTCGTCGGCGACGAGGTGCGGGGTGATGAGCTCACGGAAGTTGCCGAGGTGGATCGGGCCGGACGGGCTGATGCCGGACGCGCAGACGATCTTGTCGACCCCCCGGTCCTTCGCGTCCGCGACGACCTCATCGGCCAGCCGCGTCACCCAGTCCTGCTCGACAACCTTCTCTGCCATGGGTTTCCTTCTCGTACAAACGATCTCGTATGCCGCTCAGCTTGCTCCGCGCGTCCGCGCGGTCACGCCGTGGCGGGCTTCAGGGGGAAGCGCTCGATGATCTCGTCGCGGCCAGGCCCGACGCCGATGGCCGAGACGCGGGCGCCGACGAGCTCCTCGACGCGCAGGACGTAGGCCTGGGCGTTGGCCGGCAGCTCGTCGAAGCTGCGGCACTGGGTGATGTCCTCCCACCAGCCGTCGAGGTACTCGTAGATCGGCCTCGCGTGGTGGAAGTCGGACTGGTTCACCGGCATCTCGTCGTGCCGGACACCCTCGACGTCGTAGGCGACGCAGACCGGGACCTTCTCGAGGCCGGTGAGGATGTCGAGCTTGGTCATGACGAAGTCGGTGACGCCGTTGATCCGGTTCGCGTAGCGGCCGATGACCGCGTCGAGCCACCCACAGCGGCGCGGCCGGCCGGTGGTGACGCCATACTCCCCGCCGGTCTTGCGGAGGAACTCGCCCATGTCGTCGTGCAGCTCGGTCGGGAACGGTCCCTCGCCGACGCGCGTCGTGTAGGCCTTGAGGACCGCGATGACCGAGTCGATCCGGGTCGGCGGGACGCCGGAGCCGGTGCAGGCGCCGCCGGACGTCGCGTTGCTCGACGTGACGTAGGGGTAGGTGCCGTGGTCGACGTCGAGGAGGGTCGCCTGGCCGGCCTCGAAGAGCACCGTCTCGCCGCGGTCGAGGGCCTCGGACAGGACAAGTGAGGTGTCGGCCACCATCGGCTTGAGGCGGTCGGCGTGCTCGAGCAGCTCGGTCACGACCTCGTCGGGCTCAATGGCCCGGCGGTTGTAGATCTTGGCCAGGACCTGGTTCTTGAAGTCGAGGGCCGCCTCGACCTTGTGGCGCAGGATCTTCTCGTCGTAGAGGTCCTGGATGCGGATGCCGGTCCGGCTCATCTTGTCGGCGTAGGTCGGGCCGATGCCGCGCCCCGTCGTGCCGATGCGACGGCTGCCGAGGAACCGCTCCGTCACCTTGTCCAGAGTCCGGTTGTAGGACGGGATGACGTGCGCGTTGGCCGAGACCAGGAGGCGGCTCGTGTCGATGCCCCGACCGTCGAGGCCGTCGAGCTCCTCGAACAGCACGCCGAGGTCCACCACGACGCCGTTGCCGATGACCGGGGTGCAGTTCGGGCTGAGGATGCCGGACGGCAGCAGGTGCAGCGCGTACTTCTCGCGCTTGCCGTCCTGCTCGATGACGACGGTGTGGCCGGCGTTGTTGCCGCCGTTGAACTTGACGACGTAGTCGACGCTGCTGCCGAGCAGGTCCGTCGCCTTGCCCTTGCCCTCATCGCCCCACTGCGCTCCGACGAGCACGATTGCCGGCATCACTCCGCCTTCCCTCGAGGCCCACCCGCCTCGAGTGAGCCACCCGCAAGGCTATCGGTTCGCCTTCACCCCTCCGATCCCGAGCACACTCCCTCCCATCGACAGACCCCTTTCCCCCAATCGAGAGTGCGGGTCTCACGATCGACAGTGCGCATCTCACGATCGACAGTGCGCGTCTCATGATCGAGAGTGCGCGTCTCATGATCGAGAGTGCGCGTCTCACGATCGAGAGTGCACGGCCGGCCTCTTCCGGAAGCCGAGCGTCCGCAACCCCGTCTACCGTCGCGGCATGGAAACAGACAGCGCCACCACGCAGTACACCGCACCGCCCTGGGAGCCTCCGCTCGCCGGCGACGAGGTCGAGCACCTCCTCGGCGCCCTCGACCGGCTCCGC
>DASSTN010000035.1:0-21865 GCA_035707905.1 Intrasporangium sp.
GCCGACGAGCGCGAATCCGACTGCGAGCAGGACCAGGAGGACGAACCGACGCATGGCCTCAGGGTACGTCGGGGGCCTCGACCCGCTGCACGCTCCACCAGAAGGCCCCGAACCCGCTCCGGTCCAGCAGACGCGCCTCGATGGAGGCGCACTCGAGTGCCCGCAGGTAGCCGATGGGATCGGTGGCGGCGGTGGCCCGGTCTGGCATCCGGGCGTCCACGCCGAGGGAGAGCAGCATGTCCCGCTGACGATGCAGCTCCTCCGCGCCGAGAGTGTCCATGGCGACGTGCGCCGTGAGGTCACAGCTGCCGTCGGGCAGGGGGTGGACCAGGTGACCCGCCCGGTATGCCGCCAGCGTCCCGGCGCTCGGCCGCTCGCTCGCGAGGTGGCCGTAGTCGATGCCGACGACCAGGCCCGAGCGGACCCGGGCGACGAGACCGGCCCACGCCTCGTCGCGGCTCCGTCCGACCTCGACGCGGTCTCCTGGGCTGAGCCGCGGCCAGTGCTGCTCCGCCCAGGCCGCATCATCGGTCGAGACGGCCGGTCCGCGCCGCTCGTCCCCAGTCGCAGGGTCGACGAGGACCTCCCTGAGGGTGCCGTCGTCCGCCACCTCCGCCACCGTGCAGGGGACGACGTCGAGCCACTCGTGGGCGACGACCAGGGCGTTCGTGAGGTCGCGCAGGTCCGCGGGCAGCCCTGCGCCCCCGGGTGATCGGATCCAGTCGATGCTCTCGTCGAGCCCCTCCGGGCGGTCCACCACGTCGACCCCGACGACCCGCGGTCGCGGCCGATCCGCCCCTCCTCGAGCGAAGGGGTGGGCGGCGGCGGTCCTGGTGACGGCGGCACAGACGTGGCTGGTGAGCTCGCCGCGGCCGGCGCCGACGTCGACGACGACCGAGGGCGGGCGATCGGGGTAGTACCGGTCCCACAGGCCCAGGAGGGCCTCGGCGAGCACCGCGCCCGTCGGTCCCTGGGCGGCCGTGGAGAAGTGCGCCGACGGGCCGCCGCGCGTGACATAGAAACCGAGCTCAGCGTCATACAGGGCGTGCTGCCAGGCCACCCGCCATGGGACTGAGCTCACGCTGGGACTGTAGCGATAGCGTGCCGCGGGTGAGTACTCCCCACGATCGCCCCGCCCGCTTCGACATCGGGGTCGTCGGGGCCGGACGCGTCGGAGCCGTGCTCGGGGCTGCGCTGGAGCGGGCCGGGCACCGGGTCACGGGAGTGTCGGCCGTGAGCGAGGCGTCCCTGTCGCGCGCGGCCGAGCTGCTTCCCGGCGCGCCGGTCAAGCCGGTGCCGGACGTCATCGAGGGGGTGCACCTCGTCATCCTCGCCGTGCCGGACGACACCCTCGCCGGGCTCGTCGCGGGCCTGCACCGGGCAGGCGTCTTCACCCCGGGGCAGCTCGTCATGCACACGTCGGGCTCGCACGGCATCTCGGTCTTCGAGGCGGCTGCGGACAGCAACATCATCCCGCTCGCGCTGCACCCGGCGATGGCGTTCACCGGCACCGCCATGGACGTCGAGCGGCTCACCGACTGCTGCTTCGCAGTCACGACGATGGACCTCGCAAGGCCGCTCGGTGAGGCGCTCGTGATCGAGATGGGCGGCGACCCGGTCTGGGTGCCGGAGTCGCAGCGGCCCGCGTACCACGCGGCGCTCACGCACGCCTCCGATCACCTCGTCACCCTCGTGAGCCAGTCGACGCAGCTGCTCCGCGAGGCAGGCATCGAGGATCCCGCCCGCATCCTCGAGCCGCTGCTGACGGCGTCGCTGGCGAACGCCCTCCAGCTCGGGGACGCGGCGCTGGGCGGCCCGGTGTCGCGCGGTGACGCCGAGACGGTTGCCGAGCATGTCGAGCTGCTGGGGTCGGAGGCGCCGGACGTGCGAGCGACCTACGTGGCGGTGGCCAGGGCGACGGTGCAGCGAGCGGTGTTGTCGGGGCGCCTCAGCGCGGCGGCCGCCGAGCCGATCTTCGAGGCCCTCGCCGACGACTCCTGACCCTCAGGTGCCGGGTCGGAGGGTCAGTCGTGCGCGGTTGTGGCTGCCAGGGGGACGTCAACCACGCACAACCCCCCTTCCGGCCGAGCCGGTTCCGAGTCAGGCGGCCCAGGAGGTCAGTGAGCAGGCGGGGCCGCATCTGACGGGTGTGCCGGGCCAGCCGCGGTCCCGGAGGATGACACCCAGGTCATCGGCGAATTCACACGGTGCTGCCGCCACGTCGAGCCACGTGCCGCGCACGGTGAGCCGGCCCGTGGTGGCGGCTTTTCGGTCCCGGCGACTGTCCTTCTGCCGGCCGGCCCATGGGCTGTGCCCTAGACGACCGTCGATCTCGACGATGAGCCGGTACTTCTCGTAGGTGCGGTCACGGAACCGTTGTCCGGGGGCGGGGTGTTGGCTGCGGCCGGATGGGAGACCATGCGATCGCTCGACGTCGCGGATGTAGCGCACCTCGGCCGCGCTCTCGGCTCCGTCACCGACGAGGCCGAGCACCTCTGCCACAACACCGTGGTGGGTCTGGGTAGGCCGTGTCTCCAATGCGGCCGCAAGCGTCGCCTCCGTGGCGATCCGCAACTGGCATGCCTTCGCCATCAGTGCGACGACCCGGTCGAGGTCCTGTCCGACCGAAAGGTCGTAGACGGTGTGCTCCGCGGTGGTCCGGTGCGGCCATGCCTGCGGGTGGACCCGCTCAGTGAACCGGCGACTCCGCACGACGGTCATGCCTGGCCGGTCGACGCCGCGGCGACCGAAGGGAACGAGGACGTGAACGTCGCCCGCCGGCGCAGAGGTCAGGCCCCAGGCAGCACCGGCGCTCGGGCCACAGAGAGCGCTTGGTCTGCCGATGGCGAGCAGCGCCGCCACGGCACGGACCTCCCAGTCGTCCCGGCCGGGACTGGTGAGGTAGACGCCTCGGTGGACCTGCACCCAACGCCCCGATGTCACCTGCCAGCGGATGGCGGCCGGGCTGTAGCCACCACGGAGTGCCTGGGCTCGAGTGACGAGGCCGGACTGCCCGGCGATCCTGGCTCGGAGCAGCCGGTCGACGGGCTCGTCACTCGAGCCGATGCCCATTCCGGAAGTCTGCCAACGCCTGGCGCGGCTGCGTCCGCGTCATCCACAGGGGCCGGGAGGGTGTGCGCGGTTGTGGTCGCTAGGGCGACGCCAACCACGCACAACCCCGAGCGCTCGTTCGGAGGCGGTCAGTAGTGGCGCCACCAGAGGTTGACGGCGTAGTCCACCCCGGTCGCGTCCGGGTGCTCGGCGAGGATCAGGTCTGCGTCGTCGGGTGAGAACTCGATGGCCACGACGGCCTCGAAGTCCTCGCGCGAGTCGAAGTCCCAGCGGATGTCGAGGCGCTCGCGCTGCCAGCCGTGCCGTTCCCAGAACCGCTCCACGGCCCGGGCGTCGTAGTGCGGCAGGGCGCGGCGGAACCACGAGCCGAACGTCGAGCGGGTCGCGTCGTTGTCGATGACGAACGCGGTGCCGCCGGGGCGCATCACCCGCGCGAGCTCGGCCAGTCCCGGCTCCGACCCGGGCCCGAAGAAGTACGACCACCGGGCGTGCGCCACGTCGAAGGACCCGTCCGGCACCCCGATCGCGGCCGCGCCGTCTTCACGGACCGAGCAGTGCGGCATACCCGAAATGCGTTCCCGGGCAAGGGCGGCCAGTGGCGGGTGGGGCTCCACGCCCATGACGGCCCGTGCGGTCGAGGCGAACATCGGCAGGTGGAAGCCTGTGCCGCAGCCGATGTCGACGACGTCGCGACCCGCCCAGTCGGCGATCGACCGCATGGCCGACTCGATGACGTGGGCCCGGTCGACCCCGAGGTTCTCTACCTCGTAGACGTCCGGGGTCTCCCAGATGTTGGGGGACGGGATGATGTCGGTCATCGGCCCTTGGCCTCCAGGGTGGCGGGGTGGACGAGCAGGGGCAGCAGCGCTCGGTTGCCGCGGGAGCGCGCGGCCTTGACCTGGGCGAGGTGGGCCTCGGCCCGCAGCACGAGCTCCTCGTAGGCGGCCCTCCCCATGAGCTCGACAAGCTCCGGTGCGCAGCTGCGGTAGACCGGCTCGCGGCCCACATGAGCCTCCGGGTTGCCGGAGCAGTACCAGTCGAGGTCGTGCCCGCCCGGCCCCCAGCCGCGGCGGTCGTACTCGGTGATCGTCACCTCCAGGTAGCTCGACTCGTCGGGCAGCTGGACCGTGCGGTAGCTCCGCCGGATCGGCAGCTGCCAGCAGACGTCGGGCTTGGTCGTGTGCGGCTCGACGCCCGTCAGGATGGCGTGCTGGTGCAGCGCGCAGCCGGCCCCGGCGGGGAAGCCGGGTCGGTTGAGGAAGATACAGGCGCCGTCGACGACCCGGGTCTTGCGGGCGCCGTCCTCCTTCTCGGTCCAGTCGTCCTTCGACCCCGTCGCGGTGCCCTCGTCGTGGTACTGCCACTCGTCGGGGCCGAGCTCCGCGACGACGGCGGCGACCCGCTTGCGGTCGTCCTTGTCCGTGAAGTGCGCACCGAGCGTGCAGCAGCCGTCCTCCGGGCGGTCGGCGTAGATCCCGCGGCAGCCCGCGCCGAAGATGCACGTCCAGCTGCTCGTGAGCCAGGTCAGGTCGCAGCGGAACCGCTGCCCGGCGTCGGCCGGGTCGGTGAACTCGACCCAGATGCGGGGGAGATCGAGCGGTGCTTCGGCCACCGGCACACTGTAAGCCTCTTCCCGCTCCGGTCCTGTGCTCGGTCCGCGGACGGCTACCGTGACGACATGACCGAGCCACGAGGACGCGGCCGCCGTCCCGGTGGCGTCGACACGAGGGCCGCGATCATCTCGGCGGCCCGTGGGCAGTTCGCGGCCAAGGGATACGACAAGGCCTCGATCCGGGGCATCGCCCGAGACGCCGGTGTCGACCCGGCGCTCGTGCACCACTACTTCGCCGGCAAGGCCCAGCTGTTCGCCGAGACGATGGACGTCTCGCTCGACCCCGCAGTGGTCGTCGCCCGGATCTTCGAGGGCGACCGGGAGCGGCTCGGGTGGCGGGTCGTCGAGACGTTCCTGCTCGTCTGGGACCCGCCCGAGCGCCGGGAGACCCTCGCGGCGCTGCTCCGCTCGAGCATGACGAGCGACGAGGGCGCCCGGCTGCTGCGGGAGTTCCTGAGCCGCGAGGTCTTCGGCCGCATCGCTGCAGCAACAGGGGTGCCCGACCCGGAGCTGCGCGGCTCACTCGCCGGAGCCCAGATGCTCGGCGTGGCCGTCATGCGCTACGTCCTCAAGGTCCCCGCGATCGTCGCCGTTCCCAACGAGGTCCTCGTCGAGCGGCTCGGGCCGGTGCTGCACGCTCACCTGGTGGACAGCACGACTCCCGAGGACTAGATTTCATCACATGATGAATAGCGCGGGCAGGTCCGCCGTTGTCATCGAGGGGCTGCGGGTGGTGAGGGGCAGGCGCCTCGTCATCCCCGACCTGTCCCTCGACCTGCCGACCGGTCAGGTCGTCGGTCTGCTCGGCCCGTCGGGGTCCGGCAAGACGACGCTGATGCGGGCCATCGTCGGGGTGCAGGTGGTCGAGGCGGGCTCCGTCACGGTGCTCGGCCACCCGGCCGGGTCGCCGCCGCTGCGTCGCGAGGTGGGCTACGTGACCCAGTCGCCGAGCATCTACGGCGACCTCTCCGTCCGGGACAACATCCGCTACTTCGGGCGGGTCGTCGGGTTGACCGGCTCGGCGCTCGCCGAGGCCGTCGACCGGACCCTTACCGAGGTCGACCTGACGAGCCATGCCGACCAGCTCGTCCAGGACCTCTCGGGTGGGCAGGAGTCCCGGGTGTCCCTCGCGGCAGCGCTCGTCGGCCGGCCGGCCCTTCTGGTCCTCGACGAGCCGACGGTCGGTCTCGACCCGGTGCTGCGCCGAGATCTCTGGGCGCTCTTCCGCCGCCTGGCCGGGGCCGGGCACTCCCTCATCGTCTCGAGCCACGTCATGGACGAGGCGACCCGATGCGACCGGCTGGTCCTGCTCCGTGAGGGCGCGGTCCTGGCCGACCTCGCCCCGGACGAGCTGCTGGCGCAGACCCGGACGACCGACCCCGACGCCGCCTTCCTCGCCCTTGTCGATGCAGCCCAGTCCTCGAAGGAGGCGGCCTCATGAACCCGGCACTCACCCTCGTCACCGCGGGCCGAGTCCTGCGCCAGGTCCGCACCGACCACCGGACCATCGCCCTCATCGTCGTCGTGCCCTGTGTCCTCGTCGGCCTGCTCGCGTGGATGTTCAGCGGCACCCCGGTCTTCGACCGGATCGGGGCGGTCCTGCTCGGGATCTTCCCGATGACGGTCCTGTTCGTCGTGACCTCCGTCGCCACCCTGCGCGAGCGGCAGTCGGGCACGCTGGAGCGGCTCCTCACCACCCCGCTCGGCAAGGCCGACTTCATGCTCGGCTATGCCGTCGCCTTCGCCGTCCTCGGCGCCCTGCAGGCCGTCGTGGCAACGGCCTTCGCCGTCTGGGTCTGCGGCCTCGACATCGCCGGGCCGCTCTGGCTCCTGGTCGTCGTCGCGGTCGTCGACGCCCTCCTCGGCAGCGCCCTCGGACTGCTCGCCAGCGCCTTCGCGCGCACCGAGTTCCAGGCGGTGCAGTTCATGCCGGCGTTCATCTTCCCGCAGTTCCTGCTCTGCGGCCTGTTCATCGCCCGCGACCAGCTGCCCGACGTGCTGCACTGGATCTCGAACGTGCTGCCGCTCTCGTACGCCGTCGATGCGATGAAGGCGATCACGACCGACACCGACCCGTTCGGCACCGTCGGCGTCGACCTGGCCGTCGTCGGAGGCTTCATCGTGCTCGCCCTCGCGCTGGCCTCGCTGACCCTGAGCCGCCGCTCCCGCTGACGCGCGAGGACCCACGGCCCGAAAGTGCGAGCGCGCCATGTCGCAGAGGTATGCCGCTCAGCGGGCTGGGTGAGCGGCATACCTCTCGCTCCTCCGCGTGAGCGGGTGGCAGCGCGCGCTTGTAGGGTCGGAGCGTGACCACGGGTGTCCGCGCATGAGGCTGGGTGTCATCGACGTCGGGTCGAACACCGTCAACCTGCTCGTCGTCGACGCCCACGTGGGGGCGCATCCACTGCCGGCCTTCTCGCACAAGATCGAGCTGCGGCTCGCAGAGCACCTCACCCCGGAGGGGAACGTCTCGGACGAGACCGCCGACCGGCTGACCGGCTTCGTCAAGGAGTGCCTCCACGTCGCCGACGACCAGGGTGTCGAGGACCTGCTGGCCTTCGCCACCTCCGCGATCCGCGACGCACCCAACGGGGACGACGTCATCGCCGGGGTCGGACGGGCAACGGGCATCGGACTGCAGGTGCTCGACGGCACCGACGAGGCGCGGATGACCTACCTCGCCGTGCGGCGCTGGTTCGGCTGGTCGAGCGGCCGGCTCCTCGTCGTCGACATCGGCGGCGGGTCGCTCGAGCTGTCGACGGGCCTCGATGAGGAGCCCGACGTCGCCCTCAGCCTCCCGCTCGGTGCGGGTCGGCTCCACCGTGACCACCTTCAGGGCGACCCGCCGTCGGACGAGCAGGTCTCCGCGCTGCGCAAGCACATCCGTGCCGAGCTCGCCCGCGAGATCCGGCCGATCCTGCGGTCCGAGTCGCCGAACCGCTGCGTCGGCACGTCCAAGACCCTGCGCTCCCTCGCCCGGATCGCCGGGGCGGCCCCCTCCGCGGAGGGACCCTTCGTCCGGCGCACCCTCTCCCGCTCGGCCGCGTCCGCCATCGTGCGCAGGCTGCGGACGATGACTGTCGCCGAGCGCACGGGCCTGCCCGGGGTCTCCCCGACGCGCGCGCCCCAGCTGCTCGCCGGGGCTCTCGTCGCGGAGGCCGCCATGGACCTGCTGTCCATCGACTCGCTCGAGATCTGCCCCTGGGCGATGCGCGAGGGGCTCATCCTCCGGCGGCTCGACCACCTCGAGGCCTGACGGGGTGCTCCGAGCCCGGGTCCGGGAATGCCCGAGAATGTCCCCATGACGATCCGGATCGGCCTGTCGACGGCGTCGGTGTACCCCGCCAACGCGGCCACCGCCTTCGCGACCGCCGCGCGGCTCGGCTACACGGCGATGGAGGTCATGGTCTGGACCGACCCGGTCACCCAGGAGGCGGGTGCGCTACGTGCGCTGAGCGAGCTGCACGGCATACCCATCGTCTCGGTCCACGCGCCCACCCTGCTGCTCACCCAGCGCGTCTGGGGCACCGACCCGTGGGGCAAGATCGACCGCTCCATCGAGCTCGCCCACGAGGTGGGTGCCGACACGGTCGTCCTCCACCCGCCGTTCCGCTGGCAGCGGGAGTATGCCGCTCAGTTCGTCGCGGGGGTCGCCGACCGGGAGCGCGACTCGGGTCTCAAGCTCGCGGTGGAGAACATGTTCCCGTGGCTGACGGCGCGGCGAGAGATGCTCGCCTACCTGCCGCACTGGGACCCGGTCGGGCAGCCCTACCGCCACGTGACACTCGACCTGTCGCACACTGCCACGGCGGGCGTCGACGGGCTCGAGATGGCCCGCGCGCTCGGTCCGCGGCTGGCCCACCTGCACCTCACGGACGGGCTCAACACCTTCCGCGACGACCACCTCGTGCCCGGGCACGGCACCCAGCCCTGCTCGGAGGTCCTCCAGCTGCTCGCCGACACCGGCTACGAGGGCCACGTCATCGTCGAGATCGGCACACGCAAGCTGACACCCGACGAGCGCGAGATCGACCTCATCGAGGCGCTCACCTTCGCCGAGCTCAACCTCATGCCCGCCCGCGGCGACAGCCGCATCTGACCGGCCCGCCGCCCGTCGCCAAGGTGCCTCGCTAGGGTGCCGACCATGGAACTGCGGCACCTGCGCTACTTCGTCGCCGTGGCGGAGGAGCGACACTTCGGCCGGGCCGCCCAACGGCTGCACATGGCCCAGCCGCCGCTGTCCCAGCAGATCAAGGCCCTCGAGGCCGAGCTCGGCGTGCGGCTGCTCGAACGGTCGACCCGGCGTGTCGACCTGACCGCCGCGGGGGAGCGCTACCTCGAACGAGCCCGTGCGGTCCTCGAGGCCGTGGACGCTGCCGGCGGCGAGGCGCGCCGGGTGCAGGAGGGCGAGGTCGGGCACCTCCGCATCGGCTTCACCGGCTCGGCCACCTATGAGCTGCTCCCGCGTCTCGCGCGGAGGCTGCGCCAGCAGCTGCCCGGGCTCACCCTCGACCTCACGGGCGAGATGCTGACACCGCGCCAGGTCCGGGCCCTCAAGACGCACACGATCGACCTCGGGTTCCTCAGGCCGCCGGTCCGCGTGCCTGACCTCGAGGTCCATGTGTTGCGCAACGAGCCCCTCGTCGCGGTCCTGCCCGAGACGCACCCCTTCGCGGAGCGTCAGAGCGTGGTCCTGGCAGACCTGCGCGACGAGGTGTTCATCTCCTACCCCTCACACCAGGCGTCGGTCACGTATGACGCAGTGCTCAGTGCTTGCGGGCGAGTGGGCTTCAGCCCCAAGGAGATCCACGAGGTGGCCGAGACCTCGACCCTCGTGTCCTTCGTGGCGGCGGGGCTCGGGGTGGCGCTCGTCCCCGCGTCTGTCCAGCACCTGCAGATCACCGGCGCCGTCTATCGGCCGATCAGTGACGTGACCCACGAGGTCGGACTCGCCGTGGCGCACCGGGCGGGCGACCGGACGCCGCACATGGACCGGGTGCTGGAGGAGGTCCACTCGCTCCTCGGCTCCGGATGACCCGAGGAGCGAGTGGACCTGCGTCGAAGCTCAGCCCGTCCTCAGCCGCCCTCAGCCCGCGGCGATGTCCGACGGGTGCTGGGCGAGCGGTGTCACCTCGATCGACATGTAGGGGAAGAGCGGCAGGTTCCAGAGGATCTCGTGGAGCCGCTCGTTGTCCCGCACGTCGAAGATGCTGAGGTTGGAGTACTGCCCGACGACCCTCCAGATGTGGACCCACTCGCCGTCGCGCTGCAGCTGCTGCGAGTACTCCTTCTCCGTCGCGATCGTCTCCGCGCGGAGCTCCGGGTCCAGGTCGGTCGGGATGTTGACGTCCATCTTCACCGCGAAGAGCACGGGCAGGACTCCTTCCTCGTAGGTGGTGTGCCGGGTCAGGCGGGGTCGAGGACGAAGTCGTAGACCGTCTCGTTCCCGTTGCCGTCGCCGGCCGGCTGGATGTCGAGCACCAGCTCGGGCTTGACGGCCGAGGCGATGTCGTCCTCGTTGTGCGGGTCGCCCGGGAAGTAGAGCTGCGTCGTGATGAGCTGCTTGCCGGGGGCCGACACCTTGAGGTGCAGGTGTGCCGGGCGCCAGGCGTGCCAGCCGGCTGCGGCGATGAGCTTGCCGCAGGACCCGTCGGTCGGGATCTGGTAGGGCGCGGGCTGCTTCGTGTGGATGGCGAAGTTGCCGTTCTCGTCGGCGACGACGGTGCCACGCAGGTTCCACTCGGGCAGGCCGGGGGCGTACTGCGAGTAGAAGCCGAGGTCGTCCGCGTGCCACATCTCGACCTTGGCTCCGGGGATGCCGTTCCCGTCGAGGTCGCGGACCTGGCCCTTGAAGGTCAGCGGCGTGCCCGGCTCGTCGTCGCGCATCGGCAGCGTCGCCTCTGCGGGCAGCTCGGGCGCGTTGGGCACGTAGTACGGCCCCTCGATGGTCCCCTTGCTGCCCTGGCGGTCGGCGTTGGCGACCTCCTCGACGACGTGCTCGACCCAGACGTCGAGGAAGAGCGGCCACTCGCCGTCCTCACCGACCTGGATGAGCCAGGACTTGAGGGCGTCGTACTCGGCGTAGGTGACCTCGTGCTTGCGGATGATGTCGTGGATCGCCGTCAGCACCTCGGTCGCGAGGAGGTTGACGCGCTCCTTGCTCGTCTCGGCGGCCGTCGCCTTCTGCTTGGCGCGGAAGGCTGCGGTCGCGTTGGCGCCGGACTCGGCGGCCTTGGCGTCCTGCTCGGTGAGCTGGTCGGTCATGTCGGACTCCTTTGTCGTTCGGTGTTCTTCGAGATGTATGCCGCTGAGCCCGGCCCCCCTGCTGCCGAACCCATGCGTGTGGTGGGCTACCGGTCCTGCCGGTAGCGGTTCAGCTTCTCCTCGTCGATCGTGAGGCCGAGGCCGGGGCCGGGGCGCACGGCGAGGGTGCCGTCGGTGATCCGGAGCGGTTCGGCGAGCAGGTCGTCGGACATGTCGAGGAAGTTCGACAGCTCCCCGGCGCGACGGCTGGTGTGGCGGTGGGCGGCGCCGAAGGCGACGCTGCACGCACTGCCGATCTGCCCGTCGATCTGGTTGCCCATGACGACCTCGACCCCGAGGCCCTCGCACTCGTGGAGGATGCGCTGGGCCTGGGTGAAGCCGCTGCGGGCCGTCTTGATGCTGATCGCGGTGGCAGACCCGCCGAGCAGCTCACGGGTCACCTCGCCCGGACGCGTGGCGCTCTCGTCGGCGATGAACGGGATCGGCGTCTGCTGCACGAGCCAGCGGCGGCCGAGCACGTCGTCGGCCGGGCTCAGCTCCTCGGCGAAGAGCAGGTCGAGGTCGGCCATCATCCGCAGCGCCCGCACGCTCTCGCTCGCGGTCCATCCCCGGTTGCCGTCGATGTAGAGCTCCACCTCCGGGCCGAAGTGCTCGCGCAGGGCTCGGCAGCCGGCGACGTCGAGCTCGACGGGCGTCCGTCCGACCTTGACCTTGAAGGTGCGGATGCCGTAGAGGTCCCGCATCCGCTGCGCCTCGTCGACCATCGCGGCGGGCTCCGCGAAGCCGAGCATGTGGCTGACGCGCATGCGGTCGGTCCAGCCGCCGAGCAGCTCGGTGACGGGCAGGTCGAGCGTCTGGCCGAGGGCGTCCCACATCGCCATGTCGAGGGCCGCCTTGGCGGTCGGGTTGCCGATCGTCCGGTCGAGCTCGGCATGGATGCGCTCGCGCTCGAGGAGGCTGCGTCCCACGACGGCCGGAGCGAAGATCGTGTCGATGACCGCGATGATCGAGGCCTGGGTCTCGCCGTAGGTGAACGGCCGCGGCGGGGCCTCCGCGACGCCGACGACCGCGGCGTCGGTGTGGACGCGGACGAGGACGTGCTCGGCGACCCGCACCTCGCCGCTCGCGAACTTGAGCGGCTTGGTGTAGGGGATCGCGAACGGAATCGCCTCGACCTGCGTGATCTTCACGCCAACGACGCTACGGACCCGATTGTGAAGCGTCCAATACCTGTTTGCGAGCCACTAGGACGTCCGGCATATGGGTACTGCTGTGACTTCTGAGGTTGAGCGGTCACTCGACGAGGCGGTCACGTCGAGTGATCGCTCCGTCACCGGGGCGACCGCGCACTCCCACGTCGAGTGATCGCTCGGCCCCATCTGCCCCAGCGTTGCCTTCCGGCCCGTCACGCGAGGCCCAGGGCCGCCGCTTCCTCCCAGAGCTCCTCGCGGACCGACGGGTGCGCGGCACAGTCAATGATCGCCCGGCACTGCTCCCGCTCGTCGTGGCCCCAGAGCGGCGCGATGCCGTGCTCGGTCACGACGGCGGACTGCTGGAACGACGTCACCGGCTCGTCGAGCAGCGGCACGATCGTCGAGACGTTCGCCTTCGGGTGCCACGACCGCAGCGCGATGAACGACTGGCCGCCCGGCGAGTGGAGCGCGCCCACGATGAAGTCGGTCTGTCCGCCGAAGCCGGAGTAGATGCGGGCGTTGATCCGCGAGGCGTTCGCCTGCCCGAACAGGTCGACCTCGAGCGCGGTGTTGACCGACGTCATCTGGCGCTGCTGTGCAATGAGGCCGGGGTCGTTCGTCTTCTCGGTCCGGAGCATCCGCACGCGCGGGTTGCGGTCGACCCAGTCGTAGAGCTCTTGGGAGCCGAAGATGAACGACGTGATGAGGGGATGGTTCGGGTCGAGGGCCCCGGCGGCGTCGAGGGCGAGTACGCCGTCCGAGAACATCTCGGTCCAGACGCGAATCCCCTTGCGCGACACCAGTGCTGCGAGCGTCGCGTCCGGGACGCCACCGATGCCGAGCTGCATCGTTGCGCCGTCGAGGATCTGCGACGCGACGAGCGCGCCGATCGCTCGGCTGTCGTCATCCGGCGGCACAGGCGCGTGCGTCGAGAGCGGCGCCTCGATCTCGACCGCGAGGTCGACGTGCTCGACCGGGATCTGCGCGTCTCCGAAGGTGTAGGGCATCCGCGGGTTGATGACTGCCACGACGAGGCCGCCTCGTGCCCGGCAGGCCTCGACCGCGGCGGGCAGGACGTTGACCTCGAGACCGAGGCTCAGCTGTCCGTCGATCGGTGGCGCACAGTGAAGCAGGACCACCTCGGGCGGCAGAGTCCGCCCGTAGAGCAGTGGCACGAGCGAGAGGCGCGAGGGCACGTAACGCAGCCCCGGGTGGCGACGCATCCCAGCGCCGACGAAGCACGTCTCGACCGTCACCCCCTCGCGCTCGGGCAGCCCCGGCGGCCCGTTCAGGGCGTGCAGCACGTAGGCCGGGACGCACTCGTCCACGACGCGCACGGCCTCCCACGGGATCGACATGTTGCCGCTGACGACGATCCGCGGGTTGGGCGGCAGGGTGCGCAGACGGCTCTGGAACTCGGCGACGGAGACGGTCTTCACGGTCCCATCCTTGCCCAGGTGCACGGGCCGGCGCGCGGCGACAGGCAGGCCGAGCCGTGACCTTGCTCTCGTGTGCGCTCGCTGGCGGAACTGTGCCCTCGCTGCTCGGAGCTGTGCTCCCGACAAAGCGGGGAAGAGCGGGAGGTATGCCGCTCGCCCGAGCGGGCTCAGCGGCATACGGCAGCCGGGCGGCCGGGCGCCCGGGTGGGCGTCAGCTCGCCTGCTTCTTGGCCTTGCTCGCCTTCTTCGCCGGCTTCTTCTTCTCCTCGGGCTCGGCCTCCTCCTTGGTGCCGCCACCGCGCTTGGCC
Organism: Intrasporangium sp.; assembly: GCA_035707905.1. GTDB lineage: Bacteria > Actinomycetota > Actinomycetes > Actinomycetales > Dermatophilaceae > Intrasporangium_A. Next base: position 13,889 of record DASSTN010000035.1, read on the forward strand.
GCCTTGGCCGCGTCGACACTGCGCTGCAGTGCGGCGAGTAGGTCGACGACCTCGGTCTCCTCCTCCGGAGCGGCCGCGGCCGCCTTGACCTCGCCGCCCTCGATCTTCGACTCGACGAGCGCCTCGACCGCCTCGGAGTAGTCGTCCTCGAACTCGTCGGGCTCGTAGTCGCCGGCGAGGGAGTCGACGAGCGAGGACGCCATCGCCAGCTCCTTCTTCGTCGCCTGGGTGTCCTCGGTCAGCACGTCGAACTCGGGCTTGCGGACCTCGTCCGCCCAGAGCAGCGTCTGCAGGACGATGACGCCGTCGCGCACACGCAGGACCGCGAGCGTCATCCGGGTGCGGATCGCGACGGTCACGAGGGCCATCCGGTCGGCCTTCTCCAGCGCGTCGCGCAGCAGGACGTAGGGCTTGACCGAGCTCTTCTCCGGCTCGAGGTAGTAGGACTTGTCGAACAGGAGCGGGTCGATCTGCTCGGACGGGACGAACTTCTCGATCGAGATCTCCTTGGAGGAGCGCGACGGCAGGCTCTTCATGTCCTCGTCACTGAGGATGACCATCCGCCCGTCCGCGGTCTCGTAGCCCTTGGCGATGTCCGAGTAGGGCACCTCCTCCCCGTCGATCGAGCAGACGCGCTGGTAGCGGATCCGGCCACCGTCCTTCTCGTGCACCTGGCGGAACTGGACGTCGTGGTTCTCGGTCGCGGAGAAGAGTCGCACGGGCACGTTGACCAGCCCGAACGACACGGCGCCCTTCCAGATGGCTCGCATGGGTACCAGAATGCCATCCATGCGCCCGATGCTGGCCACGTCGACGACAGCGGTTCCGGAGGGCGACTCCTGGGTCCACGAGGTGAAGTGGGACGGCATGCGTGTCCTGGCCGACGTCAGGGACGGCCGGTTGTCGCTGTTCAGCCGCACCGAGCGAGACGTCACCGTGGCCTTCCCCGAGCTGTCCGGCCTCGGGGAGCAGTACCCCGACCTGCTCCTCGATGGCGAGATCGTCGTCCTCGACGGCGGTGTGCCGAGCTTCGCGGGCATGGCCGAGCGGTTCCACGTCGTCGACGCTCGCAAGGCCCGGAGGCTCGCGGCGGCACGGCCGGCCACCTACATGGCCTTCGACCTGCTCCGGCTCTACGGGGTCGACCTGACGCACCGCCCCTGGCGAGAGCGCCGGGCCACCCTCGAGCGACTCGAGCTCGACGGCCCCCGCTGGCAGACACCGCCGGTGTTCACCGACGGCGAGGTGCTCTTCGAAGCCACCAGGGCGCAGGGGCTCGAGGGCATCGTCAGCAAGCGGGCCGACTCTGCCTACCGGGCTGGGGTCCGCAGCCCCGACTGGCTCAAGCTGCCGCATCGTGCCACGACCTCGGTCGTCATCGGCGGTTGGCGGCCGGAGTCCACGGCGCCCTCCGCCGGGCGGCTCGGGGCGGTGCTCGTCGGCGTGCCGGGCGTCGAGGGGCTGCACTTCGTCGGCCGGGTCGGCGCCGGGCTTGCGGGCAGGGCCGGCACGGCGCTGCTCGAACGGCTGCGCCCCCTGGAGTCGGACGGGTCGCCGTTCGCGGAGGAGGTGCCCCCGGAGGATGCTGTCGATGCCGTCTGGGTCCGGCCCGTCCTTGTGGCCGACGTCGAGTCGCTCGGGTTCAGCGCGGGCGGCCGGCTGCGGCAACCGGCCTGGAAGGGGGTCCGAGCCGACCTGGCTCCGGCCGACCTGGCTCCGGCCGCCCTGGCTCCGGCCGACCTGGCTCCGGAGGGGGTCGTGCCCGAGGAGGGCGACGACGGCCAGGCGCCGGCTGCGCAGGCCAGCGATGATGGCACCGCAGAGGCCGGCGGCTGACATGGCGGTCACAGAGGGTCCGAAGATCGTGACCGTCATCGAGGGGCGCAGGCTGAAGCTCAGCAGCCTCGACAAGGTCATGTACCCCGCGACGGGAACGACCAAGGCCGAGGTGATCGACTACTACGCCCGGATCGCGCCGGTGATCCTGCCGCACCTGTCCGACCGGCCCGTCACTCGGGTGCGTTTCCCGCATGGTCTGGCGGCCGCCGGCTTCTTCGAGAAGAACGTTCCTGCCGGGGTCCCGGATTGGATCCGCAGGGCCGGCCGTGACCCGGTCTTTCCGCTGATCGACGACCTGCCCGGGCTGACCTTCTTTGCCAACCTCAATTCGCTCGAGCTGCATGTGCCGCAATGGCGTTTCAAGGGCGAGGGCCGTGATGCGGTCCCGGCCAATCCCGACCGCTTGGTGATCGATCTCGACCCGGGTCCCGGGATGGGGTTGCGTGAATGCGCGACGGTGGCCCTCATCGTGCGCAAACGTTTGAGCGCGATCGGTCTGGACCCGCTTCCTGTGACGAGTGGAAGCAAAGGCATGCAAATGTATGCCGCGCTGCCCGGTTTGCACACGAGTGACGAGATCCGGGACACGGTTCAACAGCTGGCCCGTGAGTTGACGACCGCCCATCCCCAGCTCGTCGTGTGGAAGATGGCGAAGGAATTGCGCCCGGGAAGGATCTTCCTCGACTGGAGTCAGAACGTCGCGGCCAAGACGACGGTGTGTCCCTATTCGCTTCGCGGAAGGGATGAACCAACCGTCGCGGCGCCGCGCAGTTGGGACGAGGTGGAGCGGGGGGCGGCCGGAAAACCCTTTCTGCAACTGCGGATCGAGGAGGTCCTCCAGCGTGTCTCCCGGGATGGCGACCTGGCCATCGGCCTCGTGAGTGGGTAGCAGCAGGGCCCGGTCGGTCGACCGGGCCCTGCTGCTCTCAGGTGTTGAGTTGCCTGATCAGTGCGCTTTGTCGTATGCGTTCTGGATGTCGGCTGAGATACGGCCACGGTCGGAGACCTTGTAGCCATTCTCCCGGGCCCAGTCGCGAACCGCGCTCAGGTCATTACGACGCGAAGAACCCCGCCGGCCCGCCGGTCGCTTGGCGCCACCCGCGCGCCGCGCGTGTCCGGTCCACGCCGCAAAGTCGTCCCGAAGCTTCTTCGCATTTTTTTCGGACAGGTCGATCTCGTAGGAAACACCGTCCAGCCCGAAGGTGACGGTCTCTGCGGCCTCTCCGCCGTCGAGATCGTCGACCAGGATGACTTCGACTCGCTGCGCCATGTTGCTCCAAAATGCTTGTGATATGGGAAGTCGACCGGTGTCACCGGTCGAATCCAAAAGTAACAGCAAATAGGAGTTGCAGGACAATTCCCGAGGAATTGGCATCCAGCTGTGGATGAGCACCCGACAAAGGGTGCAGAACGAGCTCCTGGCCCCTGGCTCTAGCCCTGGCCCTGCGGCTTGGCGTCCGATTGCCGGTGCTCGGCCTCCCACCGCGCCTGGGCCATTCGCTCGCGGCGGTCGCCCTCGATGATCGTCCTCATGATGAAGTAGAAGAGCGTGGCGATTCCGATCGTGGGCGCCAACGCCAAGATGTAGGGCATTGCGGCTTGCATGGCATCCATGGTCGCACGCCGTCACTGTCGCTCCCGCCCCCTAACCTTCGGGCCATGGTGTCGAGGAGCAGTGGCAGACGGTCCACCGGTTTCCGGTGCAGGGAGTGCGGCTGGAGCACGGTCAAGTGGGTCGGTCGCTGCGGCGAGTGCCAGGCCTGGGGGAGCGTCGACGAGGTCGGCCAGGCCACGCCCCGGACGACGGCGGCGCCGGTTGGCGAGCCGGCCCGGCCCATCGCACAGGTGGACATGAGCCGCGCGGCCGCCGAGACCACCGGCGTCCCCGAGTTCGACCGCGTCCTCGGGGGTGGCCTCGTGCCGGGCGGTGTCATCCTCGTCGCCGGTGAGCCGGGGGTCGGCAAGTCGACCCTGCTGCTCGACGTGGCGGCCCGCACCGCACGCACCGGCCGCACCGTCCTCTACGTCAGTGGCGAGGAGTCGGCGGCCCAGGTGCGCGGTCGGGCCGAGCGCATCGGCGCCCTCGCCGACCGGCTGCTGCTCGCCGCCGAGACCGACCTCGGCACCCTGCTCGGCCAAGTCGAGCACGCCAAGCCGGACCTGCTCGTCGTCGACTCGGTCCAGACGATCGCCAGCGCCGAGGTCGACGGGCAGGCCGGCAACGTCAGCCAGGTCCGCGAGGTGACGGGCACGGTCATCCAGGTGGCGAAGGCGAGAGGCATCGCCGTCCTGCTCGTCGGGCACGTCACCAAGGACGGGTCCGTTGCCGGGCCCCGCGTCCTCGAGCACCTCGTCGACGCCGTCATCCAGTTCGAGGGTGACCGGCACTCACGGCTGCGACTCGTCCGAGCGGTGAAGAACCGGTTCGGACCGACCGATGAGGTGGGCTGCTTCGAGCTGCGCGACTCGGGCATCGTCGGGCTGGCGGACCCCAGCGGACTGTTCCTCTCACGCTCCGGCGCTGCGGTGCCGGGGACCTGCGTCACCGTGGCGATGGAGGGCCGGCGCCCGCTCGTCACCGAGGTCCAGTCGCTCATCACCGCCTCCACGATGCCCTCGCCCCGTCGCACCACGAGCGGTCTCGACTCGTCCCGGCTCGCGATGATCCTCGCCGTCCTCGAGAAGCGCTCGGGCCTGCCCGCCGGCACCCGGGACGTCTTCGCTGCCACCGTCGGCGGGATGCGGGTCACGGAGCCGGCCGCCGACCTCGCGATCCTGCTCGCCCTCGCATCCTCCGCGATGGACCGGCCCCTGGCGCGCGACGTCGTCGCGCTCGGCGAGGTGGGCCTGGCCGGGGAGATCCGACCGGTGCCCGCCCTCGGTCCACGTCTCACCGAGGCCGGCCGCCTCGGCTTCCGCCATGCCCTTGTCCCGGAAGGCCAGTCGGACGTGACACCGCCTGCAGGGATCGTGCTCGTGGCCGTCGCAGACGTGCGTTCCGCGGTCGAGGCCATGGGCCGGCTCTGCGGTTCTCGTCCAGCGGCGGCGGTGGCTGCGGCGACCGCTTAGACTACGGTTCGTCCGGCTTCGTCCGGCGTCAGGCGCATCGGATGAACGGGAACTGATGGACAGGAACGACGACGAGCTGCTTCGTGCGGCTCTCGCCGCTGTGGCTCCGGGTACGGAGCTTCGCGATGGCCTCGAGCGCATCCTTCGTGGACGCACCGGGGCCCTCATCGTGCTCGGCAACGACAAGGTCGTCGACTCCATCTCCACGGGCGGGTTCGCCCTCGACGTCGAGTTCTCCGCGACGCGGCTGCGTGAGCTCTGCAAGATGGACGGTGCCGTCGTCCTCGACCGCGAGGGCAGCCGGATCCTGCGCGCCGCGACCCAGCTCGTCCCCGACTCCCACATCGAGACCTCCGAGTCGGGCACCAGACACCGCACCGCCGAGCGCGTCGCGAAGCAGACGGGCTTCCCCGTCATCTCCGTGAGCCAGTCGATGGGCGTCGTCGCCCTCTACGTCGGCGGCCGCCGTCACGTCGTCGAGGGTTCTCCGACGACGCTCTCGCGGGCCGACCAGGCGCTGCAGACCCTCGAGCGCTACAAGGCCCGCCTCGACGAGGTGACGGGCACCCTGTCCGCCCTCGAGATCGAGGACCTCGTCACGGTCCGCGACGTGACCGCCGTGCTCCAGCGCCTCGAGATGGTGCGCCGAATCTCCGCCGAGATCCAGGACTACGTCGTCGAGCTCGGCACGGACGGGCGGCTGCTCAGCCTGCAGCTCGAGGAGCTGGTCGGCGGCCTGGGCAACGACCGCGAGCTCGTGATCCGCGACTACCTGCCGGCGACCAAGTCCGGCCTCACCGAGGAGCAGGCACTCGAGGGTCTCGAGGCGCTCAACTCGGTCGAGCTGCTCGACCTCGCGGCCGGTGCCCGCGCTGTCGGCTTCCAGGTGGTCGGAGAGAGCCTCGACGCCCCGGTCAGCCCGCTCGGCTACCGCCTCCTGACCAAGGTGCCCCGGCTGCCGCAGGCGATCGTCGAGCGCCTCGTCAACCACTTCGAGTCGCTGCAACGCCTCCTCGCGGCCGGCATCGACGAGCTCATGCTCGTCGACGGGGTCGGTGAGGGCCGCGCCCGGGCGGTCCGCGAGGGCCTCTCGCGCCTCGCCGAGAGCAGCATCCTCGAGCGCTACGTCTGAACCCTCGGCAGCTCACGGCCCTGGCGGGCCTGCGCCCCCGAGTCCCCCCGAAACGCCCGCCACGCGGGGTCGGCACTACGGTGCCGGTATGCCGCTGACCACACTTCCGCTCGAGGCGCTCCACGCGCGCGTGACCGGATGGTACGAGGTGGCCGGGCGCGACCTGCCCTGGCGGGCATCGGACTGCTCGCCCTGGGGCGTCTTCGTCTCGGAGGTCATGGCCCAGCAGACCCCGCTCTCCCGGGTGGAGCCGGCCTGGCGGGAGTGGATGGAGCGCTGGCCCACGCCCGCCGCCCTCGCGGCCGCCGCGCCGGGTGACGCCGTGCGCGCCTGGGGCCGGCTCGGCTACCCGCGGCGGGCACTTCGGCTGCACGAGGCGGCGACCGCCATGGTGCAGCGACATGGGGGAGAGGTGCCGTCCACGCCGGCGGGCCTGCTCGCCCTGCCGGGCGTCGGCGCCTACACCGCGGCCGCCGTCGCGTGCTTCGCCTTCGGTGTTCCTGAGGTCGTGATCGACACGAACGTCCGGCGCGTGCTGGTCCGCACGCTCGAGGCCAGGCAGTACCCGGCGCCGGCGCTGACCCGGGCGGAGCGGGAGCTGGCGGCCGAGGCGATGCCGGCCCAGCGGCATACGGCCAATGTATGGAACGTCGCCGTCATGGAGCTCGGCGCGCTCGTCTGCACTGCCCGCGGGCCGCGCTGCGAGGCATGTCCGGTGGCCGACCTCTGTGCCTGGAACCTGGCCGGGCGGCCGGCGCACGAGGGGCCGCCGCGACGCGGCCAGGCCTGGCACGGCACCGACCGGCAGGTGCGGGGAGCGCTGCTCCAGCGGCTGCGCGACGCCCACCGAGAGCTGCCGATCCACCTGCTCGAGGACGCCGGGCCCGACCACGCCCAGGTCATGCGCTGCCTCGACTCGCTCGTCGCGGACGGGCTCGTCGAACCGCTCGCCGGCGAGCGCTACCGGCTGCCGGCCTGACGCGCTCTATCCGTTTACGTCGTCGGCCCGGGGGCCCCCGGCGCGCCCGGTCAGTCGTTCCGGCCCGGCTCCCGGAGACCGAGCGCCGCGAGTGCCCGGTGCAGAACCTGGGCCGCGGTGCCCTCGTTGATGACCTCGACCCCCGGCTCGTCGGCCTCGAGCGGCTCGAGGGTCGCCAGCTGGCTGGGCAGCAAACTCGGTGGCATGTAGTGGCCCGCCCGGTGCTGCATGCGGTTCTCGATGATCTCGGGAGGCGCGCTGAGGTGCAGGAACCGCACCGCGGGACGGCCCTTGCGCAGCAGGTCGCGATAGGCGCGGCGCAACGCGGAACACGTCACGACGGCCGACTCGCCCCGCCCCTCCTTGCCGCTGATCCACTCACCGATCGCCTCGAGCCAGGGCCAGCGGTCCTCGTCGGTCAGGGGGTGTCCGCTGTGCATCTTCGCCACGTTGGCCTCGGAGTGGAATGCGTCGCCCTCCGCGAACTCCCAGCCCATCACCGTCGCGATGCCCTTGGCGACGGTGGTCTTGCCGGAGCCGGAGACGCCCATTACGACGACGATGTCCGACGGCGTGTCCGCTGCAGGGGCGTGAGGCTGCATGGGCTCGACTGTAGCCGCCATTGCCTGCAGAGTCGGCCATCGGTAACCTCACCCCTCGTGCCTGGCCCAGACGTGAACCGATGAGGACGTGGGGCCTCCTGGTCCGCGCCGGTTTCCGCCGCCACTCCACCTACCGGCTCGCGCTGCTGGCCGGCATGACGACGAACTCGGTCTTCGGCGTCATCCGAGCCTCGATCCTGCTCGCCGCCGTGGCGTCCGCCGGCTCGGCGATCGGTGGCTACACCGGGCCGATGGCGGTCGCGTTCGTCTGGTGGGGCCAGGCGCTGCTCGGCACCGTCAACCTGTGGGGGTTCCAGGAGGTCAAGGAACGGGTCCGCACCGGCGACATCGCCGTC
>DASSTN010000036.1:0-3680 GCA_035707905.1 Intrasporangium sp.
CAACGGCCCGCTGCTCGACTTCGCCAAGGACAACCCCGACTTCGCGGTCGTCAAGGAGTTCGACACCGGCGAGCAGTACGGCTTCCTCTTCCAGAAGGACAACGCGAACGCGGCCAAGATCAAGGACGCCTTCAACGCGGCGCTCAAGAAGTCGATCGAGGACGGCTCCTACAAGGAGAGCTACAAGAAGTGGTTCGGCTCGGAGCCCGCGGTGATGCCGAGCGTGTCCTGAGGTCGATGCCATGACATCACCTGCAGCAGCGGCGGGGCGACCACGTCTGTCGCCCCGCAAGCGGGCCCAGCGGATCCGGTGGGTGCAGTACGGGATCCTCGTCGCGGTCGTCATCGTGCTCGTCTCGATCGCCGACTTCCCCCAGATCCAGAAGGTGTTCTTCCGCGGAGACCTGATTCATGACGCCCTGACCCAGGGGCTCGGCCGGGCGATCCTCAACACCGTCATCTACGCACTCGGCGCGTTCGTCCTCGGCCTCGTCATCGGCACGATCCTCGCGCTGATGCGGCTGTCCTCGGTCGGGCCGTACCGCTGGCTCGCGGGCATCTACATCGAGTTCTTCCGGGGCCTGCCGGCGATCGTCGTGCTCATCGCCTTCGGGCTGCTGCCGCTCGCCTTCCCCGGCATGGAGATCCCGTTCGGGACCTACGGCACCGTGTGGTCCGCGCTCGGCATCGTCGCGGCCGCGTACATGGCCGAGACGATCCGGGCCGGCATCCAGGCGGTTCCCAAGGGCCAGGTCGAGGCGGCCCGGTCCCTCGGTATGCCAGCGGGTGCGGCGACCCGCAAGATCGTTCTCCCGCAGGCGTTCCGCATCGTCACACCGCCGCTGACCAACGAGCTCATCCTCGTCGTCAAGGACAGCTCCCTCGCCTACATCATCGGACTGTCCTCGACCGGCTTCGACCTGACGAAGTACGGGCGCGACATGGCGAGCACCAACGCCAACCTGACGCCCCTCGTCGTCGCCGGCCTGTGCTACCTCCTGATCACGCTGCCGCTCACCTTCCTGGTCCGGCGCATGGAGCGGAAGGCGGCGAAGTCCCGATGACCACGAACCCGGCTCAGCGGCATACGACCTCGTCGAGCGGCGGCGCGGCGATCGTCGAGATCACCGACCTGCGCAAGTCGTTCGGGTCGGTCGAGGTGCTGACGAACATCACGGGCTCCGTCCGGCAGGGCGAGGTCGTCTGCGTGATCGGCCCCTCCGGCTCCGGCAAGTCGACCCTGCTGCGCTGCATCAACCTGCTCGAGCAGCCGACGGGCGGGACGATCCTCGTTGACGGCGTCGACGTCACCGACCCGGACTGCGACATCGACCGCGTGCGCAGCAAGATGGGGATGGTCTTCCAGCAGTTCAACCTCTTCTCGCATCTGACCGTGCTCGAGAACTGCACGGTCGCGCAGCAGGTTGTGCTCAAGCGCGGCAAGGCCGAGGCGGACAAGATCGCGCTCGCCAACCTCGACAAGGTCGGCCTCGCCGACCGGGGCGCGGCCTTCCCCGCCCAGCTGTCCGGTGGGCAGCAGCAACGCGTCGCCATCGCCCGCGCCCTGTCGATGGACCCCGACCTCATGCTCTTCGACGAGCCGACGTCGGCGCTCGACCCCGAGCTCGTCGGTGACGTCCTGTCGGTCATGCGCCGGCTCGCCTCCGAGGGCATGACGATGATCGTCGTGACGCACGAGATGGCGTTCGCCCGTGAGGTCGCCGATCGCGTCCTCTTCATGGACGGCGGCGTCATCGTCGAGGAGGGCCACCCCGACCAGGTCATCGGCGACCCCCAGCACCAGCGGACCCGCACGTTCCTCAAGCGCGTCCTCGACCCGACGCACGTGGGGTCGGATGGGGACGACGACGAGGTGGAGCGGCGCCGAAGCGCTCGGCCGCCCGAGGTGGTGCAGGAGACCCCAGAGCTGCCCGACAGCGTGAAGCGACAGCGGTTCTGATGCCCGCGCCTCGGGGTGAGGTCGCGGTCGTCGGCGCGGGGCTCATCGGGCTGTTCAGCGCGCACTACCTCCTCGACAGGGGGTATGCCGTGACCCTCCTCGAGGCGGGCGGGCCCGGTGGCGGGGCGGCCCGGCTCAACGGCGGCTGGGTGTGCCCGGCGCGCAGCGACCCGATGCCGTCGTGGGGTGTCGTCCGCGACGGGGTCCGCTCGCTCATCCCGCCGTATGACGGGAGCTTCTTCCTCAGCGCACGCGCCCTCCCCCGGGTCGCCGGGTACCTCGCGCGGTTCCTCGCGAGCTCGGGATCGGGCCGGTTCGCGCGCTCCTGGGACGAGCTCGACGTGCTGAACCGGCAGACGAACCCCCTCATCGACCGGCTCGTCGAGGCGGGAGTCATCGCCGACTTGCAGGACGACGGCTTCCTCATCCTCCACTCGACCCGTGAGGAGGCCGAGGCGTCCTGGGCCTCGCTGACGGCCGTGTCCTGGCGCGGGCTGGCACCGGCACCCGATCCCGTCGTCGGGCGAGAGGCGCTGCTCGAGCTGGAGCCGGGGCTCGGTGAGGCGGCGCAGTTCGGGTTCGTCCACCGGGGCGACCGTTGGCTCGACCCGTCCCGGCTGGTGGACTGCCTTGTCCAGTCGGTGGTTTCGCGCGGCGCCCGGCTTGTGACGGACGGCCCGGTGCGAGCCGTGCGGCAACGGGGCGAGCGCGTCGAGGTCGCCACGTCGCAGGGTGTTGTCGAGACCGGGCACGCCGTCATCGCCGCAGGCGCCTGGTCCGAGGAGCTGCTACGCCCGCTCGGGGTCCGGGGCTACGTGACGCCGGGCAAGGGCTACAGCTTCAGCGTCTTCCCGCAGCACCCGCCCACCCACGTGCTGCGGCTCGGCGACACTCATGTCGGCGTGACTCCGATGGGTGACCACGCCCGGGTCGTCGGCCTGGTCGAGTTCGACGGGACGCGGGACGGCGTCCGCCCGGAGCGGATCGCCTTCATGAAGCGCCAAGCCCGGCCGTGGCTGTCCGGCATCGACTGGGACGCCAGCACGGAGGAGCGGGTCGGCCCCCGCCCGATGACCCCGGACGGCAAGCCGCTCATCGGGTGCGTCCCGGGCTCCGAGCGGGTCGTCGTCGCGACCGGGCACAACATGCTGGGCCTCACGCTCGGGGCGGCGACGGGCACCCTCGTGGCCGAGCTCGTGGCGCGCGGTCCCGCCGCTGCCGTGCCGGCGTTCGACCCCATGCGCTTCAGCAGGCGGGCTCTCCGTCGCGGCTAGGTTGTCGTCGTGGAGATCCGCAGTGCGCGAGTGGACGAGTACGACCGGGTCGCCGACATCCTGGCCGCCGCGTATGCGCCGAGCGGGCTTCGGCCCGGGGACGACTACTACGAGCACCTCCGAGACGTGGCCCGACGGGCCGATGGCGCGGAGGTATGGGTCGCCGTTGACGGAGCCGCCGTGCTCGGGACCGTGACGTGGCCGGGGCTCGGGTCACCCCACCGCGAGCTGGCGGCGGACGACGAGGCGGAGTTCCGGATGCTCGCCGTCGACCCTGCGGTGCAGGGTCGAGGTGTCGGGCGGGCCCTGCTGCAGGCCGTGCTGGACCGGGCACGTTCCGAGGGGTTCCGGCGCGTCGTCCTGTCCACCGCCCCGTGGAGCACCTCGGCCCACCGGCTCTACGAGGAGTCCGGCTTCGTCCGCGTGCCGGAGCGCGACTGGCCGGT
>DASSTN010000037.1:0-3542 GCA_035707905.1 Intrasporangium sp.
AGGTCGATGTTGCTGGGCACCAGATCCATGCCCGCGACGTTGGTCTTGAGCAGGACGTCCTCCACGCCGATCGAGGACTCCACCAGCACGTTGTAGACCGTCTGGTCGAGCTCGAGCGGGTTGACCCCCAGTCCGACCGACAGCGCCCCCTGCGGATCGAAGTCGACGAGCAGGACGCGCCGGCCGTACTCCGCGAGGGCGGCACCGAGGTTGATCGTCGTCGTGGTCTTGCCGACGCCGCCCTTCTGGTTGCACATCGCGATCACCCGGGCCGGCCCGTGGCTGTGGACCGGGGCGGGATCGGGCAACGCGGGAAGGGGCCGCCCGGTGGGTCCGAGGCCCTCCGGCGGCGCCGAGAACGCCGCAGCGTCTTCGCGCTTTGTCGACTTGTCCACGAGTAGTTTGACCTCTCAGTCGATCAATCTTTGACGCGACTCAGGAGTGAGTTGCCATACCGATGAGTCGAGGGACTCTACGACGGTGCGGGGCCGCCCCACAACCGCTCAGCGGGATCTGGGATGCGCAGCGGCGTACGCCTCGCGCAGCGAGTCGATCGTCACCAACGTGTAGAGCTGGGTGGTCGTGACCGACGCGTGCCCGAGCAGCTCCTGGACGACCCGGACGTCCGCACCGCCGTCGAGCAGGTGGGTGGCGAAGGAGTGGCGGAGCGTATGAGGTGACACGTGCTCGCGCAGTCCGGCCCGCTCCGCGACGTCCTGGAGTACGAGCCAGGCCGACTGGCGCGACAGCCGAGCCCCGCGCTTGCCGAGGAAGAGCGCGGGTCCGGACCGGCCCTTTGCGGAGAGGACCGGCCGCGCCCGGGTCAGGTAGGCGCCCAGGGACTCAGCGGCATACCGTCCGATGGGGACGATCCGCTCCTTCGAGCCCTTCCCGAGCAGGCGCACCGCCCTGGAGTCGAGGTCGACGTCGTCGACGTCGAGGCCGACGGCCTCGCTGATCCGGGCGCCCGCGCCGTAGAGCACCTCGAGCAGGGCGCGGTCGCGGAGCGCACCGGCCGTGTCGCCCACGGACGCGGTCTCGAGGAGCCGCTCGACGGAGGCGACGGGGATCGCCTTGGGCAGCCGGGAGGGAGGGCGCGGTGGGGCGACATTGGCGGCGGGGTCGCTCGGGGTCACTCCCTCGACCGCGAGGAAGCGGTGGAAGCCCCGGACCGCCACGAGGGTGCGCGCGGCGGAGGATACGGCGAGGGCCGGGCGCTCCGGGCCCCCCTGGCGCAGGTCGGCGAGGAAGGCGGTGACGTCGCTCTCCCCCACGGCCGCGGCATCGGTGATGCCGCGGGCGGCCAGGAACTCGCGGTAGCGGGCGAGGTCCCGCTGGTAGGACGCGAGGGTGTTGGCCGCTCCCCCGCGCTCGACCCGGACGTGGTCCAGCCACGCCTTGATGTCACGGTCCAAGGGGGTCGGACGCGCGGGCGTCGTCGATGCACTCAGGACAGCACCTCGGCAGGGGCAGCGCAGCCCAGCCCGTGGGCCTCCGCGACCGGCTCGGAGACGACGGCCCCGCCATGGGTGTTGAGCCCGAGGGCGAGGGCCGGGTCGGCCCGCATCGCGTCTCGCCAGCCCTGGTCGGCGAGGGCGAGCGCGTAGGGCAGGGTGACGTTGGTCAGCGCATAGGTGCTCGTGTGCGGTACGGCGCCCGGCATGTTGGCGACGCAGTAGAAGACCGAGTCGTGGACTTGGTAGGTCGGGTCGGTGTGGGTCGTCGGGCGGGAGTCCTCGAAGCAGCCGCCCTGGTCGATCGCGATGTCGACGAGGACCGAGCCGGGCCGCATCCTGGAGACCTGCTCGTTCGACACGAGCTTCGGCGCGCGTGCGCCGTGCACGAGCACGGCGCCGATGACCAGGTCGGCGTCCCGGATGGCGTGCTCGATCTCGTACGCGTTCGAGGCAACCGTCTGGCAGTGGCCCTGGTAGACGAAGTCGGCGTGGCGCAGCTTGGCGATGTCCCGGTCGAGCAGCAGCACCTCGGCCTGCATCCCGAGGGCGATCGCGGCGGCGTTCATGCCAGCCACTCCGGCCCCGATGACGACGACCTTCGCCGCGTACACACCGGAGACGCCGCCGAGGAGGATGCCGCGGCCGCCATGCGCGCGCAGCAGCGCCTGCGCGCCGACCTGCGGTGCGAGCCGCCCGGCGACCTCGGACATCGGGGCCAGCAGTGGCAGGGTGCCATCGGCGAGCTCGACGGTCTCGTAGGCGATGGCGGTGACCTTGCGCCGCACCAGCTCCTCGGTGAGCGCGCGGTCGGCCGCGAGGTGCAGGTAGGTGAAGAGCGTCTGCCCCTCGTGCAGCCGCTCGTACTCCTCGGCGACCGGCTCCTTCACCTTGAGGACGAGCTCGGCTCGGTCCCAGACGTCGTCGGCGGCGGGGACCAGCTCGGCGCCCGCGGCCCGGTAGTCGTCGTCGGTGATGGCGGAGCCGACGCCGGCGCCCTGCTCGACGACGACGTCGTGGCCGTGGGCGACGAGCTCGGTGACCCCGGCCGGTGTGATCGCGACGCGGAACTCGTTGTCCTTGACCTCGCGGGGGATGCCGACCTTCATGCTCCACACAGTAGTGTCGCGACCAATGCCCGGCAGGCTGTTCGACGTCGAAGCTGGGACCTCCCGGCCCGGCTGGGTCGCACCGGGTTGTCCGATGGGTATGCCGCTCACATCCGCCCGCGGGTCCGCGCGGTCCCGCTCGTCCCTCGTCCCGGAGGCCCTCGATGAAGCTCTACGCCGACACGACCGCACGACGCACGCGGCAGCTCCTCGCCGATGTCGCCATGCTCGTCTGGCTGGCCGTCTGGGCCTGGGCAGGGCGCCAGGTGCACGACGTCGTGCTGCGGCTGCGCGGCCCGGCGGACTCGCTGCAGTCGGCCGGGACGTCCGTCCACGACTCGCTGAGCGGCGCGGGGGCCGAGGCGGGGCAGATCCCGGTCGTCGGAGCGGACCTGCAGCGGTGGCTCGACGGTGCCGCGTCCTCGGGTACGAGGCTGCGCGCGGCTGGACAGTCGATGGCGAGCGGTGTCGAGTCCCTCGCCGCCTGGCTGGGCTGGTCGACCGCGCTGGTCCCGATCCTCACCGTGGGTGCGCTCTGGCTCTGGCTCCGGGCGCGTTTCGTGCGCCGGGCCTGGGCGGCGCAGCGGTTCATCGACGCGAGCGACGACCTGGACCTCTTCGCGCTGCGGGCCCTGGTGCGCCAGCCGATGCCCCAGCTGGCGCGGATCAGCCCGGACCCCGCTGGTGCCTGGCGTCGCGGCGAGCGCGACGTCATCCGGGCGCTCGCCGCGCTCGAGCTGCAGAACGAGGGGCTGCGCCTTCCCGTCTGAAGCACCTCGAGTGCTCCGCTCGACGTCGCCGGGCCGCGTCAGGGCTTGCGCGTGACTGCGGGGACGAGGTCCTCGGCCGGGGGCGTCCAGGTCGACGCGTCGGCTGGCACCTGCTCGCCGGAGCGGATGTCCTTGACCTCGTCGCCCGACTCGCCCGACGCCGGGAACCAGACGTACGGGATCCCGCGCCGTTCGGCGTAGCGGATCTG
>DASSTN010000038.1:0-12160 GCA_035707905.1 Intrasporangium sp.
CGTTGCCAGCCGCCGAAGTCCGGGATCCGCTTGCTGCCCCGGCGCCGGATGAACATCGCGGCGATGAGGAAGAGCGCGGCCGTCGAGAACCCGTGGTTGAGCATGTAGAGCGATGCACCCGACCCGGCGACGTTCGTGACCGCAAAGATCCCCAGGACGATGAAGCCGAAGTGGCTGATCGAGGTGTAGGCGATCAGGCGCATCATGTCGGTCTGGCCGATGGCGAGCAGTGCGCCGTAGAGCACCGAGATCACCGCGAGGACCACGACGAACGGGGTCGCCCACTCGCTCGCGTTCGGGAACAGCTGCAGGCAGAAGCGGATCATCCCGAAGGTGCCGACCTTGTCGAGGACACCGACGAGCAGCGTCGCCGTCGCCGGGGTCGACTCCGTGGCGGCGTCGGGCAGCCAGGTGTGCACCGGGACCATCGGCGCCTTGATCGCGAAGGCGATGAAGAAGCCGACCCAGAGGAGCCGCTCGGTCGTCGGGTCGAGGGACAGGCCGGTGAGCTTCGCGATGAGGAAGCCGTCGGCGCCGCCGGGACCCTGCAGGTAGAGGGCGATGACCGCGACGAGCATGATGAGCCCGCCCGCGAGCGAGAAGAGGAGGAACTTCATCGCGGCGTACTGCCTGCGCGCCCCGCCGAAGCGGCCGATCAGGAAGTACACCGGGATGAGCATCGCCTCGAAGAAGACGTAGAAGAGGAAGACGTCCGTCGCGGCGAACACTCCGACCATGAACGTCTCGAGGACGAGCAGCAGGGCGAAGTAGGCCTTGGTCCGGCGCGCGCCGTCGATGTCCTCCGGCACGTCCCGCCACGCCGCCAGGAGGCAGATGGGGGTCAGGACGAGCGACATGAGGATCAGCACGAGGGCGATGCCGTCGACGCCGAGGGCGTAGCTGACGCCGAGCTGCGGGATCCAGGCGTGCTGCTCGCCGAGCTGGAACTGGGACTTCACGCCCGTGTCGTACTGCGTCGCCGCGACGATGCCGACTGCCAGCGTCACGACCGAGAAGCCGAGCGCGATGCGCTTGGCCTGCTCGGCCGAGCCGGGCAGGAAGGCGACGACTGCGGATCCCACGAGGGGGATCACCATGAGCAGCGTCAGCCACGGAACACTGGACATCTCTGACATCACTGAATCACCCACAGTGCTCCGAGGATCGCGACGATGCCCGCGAGCATCGTCAGTGCGTACGACCGGGCGAACCCGTTCTGGATCTTGCGCATCCGGGCCGACCAGCCGCCCACGAGGGCCGCGAGCCCACCGGCCGCGCCGTCGACGCCCTCGCCGTCGGCGAAGACGAGCGAGCGGGTCAGGTGGATGCCGGGACGCATGAGGAGGGCCTCGTTGACCTGGTCCTGGTAGAGGTCCTGCCGTGCGGCCTTGGTCAGCAGGTTGCCGGCCGGGGCCGTGAGCGGCACCTCGTCGCGCCAGTACCGCATCCACGCGAGGGCCGCGCCACCGACGACAACCAGGAGGGTCAGCGCGATGAGGACGGGCACGGCGAGCACCGGCTCGTGCTCGGCCGGGGCGCCGCTGACCGGCTCGAGCCAGGACGTGATGGCGCCGGTCGGGCCGAGGATGAGACCGAGCAGGGCCGAGCCGACCGCGAGGACGATCATCGGGATCGTCATGGTGCTCGGCGACTCGTGCGGGTGCACGTCGTCGGTCCAGCGCCGCTTGCCGTGGAAGGTCATGAAGAACAGCCGGGACATGTAGAAGGCCGTGATGCCGGCGCCGATGAGCGCGGCCAGGCCGAAGACCCACGGCCGCCAGCCCTCGCCGACGAACGCGGCCTCGATGATCTTGTCCTTGCTCCAGAACCCGGCGAAGGGCGGCACCCCGAGGATCGCGAGCCAGCCGATGCCGAACGTGACCCAGGTGATCTTCATGACCCCCGAGAGCCCGCCGAACCGGCGCATGTCGACCTGGTCGTTCATGCCGTGCATGACCGAGCCTGCGCCGAGGAACATGCCGGCCTTGAAGAAGCCGTGCGTGAGCAGGTGGAAGATCGCGAACGCGTAGCCGACCGGGCCGAGCCCTGCGGCCAGCATCATGTAGCCGATCTGCGACATCGTCGAGGCGGCCAGCGCCTTCTTGATGTCGTCCTTGGCGCAGCCGACGATCGCCCCGAAGAGGAGCGTGATCGCGCCGACGATGACCACGACGAGCTGGGCGGTCGGGGCGGCCTCGAAGATCGGGCCGGAGCGCACCACGAGGTAGACCCCGGCGGTGACCATGGTCGCGGCGTGGATGAGCGCGGAGACCGGCGTCGGGCCGGCCATCGCGTCACCGAGCCAGCTCTGCAGCGGGAACTGGGCCGACTTGCCACAGGCGGCGAGCAGCAGCATCAGGCCGATCGCCGTCATGAAGCCCTGGTGCGCGCCCTGCAGCCCGGCCACCCCGGCGTTGACGGTGGCGAAGTCCACCGCGCCGAAGTGGAAGAACATGATGAACATCGCGACCGACAGGCCGAAGTCACCGACGCGGTTGGCGAAGAACGCCTTGTTGGCCGCCGTCGAGTAGGCCGGGTTCCAGTTCCAGAAGCCGATGAGCAGCCAGGACGCGAGACCGACGCCCTCCCAGCCGACGTAGAGCAGCAGGTAGGAGTTCGCGAGGACGAGCAGGAGCATCGCCGCGACGAAAAGGTTGAGGTAGGCGAAGAACCGGCGCTTGTCGGGGTCGTGCTCCATGTACCCGAGCGAGTACACGTGGATGAGCGACCCGACGAAGGTGATGAGCAGGACGAAGGCCATCGACAGCTGGTCGACGAGCAGGCCGGCCTCGACGCGGAAGGACCCGCCGGTCACCCACTCGTAGAGCTGCACGGTCTGGGCGCGGTTGCCGGCGTCGCGCCCCAGCATCTGGAAGAAGATGACGAGCCCGACGACGAACGCCGCCCAGGACAGCGCGGTCGCGAGCAGGGCACCCCACTTGTCGGTGCGCCGGCCGCCGATGAGCAGGATCGCCGTGCCGACGAGCGGGAGCGCGACGAGCAACCACGCGTATGACGTGAAGCCGGTCGCCGCGTGGGCCTCGCCCTCGTGCGTGGCGAGCCCAGCGGCATACGTCCCCGCGGAACTGAGCAGGCTCGGAAGAGCAGTTGGCATGCCTGGGAGCTCCTTACAGCTTCAGCAGGTTGGCGTCGTCGACCGAGGCCGACCGGCGGGCACGGAAGATCGCCATGATGATGGCGAGCCCGACGACGACCTCTGCAGCGGCGACGACCATGACGAACAGGGCCATGACCTGCCCGTCGAGGTCGCCGTGCATCCGCGAGAAGGTCACGAGGGCCAGGTTCGTCGCGTTGAGCATGAGCTCGACGCCCATGAACACGATGATCGCGTTCCGCCGCACCAGCACAGTGGCGCCGCCGATGGCGAAGAGCAGCACCGACAGGTAGATGTAGTGGATGGGGCTCACTTCTGGCGTCCCTCCTCGATCTCCCGCTCGATGTAGCGCTCGACGTCGCGGTAGCCGTCGGCACGGGCGACCTGGTCACGGGCGACCAGCACGCGCGAGACGGACTTGGCCGCCGGGCGCCCGTCCGGCAGCAGCGCCGGGGTGTCGACGCCGTTGTGTCGCGCGTAGACGCCGGGTGCCGGCAGGCCGGCCACGTCCTGGTTCTCCTTGACCCGTCGGGCGGCCCACTCGGCCTGGGTCCGCTTCGGGACGATGCGCTCGCGGTGGGCGAGCACCATCGCGCCGAGCGCGGCCGTGATGAGCAGCGCCGAGGTGACCTCGAAGGCCCAGACGTACTGGCCGAAGATCTTCTCGGCGATGCCGGTGACGTTGCCGGTCGCGTTGTTGTTCGCGACGAGCCGGTCCATGCCGGCCTGCACCGTCTTGGCGTCGAAGGTGACCTGGGCGAGCGAGAAGATGAGCAGCCCGGCGAGGCCGATGACGAAGACGAACGACCACCAGCGCTGGCCCTTGATCGTCTCGATGAGCGAGTCGGACGAGTCGACGCCGACGAGCATGATGACGAACAGGAAGATCATCATGACGGCGCCGGTGTAGACGAAGATCTGGATGACCCCGAGGAAGTCCGCCTTCTGGATCAGGTAGAAGACGCCGAGGGTGACCATGGTGAGCGCCATCCCGAGGGCGGCGTGCACCGCCTTACGGGCGAAGATCAGGCCGAGCGCCCCGAGGACCGCGAGCGGTCCGAGGATCCAGAAGGCGACAGCCTCGGCTGTGCTGGTCACTGGGTCATCTCCTCGTCGATGCGCGCGTCACGGGCCTCGACGTACTCGCGCTGCGCGTCCGTCGGCCCGGAGACCTTACCCCGGTAGTAGTCCTTCTCGTTCATGCCCTCGGCCATCGGGAACGGCGGCTGGAGCATGCCCTCCTGGAGCGGCGCGAGGAGCTGGTCCTTGGTGAAGATCAGCTTGCCCCGGTCGTTGTCGGCGAGCTCGTAGAAGTTCGTCATCGTCAGGGCACGCGTCGGGCAGGCCTCGATGCAGTATCCGCAGAAGATGCAGCGCAGGTAGTTGATCTGGTAGACGCGGCCGTAGCGCTCGCCCGGCGAGAACCGGCCCGCCCCACCCGGGCTGTCGTCGTTGTCGGCGCCCTCGACGAGGATCGCGTCGGCCGGGCAGGCCCAGGCGCACAGCTCGCAGCCGACGCACTTCTCGAGGCCGTCGGGGTGACGGTTGAGCTGGTGGCGGCCGTGGTAGCGCGGTGCGGTCGGGCGCGGCTTCTCCGGGTACTCCTCGGTCGCGACCTTGCGGAACATCGTCGAGAACGACACGCCGAAGCCGGCGACGGGCGCGAACAGGTCCGACCAGAAGCCGGAGGACTTCTCCGGCTCGGTGTGCGAGCCGCTCGGCAGCTGCTTGGCCCTGCCGTCCTGCGGCAGCGGTGCGCCGACGTTGCGGTCGTCAGCCATGGTCCTCCTCCTTGACGGCGGTGACGGTCCCGCCGCTCACGACAGACTTCCCACTCGAACCACGCGCGGTGAGCGCGACGCTCGGCTCACG
Organism: Intrasporangium sp.; assembly: GCA_035707905.1. Lineage (GTDB taxonomy): Bacteria > Actinomycetota > Actinomycetes > Actinomycetales > Dermatophilaceae > Intrasporangium_A. The sequence goes on from DASSTN010000038.1 coordinate 4,988, forward strand.
CAGGCGCTGCCCGGGCAGGGGTGGGACGGGGTGGCCCCCGGCGAACGGGTCGATCTCCTCGGGTGGTGTCACCTGCTCGGCGGCGAGCCGCGCCTCGCGGCGGCCGTCCCAGATCCACGCCACCGCAAGGGCGATGACGGCGACGACAGCGACGATCACGAGGGTCGAGGTGTTGAAGCCGAGCGGCCCCACCCGGACGGTCCCCTCACCGAGGAAGCCGAGCTGCGCGCCGCGGATGAAGGCGACCGCGACGACCCAGGCGAGGGTGATCGGGATGAGGAACTTCCAGCCGAAGCGCATGAACTGGTCGTAGCGGGTGCGGGGCAGCGAGCCGCGCAGCCAGACGAAGCCCCAGATGAAGAGCCACATCTTCACGGTGAACCAGAGCACGCCCCACCAGCCGTGGTTGAACATCCCATCGCCGATGGCGGCGATGAACGGCGGGGCCTGCCAGCCACCGAGGAACATCGTGGTGGCGAGCGCCGAGACGGTGAACATGTTGATGTACTCGCCGAGGAAGAACATCGCGAACCGCATCGAGGAGTACTCGGTGTGGAAGCCACCGGTCAGCTCGCCCTCGCCCTCGGCCAGGTCGAACGGCAGCCGGTTGGTCTCGCCGACCATCGTGATGACGTAGACCACGAAGCTGAAGAACGCGGGAAGGATGTACCAGAGCGAGCTCTGCGCCGAGACGATCTGCGAGGTCGACATCGATCCGCTGAACAGGAAGATGGCGACGAGCGAGAGGCCCATGGCGATCTCGTAGGAGATGACCTGGGCGGTCGAGCGCAGCCCACCGAGGAGCGGGTAGGTCGAGCCGGACGACCAGCCGGCGAGGATGATCCCGTAGACACCGACCGACGCGACGGCGAGCACGAGCAGCACCGCGACGGGTACGTCGGTCAGCTGCAGAGGCGTCTTGTGCCCGAACATCCAGACGTCGGGGCCGAAGGGGATGATCGCGAAGGAGACGAACGCCATCGTGCCCGCGATGATCGGCGCGAGGAGGTAGATGAACTTGTCGGCCTTCGCCGGCGTCATGTCCTCCTTGAGCATCAGCTTGGCGCCGTCGGCGAGCGTCTGCAGGAGGCCGAAGGGGCCGTTCCGGTTCGGTCCCGGGCGCTGCTGCATCCGGCCGATGATGCGGCGCTCGAACCAGATGACGAGCAGCGTGGACAGCAGCAGGTAGACGAAGGCGAACAGCGCCTTGACCAGCGCCAGCCACCAGGGCGTGTCGCTGAAGTCGGCCGACGGGTTGTCCGTTGCGGGGAGGGCGCCGAGGAGGCCGTATGCCGCTGAGCTGAGTGTCATGCGACACCACCCTTCGTGACGGTGACGTGGTCGCCCGCCCGGGCGCCGAGGTCGGCGTGGACGGAGCAGCCCTTGGAGTTGGTCGGCAGCCACACGACGCCGTCGACCATGTCCTCGACGACGGCCAGGGGCACCGTGACGCCTCCGCCGGGACCCGCCACGGTGACCGTGTCGCCGTCACCGAGTCCGAGCCACGTGGCCGACCCGGGCGAGACCCGAGCGACGGTGCGCGCGGCGGTGCCGGCGAGGAACGGCTCACCGTCCTGCATGCGGCCCGCGTCGAGCAGGGTGGCCCAGGTGGCGAGGACGAACTCGCCGGTGCCGGGGGTCACGGCGGGCGCGGCCGGCGTGGTCGCAGCGACGGCCCGTGCACCGGTCCAGGGACCGAGCGCCTCGAACTGCGCCTGGATCTCGGTGTGGGTGCGCGTCTCGAGGAAGTGGCCCATCTCGGCCGCGAGCATGTCGATGGCGCGGTAGTCGCTGACGGCGTTCGTCGTCAGGGCGATGTCGAACGGGCGGACCCGTCCTTCCCAGTCGACGAAGCTGCCCGTCTTGTGCGCGTGCGGGGCGACCGGCAGGACGACGTCCGCGACGGCGGTGACGGGCGACTCGCGCAGCTCGAAGGACACGACGAAGGCCCGCTCGAGGGCGGCGGCCGCGTCGGCCAGGCCCAGGTCGACCGGGTCGACGCCACCGACGACGAGCGCGTCGAGGGAGCCCGCGGCGGCGGCCGCGATGATGCCGGCGGTGTCCCGTCCGGGGGTCTCCGGCAGCGAGCCGCTCTCCCAGACCGCAGCGACCTCGGCCCGGGCTGCCGGGTCGGTGACCGGCCGGCCACCGGGCAGCAGGTTGCCGATCGCGCCGGCCTCGAGCGCCCCGCGCTCACCGGCGCGGCGTGGGATCCACGCGAGCCGGGCGCCCTTGGCGGCGGCGAGCTCGGCCGCGGCGGTGAGGCCGCCGGGGACCTGGGCGAGCCGCTCCCCCACGAGGATGATGCCGCCCTCCGCGAGAGCCTCGTCGACGAGCCGCCCGGCCTCGGTCGAGCCGAGCGTCCGGAGGGTGTCGGCCTCATGGCCCGGCGTCGTCGGGACGAGCGTGCCGCCCATCTTGCGCAGGCCGCGGGACGTGAACGGTGCGAGAGAGAAGACCCGGGTCTTGTTGCGCCGGAACGCCTTGCGCAGCCGCAGGAAGACGATCGGCGACTCGTCCTCGGGCTCGAACCCGACGAGCAGGACGCTCTTCGCCTTTTCGAGGTCCGCGTAAGAAACGCCGGACCCGTTCGCGGCGCCCTCTGCCACGCCGGTGCTCACGACGTGCTGGGCGAGGAACTCCGCCTCCTCGCTCGAGGCGGGGCGGGCCCGGAAGTCGATGTCGTTCGTGCCGAGCACGGTTCGGGCGAACTTGCCGTAGGCGTAGGCGTCCTCGGCGCTGACCCGCCCGCCGACGAGCACCCCGGCGCGCGCGCCGGCGAGTCCCTCGGCGGCGACCCTGAGTGCCTCGGACCAGGCGACCACGCGCAGCTCGCCGTCCTCGCCCCGGACCATCGGGAACTCGATGCGGTCCGGCAGGGTGGCGTACGTGAAGGCCCAGCGGCCCTTGTCGCAGTTCCACTCCTCGTTGACCTCGGGAGTGTTGAGGGCCATCCGGCGCAGCACGACCCCGCGGCGGTGGTCGGTGCGGATGCCGCAGCCGCTGGCGCAGTGCTCGCAGACCGACGGCGTGGACACCAGGTCGAACGGGCGCGAGCGGAAGCGGTAGGCCGCACCGGTCAGCGCGCCGACCGGGCAGATCTGGACGGTGTTGCCGGAGAAGTACGACTCGAACGGCTTCTCCTCGTAGATGCCGACCTGCTGGAGCGCACCGCGCTCGACGAGGGCGATGAACGGGTCACCGGCGATCTGGTCGGAGAAGCGGGTGCACCGGGCGCAGAGGATGCACCGGTCACGGTCGAGGAGCACCTGCGAGGAGATGTTGATCGGCTTCGGGTAGGTCCGCTTGACGTCCTCGAAGCGCGACACGGCGCGGCCGTTCGACATCGCCTGGTTCTGCAGGGGGCACTCGCCGCCCTTGTCGCAGACCGGGCAGTCGAGCGGGTGGTTGACGAGGAGGAACTCCATGATGCCGTGCTGCGCCTTGTCGGCCACGGCGGACGTGTGCTGCGTGTTGACGACCATCCCGTCCGAGACGGTCATCGTGCACGAGGCCTGCGGCTTCGGCATCGGCCGCGGCACGCCCTCGCGGTCGGGCATCGCGACGTCGACGAGGCACTGGCGGCACGCGCCGACCGGGTCGAGCAGCGGGTGGTCGCAGAACCGCGGGATCTCGATGCCGATCTCCTCGGCCGCGCGGATGATGAGCGTGCCCTTGGGCACGCTCACCGGGACACCGTCGATCGTCAGCGTGACGTCGTCCGGCCCCTTGGGCACCTGTGCGTTGCCGCCCTTGTCGACGGCGTTGCCGCCGGCGCTGGGTGAGGTGGTGGTGGTCATGCGGTCACCATCCCGCTCGACTCCTTCGTGTCGCTGACGGCGAAGACCACGGACTTCTCCGGCGGGAAGAGGACGTCGGCCGGCGTGTGCATGCCCGCCTCGAACTCGTCCCGGAAGTACTTGATCGCCGAGGTGATGGGGCTGGTCGCGGCGTCCCCGAGGGCGCAGAACGACCGGCCCAGGATGTTGTCGCACAGGTCGAGCAGCTTGTCGATGTCGTCCTGCGAGCCCTGGCCGTGCTCGAGACGCGTCATGATCTGGCGCATCCAGTAGGTGCCCTCACGGCACGGGGTGCACTTGCCGCAGGACTCGTGCTGGTAGAACTCGGTCCACCGCGAGACGGCCCGGACGACCGAGACGGTCTCGTCGAAGACCTGCAGCGCACGGGTGCCGAGCATCGAGCCGGCCGCGGCGACCGAGTCGAAGTCGAGGGGCACGTCGAGGTGCTCGTCGGTGAAGATCGGCGTGGACGACCCGCCCGGGGTCCAGAACTTCAGGCGGTGCCCCTCGCGGATGCCCCCGGCGAGGTCGATCAGCTCACGCATCGTGATGCCGAGCGGGGCCTCGAACTGGCCCGGGTTGGCCACGTGGCCGGACAGGCTGAAGATGCCGAAGCCGGTCGACTTCTCGGTGCCCATGCTCTTGAACCAGTCGGCCCCGTTGCGGATGATGCCGGGCACCGACGCGATGGACTCCACGTTGTTGACCGAGGTCGGTCGCGCGTAGAGGCCCGCCGCGCCCGGGAACGGCGGCTTGAGGCGCGGCTGGCCGCGGCGACCCTCGAGGGAGTCGAGCAGCGCCGTCTCCTCGCCACAGATGTAGGCGCCGGCGCCAGCGTGCACGACGATGTCGAGCGTCGCGCCGCTGCCGAGGACGTTCTCACCGAGGTAGCCCGCGGCCCGGGCCTCCTCGACGGCCCGGAGGAGCCGGCGGTAGACGTGGACGACCTCGCCGCGCAGGTAGATGAAGGCCTTCTCGCAGCCGATCGCGTAGGAGGAGATGGCGACACCCTCGATGAGGACGTGCGGGTTGGCCATCATGAGGGGGATGTCCTTGCAGGTGCCCGGCTCGGACTCGTCGGCGTTGACGACGAGGTAGCGCGGACCGCCGTCGGGCGGCGCCATGAAGGACCACTTGAGGCCGGTCGGGAAGCCTGCGCCACCACGGCCGCGGATGCTCGAGTCCTTGACCGCGCCGAGGACGGCCTCGGGCGTCATGGTGAGGGCCTGGCGCAGCGCCTGGTAGCCCTCGTGCTGCTCGTAGGTCGCGAGCTTCCACGACTCCGGGGCGTCCCAGAGCTGCGTGAGGATCGGGGTCAGCGTGTCGGTCACTTGGACTCGTCCTTCCCGCCGAGCCCGGGCAGCGTGTCGGGCCGGGCGGCCTGGGTCGGCGGCGCGTCGGTCGGCGTCGTCTTGCTCGGGCTGTCGATCGAGGTCTGCGCGGCCGGCACCTCGGCGCCGGCGTCGGCACCGGTGCCGGACGCGTCCTCGCCCGGGGCGCGCCAGCCCTGCTGCTTGGCGATCTGCAGCCCGAGGAGGGAGGCCGGTCCGGCCCCGACGCCCTCGTCCGCGCGGCCGTCCTCGAAGCCCGCCAGGACGCGCGAGACCTGCTTGAAGGTGCACACCTTCGCGGCGCCGCGGGTCGGCACGACGTCCTTCCCGGCGCGCAGGTCGTCGACGAGCTGCGTGGCGCTCTCGGGCGTCTGGTTGTCGAAGAACTCCCAGTTCGTCATGACGACCGGGGCGTAGTCGCACGCGGCGTTGCACTCGACCCGCTCGAGGGTGATCTTGCCGTCCGCGGTCGTCTCGTCGTGCCCGATCCCGAGGTGCTCGGAGAGGGTGTCGAAGATCCGGTCGCCGCCCATGATCGCGCAGAGCGTGTTGGTGCAGACCCCGACCGTGTACTCACCGTTGGGGTGGCGCTTGTACTGGGTGTAAAAGGTCGCGACACCGCTGACCTCCGCCCTCGTGAGGTCGAGCAGCTCGGCGCAGAGGTCGATGCCGCGGCCGGTCACGTAGCCGTCGACGGACTGCACGAGGTGCAGCAGCGGCAGGAGGGCCGAGCGCTTCTGGGGGTAGCGCGCGATCACCACCTCCGCGTCCGCGCGCAGCTGCTCGAGGACGTCAGCGGCATACGGCTCCTTGCTCTCCGCACTGACGTGGAGGTAGCCGGCCTCGTGCGTGTCGTGCAGGGACCAGAACTCCTCCGTGGCCCGGGTGTGTTCGGTCGTCACCGGTCCACTCCTCCCATCACTGGGTCGATCGACGCGACGGCGACGATGACGTCGGCGACCATGCCGCCCTCGCACATCGCGGCCACCGCCTGCAGGTTGTTGAAGCTCGGGTCGCGGAAGTGGGCCCGGTAGGGACGGGTACCGCCCTCGGAGACGAGGTGGCAGCCGAGCTCACCCTTGGCCGACTCCACGGCCTGGTAGACCTGGCCGGGCGGGACCCGGAAGCCCTCCGTGACGAGCTTGAAGTGGTGGATGAGCGACTCCATCGACTCGCCCATGATCTCGCGGATGTGGTCGAGGCTGTTGCCGAGGCCGTCGGGCCCGAGCGCCAGCTGGGCCGGCCAGCCGATCTTCTTGTCCGCCACCATGACCGGGCCCGGGTTGTCCTGGAGCCGGTCCGCGCACTGGGCGATGATCTTGAGCGACTCGTACATCTCGTCGATGCGGATCCGGAGCCGCCCGTAGGCGTCCGCGCTCGTGCGGGTGATGACGTCGAAGTCGTAGGTCTCGTAGCCGCAGTAGGGCTCGGACTTGCGCAGGTCGTGCGGCAGGCCGGTCGAGCGCAGCACCGGCCCGGTGACGCCGAGCGCCATGCAGCCGGCGAGGTCGAGGACGCCGACGTCGACCATGCGGCCCTTGACGATCGGGTTCTCGTTGAGGAGCGCCTCGAGCTCGCCGAGGCCCTTGCGGACCTTGGGGATCATGTCGCGGATCGCGTCGATCGTGCCCGGCGGCAGGTCGACCGCGACACCGCCCGGACGGATGTAGGCGTTGTTCATCCGCAGGCCGGTGATCATCTCGATGATGCCGAGGATCCGCTCGCGCTCACGGAAGCCGATCGTCATGACCGTCGTGGCGCCCATCTCCATGCCGCCCGTGCCGAGCGCGACGAGGTGGGAGCTGATCCGGGTCATCTCCATCATGAGCACCCGGATGACGCTGGCCCGCTCGGGGACGTCGTCGGTGATGCCGAGCAGCTTCTCGATCGCGAGGCAGTAAGCCGCCTCCTGGAAGAGCGGCGTCAGGTAGTCCATCCGGGTGCAGAACGTCACGCCCTGCGTCCACGTGCGGAACTCCATGTTCTTCTCGATGCCGGTGTGCAGGTAGCCGATGCCGGCGCGGGCCTCGGTCACCGTCTCA
>DASSTN010000039.1:0-10984 GCA_035707905.1 Intrasporangium sp.
CGCCGGCCATGACGATGACGAGGTTTCCCGCCGGTGTCCTCGCCATCGGCGCGGTCCTTGCGCTGGGAGCCTGCGCTGGTGACGCGCCGGTCCAGCTCGAGGAGAGCCGGGGGATGACCGATTCGGGGATCTCGCTCCCAACGCAGACTCGGGTGGTCACCCTCACCGAAACGACCATCTCCACGGTGACGCCGACCGTCACCGTGACCGTCACGTCCACCGGCACGGCTCTGCCGACAACGCCCACGATCCCTGCGGTCTTCGACGAGGGAGCAGCACGGGCGGGCGCTCAGACGCTGCTTGTGGACATCAGCCTGCTCGACCGCGACTTTCCGATCTCAGCGACAGCGTCGCCCACCCTGCCAGCGTCGCCGCAGTCGTCTGGGCGCCCGACCCTACTTGACGCTCGGGCGGCCGTGAACCACCTCGAGGCCTTCGACGAACACCTGGGGAATCTGCTGGCCGCCGGAGTCCCGCTCGGCACGGACGGACCGAGCTACGTCGCTCGAGTCCTGAGCCTGCAGACCTTCACGGCGGCGGCGATCGGTGAGACGTCGACCGACCCGTCGCGGGCCGCTGCGCGGTATCGCGTGATCCGGGTCGAGGTGGGTGTCCTACTGAACGAGCTCGGCACCAGCCTCGGTGCCTCGTTCACCCTGCCGCCGACCGCCCCTGCTCGATGAGCGCCCGTTCACCCTGCCGCTGCCCGCCCCTGCTCGATGAGCGCGTCGAGCGCCTCCAGCCGTTGGGATCCAGATCCGAGCGCCAGGTCCGGGACGATCACCTCGTCGACCCCGGCCTCCTGCCACGCCTCGACCACCTCCCCGAACTGCTCGGCCGGACCCGCGACGGTGGGACGGCCTCCCACGGAGGCGACGAACTCCTTTGCCTCAAAGGGTGAGTCGGTGAGCCGTACGAGCGCCTGCGTCGACCTCTTGATCGACGACGGGTCGCGGCCGACCTGCTCGCAGTGACGATCGAGGATCGCACCGCGCTCCCGGATCGTCTCCGGCGTGGCCCACATGTTCCACTCGTCGGCATGGCGGGCGACGAGACGCAGCATCCGGTCGCCCTTGCCACCGATGAGTAGCGGGAGGCGGGCCTGCACCGGCTTCGGCTCGCAGACGGCGTCGGCCAGCCGGTAGTACCGCCCCTCGAACGTCACGACCGACTCGCTGAGCAGCCCTCTGATCACCGAACACGCCTCGTCGAGGCGGGCGAGGCGCTCTGCCGGCGGCGGCAAGCCGATGCCGTACTGCTCGTGCTCGTTGGCCTGCCAGCCGGCACCAACGCCGAGCAGGACGCGGCCCTCGCTGATGCGGTCGACGCTCGCGGCCCAGTTCGCGACGACCGCGGGATGCCTGTAGGTGTTGCCCAGCACGAGCGTGCCGAGGCGGACGCGGGTCGTCGCTGCCGCCAGCGCAGCCAGGGCCGCGGTGGACTCGAGGTGGGCCGAGGTCACCGCGCCGAACAACCCGCCATCGCCCATGAAGTGGTCGGCGACGTAGACACCGTCCCACCCCGTTGCCTCGGCGTGCCGCACGACTTCGACCACCTCTGACCATGGCTGGGACAGCTTGGGCCACACGGAGAAGCGCACACGCAGACCCTAGCCGCGGTGCCGTCGCCGCCCTCCGGAGGCGCCTCCCTGACCGGGAAGGTGGCGCTGGCTACCATGGAGCGATGCCCGACCCCACTGAGCTCCAGGACTATCTCAACGCCTGCCGGGCGCGGGTGGAGTCGCAGGTGGCCTTCTTTCGGGAGTTCGCGGCCGCCGTCAGCCGAGCCGACGACGACGCGGAACGGGGCCTCGAGCCGATGCTCGAGACGCTCGAGGCGGACTACTTCAACAACCTCGTCATCGTCCTCGACGCCTACTTCGTCGGGCGTCGCCCCGAGGCACAGTCCCTCGGCCCGGTCGCGACTGAGGTGGCCGCGCTGCGCAGCTCCCTCGTGGATGGGGAGGGCGAGCTCCTGCCCGAGGCTGCGGCACAGATCAGCGAGAGTCGCAGCGTTCTCGGCCTCAAGGCCGGCGACTCGATCCGACTCACGGCCCAGAGCTTCTCGCGCCTGGCCGACGCCTATTTCGCGGAGATCGAGCGGCGACTGGGGCTCTGACCGGTCACGACGAGGACCCCCGGGGCGCCGGCACCTGAAGCACTGACGAGTCACGGCCGGGCTCGACAGGATCGCGGCGCGCGCTGAAACCGCGCACTTCCCGCCCGCGCCAACCTAGTTGTGCCAGAGTGCAGCCGTGGCGCACACCTACACCCGCACGACCTACATCTGGTTCGTCGCGGCGACGATCACCGGCATCGTCAGCGGGTTCCTCCACATCGTGCGATCGCACGTGGCCAAGGACGGCGCTGAGCCGGTCATCCTGACGGTCCTGGCCTTCGGGCTCACCGCCGTGACGGCCGTGCTGATCTACCGCGGGATCATGGTCGCCGCGTACGAGCAGGACCACGCGTCGCGGCGCGACCGCCACTGAGCGGCATACGAACTCAGTCGCCGCGGCTCTTGCGCGTCTCCTTGGTGTTGGCCTTCTGGATGGCGTCGACCAGCTGGTCCTTGTCCATCTTCGAACGTCCGCGGATGTCGAGCCGCTTGGCCAGGTCATAGAGGTGGCTCTTCGAGGCGTTGGCGTCGACGCCACCGGCGGTCTCGCCGCCCTTGCGCGCCCGCCGGCCTGACTTCGCCGCCTGCTTGTCGGACGGGCCCTTCTTGTCCTTGGGCTCCCAGTGGTCGCCGACCTTCTCGAAGCTGTGCTTGAGCGAGGCGAAGGCCGTCCGGTGCGCGCGCTCGCCTTCGCCGTACTCGTCGACGGCGGAATCGTGCGTCTTCGACCAGGTCTCCTGCGCCTTCTTCGGCGAACGCTGCAGGGTCGAGGGAAGATCCTTCTTCGAGACCATGAGGCAACCTCCTCGCGTCGGGTTTCCCTCGTCCCCTACCCGCATTGTCATCGGCTCATGCGTGGGCGGTCGGGCAGGCGAGACGGTGGCGTGAGCGCCGGGGGCCGCAAACCGCCCTCCTCACCCGCCCCTGGTGGACAATGCGGGCTATGGACGCCGGTGCCCGGTGGTGGGTGCTCCACGTCGACCTCGACCAGTTCATCGCTGCCGTCGAGGTGCTGCGCCGTCCGGAGCTGGCCGGACGGCCCGTCATCGTCGGAGGCCGCGGCGACCCGAACGAGCGGGCGGTGGTCGCCACCGCCAGCTATGAAGCACGCGAGTACGGCGCCCGGTCAGGGATGCCCCTCCGGATCGCGGCACGGAAGGTGCCCGACGCGGTCCTCCTGCCGGTCGACGCAGAGGCCTACAACGAGGCGTCCGAGCGCGTCATGGAGACGCTGCGAAGCCTCGGCGCCGTCGTCGAGGTGCTCGGGTGGGACGAGGCGTTCCTCGGAGTCGAGACCGACGACCCGGAGGGCTTCGCGCGACGGATCCAGACGGCCGTGCTCGAGGCGACGGACCTGCACTGCTCCGTCGGGATCGGCGACAACAAGATCCGAGCGAAGATCGCGACCGGCTTCGGCAAGCCCCGAGGCGTCTACCGGCTGATTCGCGCGAACTGGTTCGAGGTGATGGGCGACCGACCCACCATCGACCTCTGGGGCGTCGGCTCCAAGGTCTCCAAGCGGCTATCGGCACTCGGCATCGAGACCGTGCGGCAGCTCGCCTCGGCGCCCGAGGAGTCGCTGGTCGGGGAGTTCGGTCCACGTATGGGCGTCTGGTACGGCCAGCTCGGCAAGGGGATCGGCTCGGCCGTCGTCGATGACACCCCGTGGGTGGCGCGCGGGCACAGCCGGGAGACGACCTACCAGCAGAACCTGACCAGCCGGGCCCAAGTGCTCGATGCGGTGCGCGAGCTCGCCGAGCAGGCCTTCGAGGACACTGTCGCCGAGGGACGTCCGGTCACGCGGGTCACCTTGAAGGTGCGCTATGCCCCCTTCTTCACCCAGAGCAAGGCGATGAAGCTGCCGGAGCCGACTACCGAGCGCGACACCGTCGTGGCGGCGGCGCTGGCCCTCGTCGACAAGCTCGACCCGGACCGCGAGATCCGGCTGCTCGGAGTCCGGGCCGAGATGCAGATGCCGGCCGAGGGTGACCCGGTCGAGCGCACCCCGATCCGCGGCCGCCTCTGACGGCGGCGGGCCGCGGCGCCTGGCGCATTTCACGCCGTCGCCGGGCCCACGCCGCCCAGAGTCCAGCCGCCGGTACCCGTCAGACGACGGCGGCAGCCGCGGCCCGCCCCGCCGTCCGGCCGCTGAAGAGGCAGCCGCCGAGGAAGGTCCCCTCGAGCGAGTTGTAGCCGTGCATCCCGCCACCGCCGAAGCCGGCCACCTCGCCCGCGGCATAGAGGCCGGGGATCGGCTGTTCGTCGTGGCCGAACACCCTTGCCGACAGGTCGGTCTCGAGCCCACCGAGCGTCTTGCGGGTCAGGATGTGCAGCCGCACCGCGATGAGCGGACCGGCAGCGGGGTCGAGGATGCGGTGCGGCGCCGCCACCCGAATCAGCCTGTCCCCGCGATAGTTTCGCGCCCCGCGGAGCGCGGTGACCTGGGCGTCCTTGCCGAATCTGTTGTCGAGCTGGCGGTCCCGCTCCTCGATGGTCCGCCGCACGTCCGCCTCGTCGAGCAGGGGCTCCTCGGTGAGCAGGTTCATCCGGTGGACGAGCTCGTGCAGTGTGGTGGCGACGACGAAGTCGGCACCGTGCTGCTTGAACGCCTCCACGGGCCCTGGCGCCCCGGGCCGGACGCGTCCGAGGACGGCGCGGAGGTCGCGGCCGGTCAAATCCGGGTTCTGGTCCGAGCCCGAGAGCGCGAACTCCTTCTCGATGATCTTCTGGGTCAGCACGAACCAGGAATGGTCGTAGCCGGTCTGCCGCAGGTGCCGCAGTGTGCCGAGCGTGTCGAAGCCGGGGAAGAGCGGCGGCGGCAGCCGACGCCCGCGCGCATCGAGCCAGACGGACGACGGGCCGGGGAGGATCCGGATACCGTGGTTCTCCCACACGGGATCCCAGTTGATGATGCCCTCCGTGTAGTGCCACATCCGGTCGGGGTTGATGATGCGTCCACCCGCCCCGGCGGTGATCCCGAGCATTCGACCGTCGACGTGCGCTGGCACGCCGGCGACCATGTGCCGCGGCGGACTGCCCAGTCTCGTAGGCCAGTTGGCCCGGACGAGGTCCTGGTTCCCGCCGATCCCGCCCGAGGTCACGATGACGGCCTGGGCCGTCAGCTCGAAGTCGCCGACTACGTCGCGGTTCGTCGGGCGCCCTCGGTCGGCGTCGTCCGGGGCGAGGACGCTGCCCCGCACCCCCGTCACGGCGCCGTCCGTCAGGACGAGCTCGTCGACCCGGTGCCGGAACGCGAACGTCAGGCGCCCGGCGAGCGCCGCCTCCCGGACCCGCCGCTCGAACGGCTCGACGAGCCCCGGGCCCGTCCCCCACGTGATGTGGAAGCGCGGCACCGAGTTGCCGTGCCCGTCGGCCCGGCCGTCCCCACGCTCCGCCCAGCCGACGACGGGAAAGAGCCGGTGCCCCATCCCGTGCAGCCAGGCACGCTTCTCGCCCGCGGCGAACTCGAGGTAGGCCTCCGCCCAGCGCCGCGGCCAGTAGTCCTCGGGACGGTCGAACTGGGCGCTGCCCATCCAGTCCTGGGTCGCCAGTTCCAGGGAGTCCCGGATCCCCAGACGCCGTTGCTCCGGAGTGTCGACGAGGAAGAGCCCGCCGAAGCTCCAGAACGCCTGCCCGCCCAGTGACTGCGGTGCCTCCTGCTCGACGAGCACGACCCGCTTGCCCGCGTCGGCGAGCTCCGCGGCGGCCACGAGGCCGGCGAGGCCGGCCCCCACGACGACGACATCGGTCTGCATGGCACGTGTCCTTTGTCCGTGGTGCTGTCCGTCGCTACGGTATGCCGCTCAGCGGGCTCTCGGGTCGTTCCTCACCCCCTGCCGACCTCGGGTTGCACCCTGAGCGAGCTCAGCGCCATACGGGCGCCGTTTGCTGGACGGCGGCTGTGAGTCCGCTCGGAATCGGGGTGTCGACTCATTCTTGGAAGGCCCATGGGTAGTCCCGTCGTATGGGCACGAAGACGAGAGGTCACGAGCAAGAAGGCGTCATCGGCGAGATCGTGCACGACGTCCGGCACGGTGAGTTCGGCAGGTCACTGTCGATCCTGACCGGACTGGGGTCGGTCGTGACGGCCGCAGAGATCTATTTCGAGCACGACAAGGCCAGCTTCGGCAACCGGTGGATGTGGGCGCCGGTGGCCCTCGGGCCGCTCGGCGCGGCGGCGGGTGTCGCCGGGATGGTGAGCACACGTGCGTCGCACACGATGCTCCCGCTCGCCTCGGCCGCCATCGTCGCGAACGGGCTGCAGGGCACCTACCTGCACGCCCGCGGAGTCGGCCAGAAGCCGGGGGGCTGGCACAACGCGCGCTACAACCTCGAGATGGGCCCCCCGCTCTTCGCCCCGCTGCTCATGACCATGGTCGGTGGGATGGGCCTGCTCGCCTCGATCCTGCGGCGGCGGATCTGATGCGGGGGCGAGTGCCGTACGACGCCCAGACAGCGAGTGGGATTGCCCCGAGGTTCCCCGGTTTCGACGCCCTCCACGAGGTGGACGCCTGGGACCCGGTCACGGCCGGTGTCGTGCTCGAGCGGCTCGGCCCTCGCCCTCCGCTCCGCTACTTCTCGCCCCAGGAGGAGGCGGCGGCCCGGCCGCTCCTCGACCTCATCGTCGACCAGCACGAGGAGCCCCGGGTCCCCGTCTTCGAGATGATCGACCAGCGCCTGGCCGAGCTGACGACCGACGGATGGCACTACGAGGACCTGCCACCGGACGAGAAGGCCTGGTCGGCGAGCCTCAAGGCGCTCGACGAGGACGCGCAGTCGCGGCATGACCGCGACTTCGCCCACTGCGACCGGGAGCAGCGGGCCGCCCTGCTGCAGGCCGTCCTCGACCTCGGCGGCAAGCAGTGGCACGGGATGGCCGCGGACCGGGTCTGGTCCCTCTGGTCGCGCTACGCGTGCACAGCCTTCTACTCCCACCCGTGGGCCTGGAACGAACTCGGCTGGCCGGGGCCCGCCTACCCTCGGGGCTACAAGGACCTGGGCATCGACCGGCGCGAGCCCTTCGAGGTACCCGACTCCCGGCCGTCAGCTGTCCCCGTCGCGGAACGGCACATGCGCTCTGGACCGGTGCCCGAGACGACCGGTAAGAAGCTGCCACCGGCTTCAGCCCCCTTCCTCAAGGACGGGTCGGCCGACGGGGTCCGGGCCCGCAACGAGTCCGCCTGGCTGCTGCCCGCCGGCCAGCGGCGGGTCAACGAGGACCTGCGCGACAACATGCGGCGCTTCGACGACACCGACATCGTCGACGCTGTCATCGTCGGCTGCGGTGCGGGCGGCGCGACGATGGCGCAACGCCTGGCACGGGCAGGCTGGACCGTCGTCGCCCTCGACGCCGGTCCCTTCTGGGACCCCGACCGCGACTGGGTCTCCGACGAGGCCGGCTCCCACCACCTCTACTGGACGGAGCCGCGCATCATCGGCGGGGCGGACCCGGTGCCGCTCGGGTCGAACAACTCCGGGCGCGGCGTCGGCGGCTCGATGGTCCACTTCGCCGGCTACACCCCGCGGTTCCACCCGAGCGACTTCATGACCCAGACGGTCGACGGGGTGGGCCAGGACTGGCCGATCAGCTACGAGGACCTCCGGCCCTACTACGAGCTCATCGAGGGCGAGCTGCCCGTCTCCGGCGAGGACTGGCCCTGGGGGGACCCGCACAGCTACCCGCACTCACCCCACCCGATGTCCGGCAACGGCGTGCTCTTCCGCAAGGGCTGCGACGCCCTCGGGATCGAGACCCGGGTCGGACCGGTCGCCATCACGAACGGCCGGTTCGGGCACCGCCAGCACTGCATCTATCGCGGCTTCTGCCTGCAGGGGTGCAAGGTCGGCGCCAAGGCGTCGCCGCTCGTCACCCACGTCCCCGACGCGCTCGCGCACGGAGCGGAGATCCGGCCCGACTCCATGGTGACGCGGGTCGAGATCGACGAGCGAACCGGTGAGGCGACCGGCGTGCACTTCGTCCACCGGGGCGTCGAGCGCTTCCAGCGTGCCGCCCACGTCCTCGTGGCCGGCTACTCCATCGAGACCCCACGGCTGCTGCTCAACTCGACCTCCCGGCGATTCCCCCAGGGGCTCTGCAACGACCACGACCTCGTCGGGCGCTACCTCATGGTCCAGGGCGCCCCGCAGACCGGGGGCCGCTTCTCCGACGAGGTCCGGATGTACAAGGCGCCCCCGCCGGAGGTCTCGACCGAGGCGTTCTACGAGACCGACCCGACCTCCGGGGCCAAGCGCGGCTTCTCCATCCAGGGCGTCTCCCCCCTGCCGATCACCTGGTCGGAGCACTTCTCCGGCCAGCAGATCTGGG
Organism: Intrasporangium sp.; assembly: GCA_035707905.1. Taxonomy (GTDB): domain Bacteria; phylum Actinomycetota; class Actinomycetes; order Actinomycetales; family Dermatophilaceae; genus Intrasporangium_A. Next base: position 8,444 of record DASSTN010000039.1, read on the forward strand.
GCCACGAGCTGCGCGAGCTGATGAGCGACTACGTCCACTGGGCCTGCCTCGGAGCCCTGTGCGAGTTCCTGCCGCAGCCGGACAACCGGGTGACGCTGGCCGACGAGAAGGACCGGCGCGGTATGCCGATCGCCTGCTTCGAGTACAGCCAGTGCGACAACGACCGCAAGCTCATGGACCGGGCGCAGAAGACGATGGAGGACATCTTCCTCGCCGCGGGCGCCGAGCACGTGACGACGTTCCGCCGGTTCGCCCACCTCGTCGGCGGTGCCCGGATGGGCAAGGACGAGACGGAGGGCGTCGTGGATGCCGACTGCCGGACCTTCGCCGTGCCGAACCTGCTCATCACCGACGGCAGCGTGCTGCCCACCCAGGGGTCGGCGAACCCCGCCCTGACCATCATGTCGGTCGCCGCGCGTGCGGCGGACCGGCTCATCACCAAGCGGCGCACCACGGAGTGAGCCGAAAAGGAGGAAGTCTCATGTCCGAGACAGTGGCCGACCGGATGCTGGCCCGCCTGCGGGAGTGGGGAGTGGATCGAGTCTTCGGCTTCCCCGGCGACGGCATCAACGGCCTGCTCGCCGCGTGGGGCCGCGCCGACGACAACCCGGTCTTCATCCAGGCGCGGCACGAGGAGATGGCCGCCTTCGAAGCCGTCGGCTACGCCAAGTTCTCGGGGAAGGTCGGCATCTGCACCGCGACCTCCGGCCCCGGCGCGATCCACCTGCTCAACGGCTTGTATGACGCCAAGCTGGACCACGTGCCCGTCGTGGCCATCGTGGGCCAGACCGCCCGCTCCGGGATGGGCGGTTCGTACCAGCAGGAGGTCGACCTGCAGACGCTCTTCAAGGACGTCGCCGCCCCGTATGTCGTGACCGTGACGGTCCCCGAGCAGGTCCCCAACGTCATCGACCGTGCCATCCGGGTCGCCCAGTCGGAGCGGTGCCCGACGGCGATCATCGTCCACAGCGACGTCTTCGAGCTCGAGTACACCCCGCCGAGCCACAGCTTCAAGATGGTCCCGTCCTCCATCGGGACGCAGTGGCCCGAGGTGCTCGCGAACGACGGCGCCATACAGCGGGCCGCCGCGATCCTCAACGAGGGCGAGAAGGTCGCCATCCTCGCCGGCCAGGGCGCTCGGGGCGCCCGCAGCGTGCTGCTCGAGGTGGCCGAACGCCTCGGCGCCGGCATCGCCAAGCCGCTGCTCGGCAAGGATGTCGTCCCAGACACGGTCCCGTTCGTCACCGGCTCGATCGGACTGCTCGGGACGCGACCGAGCTACGAGATGATGATGGACTGCGACACGCTCCTCATCGTCGGCTCGAACTTCCCCTACAGCCAGTTCCTCCCGGAGTTCGGCCAGGCGCGCGGCATCCAGATCGACATCGACGGCCGGTTCATCGGGATGCGCTACCCGACCGAGCTCAACATCGTGGCCGACGCCGCGTCGGCACTACGGGCCCTCCTGCCGAACCTGCAGCAGAAGACCGACCGCTCGTGGCGGCAGACCATCGAGGACAACGTCGCCCGCTGGTGGGAGACGATGGAGATGGAGGCGATGGTCGACGCCGACCCGGTCAACCCGATGCGGCTCTTCCACGAGCTGTCGCGGCGCCTGCCCGACAACGCGATGATCGCGGCCGACTCCGGCAGCTCGGCCAACTGGTACGCGCGACAGCTGCGTTTCACCGAAGGCGTGCGTGGCAGCCTCTCCGGGACGCTCGCCACGATGGGGCCTGGCGTGCCCTACGGCATCGGCGCGAAGTTCGCCCACCCCGACCGTCCCGCCATCGTCTTCGCCGGCGACGGCGCCATGCAGATGAACGGCATGGCCGAGCTCATCACGATCAAGCACTACTGGCAGCAGTGGAGCGACCCGCGCATCATCGTCGCCGTCCTGCACAACAACGACCTCAACCAGGTGACTTGGGAGATGCGGGCGATGGGTGGTGCACCGCAGTTCATGCCGTCACAGCACCTCCCCGACGTCGACTTCGCTGGGTTCGCCAAAAGTCTCGGCTTCGCTGCGACGACCATCACCGACCCCGACGACATCGGGCCGGCCTGGGAGGCGGCGCTCACCGCGGACCGGCCGACGGTGCTCGACGTGCACACCGACCCGAGCGTGCCCCCGATCCCGCCGCACGCGACCTTCAAGGAGGCCAAGGACACGGCCGAGGCGCTCATCAAGGGCGACGCCGACCGGTGGGACCTCATCAAGGAGGGCATCAAGACCAAGGCGCAGGAGTTCCTGCCACACCAGGGCTCCTGATGCCCCGCTTCTTCGGTCGAAGGTCCACTCCCGATCGAGAGTTCGAGAATCCGAATCGAGAGTTCACGAATTCCCCTCGAGAGTTCGAGAATCCGAATCGAGAGTGCACTTCTCCGCTCTCGTCGGCCCGCGTGGATCAGCTCGAGTGCCGGGTGCTCACCATCCCGACCGATGCGCCGGAGGCGGACGGCACGATCGCCTGGGACAAGACGACGATGGTGCTCGTCACGGCGCGGTCGGGTGACACCACCGGCCTGGGCTGGACCTAC
>DASSTN010000040.1:0-3946 GCA_035707905.1 Intrasporangium sp.
CACGGCCCAGGCCAGCGACGAGGTCGGGTGCCCCGCCGCCACCTGCACCGGGTCGACGCCGGCCTCGAGCCGCTCCGCCGCCGGGTCCGGCGGCAGGAGCGTCTCGGGGATGCCGAGCAGGTCCGAGCTCACGAGATCTCCCGGGTGAGCGGCATACCAAGTGGCATACCCAGCGGCATACCGAATGCGGTTGTCACTGGTGCGTTCCCGCCGAGCGGAGGTGCTCGCACGCCTCGACGACACGGGCCGCCATGCCGGCCTCGGCCTCCTTGCCCCAGGCGCGCGGGTCGTACTGCTTCTTGTTGCCGACCTCGCCGTCGACCTTGAGCACGCCGTCGTAGTTGCGGAGCATCCAGCCGGCGACGGGGCGGGTGTAGGCGTACTGCGTGTCGGTGTCGACGTTCATCTTGACGACGCCGTAGTCGACGGCCGCCGAGATCTCCTCGGCCAGCGAGCCGGACCCGCCGTGGAAGACGAGGTCGAAGGGCCGTGCGTCGTCACCGAGCCCGAGCTCCTTCGCGGCCGCCTGCTGGGCCTGCAGGAGGATCTCGGGGCGCAGCTTGACGTTGCCGGGCTTGTAGACGCCGTGGACGTTGCCGAAGGTGAGGGCCGTCAGGTAGCGGCCGTTCTCGCCGTGCCCGAGCGCCTTGATCGTGGCGATCGCGTCCTCGGGCGTCGAGTAGAGCTTGTCGTCCATGGCGCCCTCGACGCCGTCCTCCTCACCGCCGACGACGCCGACCTCGATCTCGAGGATGACGCGCGCGGCCTTCGCCTTGGCCAGCAGCTCCTGCGCGATCTCGAGGTTCTCGTCGAGCGGCACGGCCGAGCCGTCCCACATGTGTGACTGGAAGTAGGGCAGCCCGCCGTCCTTGACCCGCTCGGTCGAGGCCTCGAGGAGCGGCCGGACGAAGCCGTCGAGCTTGTCCTTCGGGCAGTGGTCGGTGTGGAGCGCGATGTTGACGGGGTACTTCTTCGCGACCTCGTGCGCGTACGCCGCGAAGGCGAGCGACCCGGTCACCATGTCCTTGATCGTGGGGCCGGAGAGGTACTCGGCGCCACCGGTCGAGATCTGGATGATGCCGTCGGAGCCGGCGTCGGCGAAGCCCCTGAGCGCGGCGTTCAGGGTCTGCGAGCTGCTCACGTTGATGGCGGGGTACGCGAAGGATCCGGCCTTCGCGCGGTCGAGCATGTCGGCGTACGCCTCAGGGGTGGCGATGGGCATTGCGTCCTCCTGCACGTGACGTGGGTGGGGGCATTGGGTGCTCAGCCCGATCCTGCCATGCCCCCTTTCGCGTGGACACGGCCGCATCGTTCACGCCAAGCCGTATGCCGCTGAGCGGGCTTCCAGGGGCGGCTCTCGTCGTGCGCGGGGCCGGGACAGGAGTGGCTGAGTGATCACTCGACGTGGGGGTCGAGTGATCGTCCCGTCCCAGGGGTCACACGACGATGAGGTCTCGGGGCCGGTTGTTGAGCCGCTCGACCCCGTTCTCGGTCACGGCGACGATGTCCTCGATCCGGGCGCCCCACTCGCCGGGCACGTAGACCCCCGGCTCGATGCTGAAGGTCATCCCCGGCTCGAGGGGCAGGTCGTTGCCGGCCACCACGTAGGGCTCCTCATGGACGTCGAGCCCGATCCCGTGCCCGGTCCGGTGGATGAAGAACCGGTCGAGGCCCGCCTCCCGCAGCACCGCACGTGCCGCCTCGTCGACGGCCTCGCAGGTCACGCCCGGGCGCACCGCCACGACGGCCGCCTCCTGTGCCGCCTGGAGGGTCGCGTAGGCAGCGGCCACGTCGCGAGCGGGTGCAAGCCCAGCGGCATACGTCCTCGTGCTGTCGGAGTTGTAGCCCGAGGGCAGCGGGCCGCCGATGTCCACCACGACGAGCTCGCCGCGCTCGATGACGCGGTCGGAGAGCGAGTGGTGCGGGCTCGCGGCGTTGGGGCCGGACGCGACGATGACGAAGTCCGCCCTGGCGTGGCCCTCCTCGACGATCGCGGCGGCGATGTCCGCACCGACCTCCGCCTCGGTCCGGCCCGGCCGCAGCCACTCCGCGACCCGGGCATGGACCCGGTCGATCGCGGCGCCGGCGAGGCGCAGCTGCTCGAGCTCGGCGCCGTCCTTGCGCATCCGGAGCTCGCGGAGGAGCGGCCCGGCGAGCACCTGGTGGGTGGCGCCCGCCTCGCGCAGGCGGAAGGCGTGCAGCGCCGGGGTCTGGTCCGACACGGCGACCCGCTCGGTGGCAGCGCCGGCGAGCGCGAGCGCGTACGGGTCCTCCCCGTCGACCCAGGTCCGGACGTCGATCCCGAGCGTCTCGAGGCCGAGGCCGGAGAGACCGGCATACTCGAGCGCCGGCGAGACGAACACCGGCGCTGCACCGTCGGTCGGAACGACGAGGCACGTGAGCCGCTCGAAGGACGACCCGGCCACACCGAGCAGGTAGCGCAGGTCGGAGCCCGGTGTCACGACGGTGGCCGCGACACCCGCGCGGTCGGCGGCCTTGCGGAGCCCGTCGAGGCGGTTGCGCACGAGGCGGCGGTCGACGGTGGCAGGCGAGGTTCCCATGGGAGTGGACCCTATTGCGCCGGGGTGCCCACCACTTGCAGGGGCTCGTCACCTCTTGTCACGATCCGGGGATGGAGCCGAGGGTGCGCATCACGTCAGGCCGGCTTGCCGGTGCCGAGGACGACGGGGTGAGCCGGTTCCTCGGCATTCCGTATGCCGCACCCGCGGTCGGCGCCGCCCGTTTCCAGGCCCCGCAGCCGGCGCCCGCGTGGGACGAGACCCGTGACGCGACGCGGCACGGCCCGACGGCCCTGCAGGCGCCGTACCCGCCACCGATCGGCCAGCTGCTCCCGAGCTCGGTGCTCGACGGGCCGGAGTACCTGAACGTCAACGTGTGGACCCCCGACCCGGGCGGTTCCGGCCTGCCGGTCATGGTCTGGTTCCCCGGCGGCGCCTTCGTGCGCGGCGCGAACTCCATTGCCACCTATGACGGTTCGGCCTTTGCCCGGGACGGTGTGGTGCTCGTCGGCGTGAACTACCGGCTTGGGATCGCGGGCTTCCCTCTGCTGCCGGACGCGCCGACGAACCTCGGCATCCGGGACCAGATCCTCGCCCTCGAGTGGGTCCAGGAGAACATCGCGGCCCTCGGCGGGGACCCGGGCAACGTCACGGTCTTCGGGGAGTCGGCGGGCGGCATGAGCGTCGCGACCCTCATGGCCGCACCCCGTGCTCGGTGCCTCTTCCGCCGCGCCATCGTCCAGAGCGGCAGCGGCGCCGCCGTGGGCGCCCCGGACGACCTTCGGCGGGTGACCGAGGCGGTGGCTTCGAGGCTCGGTGTGCCCGCCACCGCCACAGCCCTGTCGGAGATCGACCCGAACGCCCTGCGCGAGGCGCAGACGGCCGTCGGCCTCGAGCTGGCCCTGAACCCCGACCCGGCCCGCTGGGGAGCGACGACGGTCCGGGCCGGCCTGGGGATCATGGCCTTCTTCCCGTGTATCGACGGCGACATCGTGCCCGGGGTGCCGTCCGACGTCATCGCCGCCGGACCGAGCGTCCCCCTCCTCACCGGTACGACCGCCGAGGAGTTCCGCCTCTTCGCGGTGCCGACCGGTGTCGCCGCCTCGGTCACGCCGGAGACGTTGCCCCTGGTCGCCTCGCGCTACGGCTGGCCGCCCGAGCTCGTCGAGCTCTACACCGCGAACCGCCCGCACGCCACGCCGGGTGACATCGTCGCGGCGATCCTCACCGACGTGGCGTTCTGGCTGCCGACGGTGCAGCTCGCCGAGGCTGCGAACACCGGCGGAGCACCCGTGCACGTCTACGAGTTCGCTTGGCGCACAGAGGTGGCCGACCTCGGCGCGAGCCATGCCCTCGAGCTCGGATTCGTCTTCGACACGCTCCGACGCGAGCCATCTGGCGCGCTCACGGGTGGCAACCCTCCGCAG
>DASSTN010000041.1:0-12835 GCA_035707905.1 Intrasporangium sp.
CGTGACGTTGGCCCCCACAGTTCTGTGGGGGCCAACGTCGTTCCCGGGAAGCTCTCGTGCCCCACAGCAGGCGGCGCCTGTGCCCCTCCGCCTCGTCCTCAACGGCGTCAAGCGGCCAGCAGCCTCCCCGGTTTTTGGTCACAACTGCTGGCATGTCATGATGAGCCCCGCTTCAAAGGGTTAGAGCAGCCTGGCCCCTCGTCGCCCTGGCCAGGGGAGGAACGGCATGTTCCCACAACGCTTCAGTGCTGCTGCAGTCGCCGACGCGTTCGCGACTCTGACCGCGCTCATCTACGCGCGCGCCGAAGCGGACTCGGTGTACCGCGCGATCACCCGTGCCGCGGTGGATCTGGTCGACGGATGCGACCACGCTTCACTGCTGCTGCGCCACGATCACGGCTACACCTCGGTCGCGGCAGTGGACGACGTCGCGCGGCGCGTCGACGCGATCGAGGTCGAGGTCGACGAGGGCCCGTGCGTCGACGCCACCACGGACGATGCCTACCAGCACGACAAGGACCTGACCGTCGGCGAGACCCCATGGCCGGCCTTCCGGGAGCGAGTGCTCGCGGAGACCCCTGTCCGTTCGGCAATGGCCTACCGGTTGCTCGTCGACGGCGAGAAGGTCGCTGCGCTCAACCTCTTCTCCGACACCCCTGGCGGCCTCAGCGGGGACTCCGTCGACCAAGGAGCCGTCCTCGCCGCCTTCGCGTCCGTTGCCCTGGCCACCCTGGACGCCCGGGACGAGGCGGATACGCTGCGCAGCGGCCTGCAGAGCAACCGGGAGATCGGCAAGGCGGTCGGCCTGCTCATGGCCGCGCACCGCGTCTCCTCCGAGGAGGCCTTCGACATCCTGCGACGCACGTCTCAGGACCTCAACGTCAAGCTGGCGACCGTGGCGGACGAGGTCGTCCAAGGGCAGGAGAACCAGCTGTCGACGCCCGGCACCTCCGTCCGTACCAGAATCCCGAGGCCCATCGAGGCGTCCGACGCGGATCCGGCCCTGCCGTAGGGGACCTCACTCGGCCTGGCCCGGCTCCGCCCCGGTCTCGATGACCCGCGAGGCCAGCTCGCGCAGCTTGATGTTGCGTTCCTGGCTGGCCCGCTTGAGCATGGCGAAGGCCTCGGCCGGGGTGACGCGGTGCCGCTCGACGAGAATGCCGATGGCCTGCCCGATGTGTCGGTGGCTCTCGATGGCGACCTCGAGGTTGGCCTCGCGGTCGGCGAAGGCACCGGCAGCCACGACCCGGTCGACGGCAAGGGCGAAGGCCTGTGCCAGGAGGTCGCCGACGATCCTCTCGTCGGCCCCGACCTCTCGGGGCACGGGGAACTGGATCCAGACGCGGCACTCGGTCGCCTCGCTCTTGGGGGCGACGAGGATGCCGGGCACCGGGCCGAGGAAGGGTGCCGCGCCCGGGTCGCCGGCGAGGGCTTCCACGACCTCCGACGGCAGGTCCTCCGCTCGGGCCGGGCCTGCGGCCGTGAAAAGCTCGTCGTGTGCCCCAGCCATGGCACGGACGACGGCGTCTCCCGCGAACAGCTCCCTGAAGCCGCTCACCGCGGCGGTGAGGACCTGCTCGAGGTCCTCGGCCGTCCCGAGCTCGGCACTGAGGCGCGCAGCGGACTCGCGACGAGCCCGGCCCTCATGCCAGCGGGTCACGTCGCGAAGCGTGATGACGACCAGACGGTCATTGCTGAAGGCGTCCTCGACGGTGCGGCCGCCGGCGCGGACCCAGACGCGACGCCCGTCCCGGGTCTGCAGCTCGAACTCTCCGTCGAACTGCTCTGGCTCGAAGCCGGTCCACCACTTCTCGAGGCGGGAGTGCGCTGCCGGGTCCGCGCCGGCCGACGGCCACCAGGGGTGGGGCACCTCGATGGGTCCATCGGAGAGGTCCCAGCCGAGCAGCTCGGTGAAGGCCTGGTTCACCTCCACGACCCGACCGTCCGGGTGGGTGATCAGGAGGGGATCCTGGAAGGTCGTCATCACGGTGCGGCGCCACGCCGCATCCCGGGACCGGGACCGGGCTCGCTCGAGGTTGCTCGCGATCCGTGCCTGCAGCTCCGAGACGGAGAACGGCTTGACCACGTAGTCGTCCGCTCCGCGCTCGAGCCCGGCCGCGGTCGCATCCTCACCTGCCCGCGCCGAGAGGAGGATGATCGGCACGTCCTGCGTCGCCGGGTCCGCGCGAAGCTCCTTGACGAGGGCGAAGCCGTCCAGTCCGGGCATCATGATGTCGGCCAGGACCAGGTCCGGCAGCTCAGCGTGGCAGCGGTCCAGAGCGGTCCTGCCATCGGGGACGACCTCGACGGCGTACTCCGAGAGGATGCTCTCCAGGTAGTGCCGCATGTCAGCGTTGTCATCGGCCACGACGAGGCGCGGCCGATGACCGCGTTGCTCCCGCTGGCCGCCAGTGCGCGCGCTCTCGTCCGGCTGCAGCCCGTGCCAAGTCGTCGTCTCGGCGAGGAACGATGGCGCGTCCCGTCGGCTCACTGCCGGACGGTGCGGCACGGCTGAGGCGGCGCTTCCTGATGCCGGTTCGTAGGGCAGGGAGACGGTGAAGGTGCTGCCCACGTCGGGCCGGGAGTCCACCCACACGGCGCCGCCCAGAAGCTCGGTCAGCTGCTTGACCATCGCCAGGCCGATGCCGGCTCCCTCGTGGGCGCGGGCCCGGGGGTGCTTCGGGAGCTGCTCGAAGCGGCCGAAGATCCGCTCCTGGTCCTCCGGCGAGATGCCGACCCCCGTGTCGGCGACGGCCACCTCGAAGTGGTCCACCCGGTCCCTCAGGCTCAAGGTGACGAGGCCCTCCGGCGTGTACTTGAGGGCGTTGGAGAGCAGGTTGAGCACGATGCGCTCGTACATGTCGTGGTCCAGCACCGCGGGCCGGGGAAGCGGCCCGCAGTCGACCGTGAAGCGGAGGCCCGCCGCGGAGAAGGCAGACTCGAACGCGGCTGCGAGGTTGCGCGTCGCTGCCGTCACGTCGACCTGGACGAGCTCGGTGTGCACTCCGCCCGCCTCGATGCGGCTGAAGTCGAGCATCGCGTCGACCATGCGCGCCAGCCGGGTGACGTTCCGCTCGACCAGCTCGAGCTGCTCACGCGTGTCGGCCGGTGTGCTGGGATCCCGAAGGAGCGACTCCACCGGTCCGTGGATGAGGGTGAGCGGCGTGCGCAGCTCGTGGCTGATGTTCGTGTAGAAGAGGCTCTTCTCCGCGTCGAGCTCACGCAGCGCCTGGTGTCGTTGGCGTTCGGACTCGAGCTCGTGGATCCCGGTGAGGGCGGTCCGCAGGTGCAGTGCCGCCAGGCCCAGGTAGTCGTCAAAGGCGTCGTCCGAGCGGCGCTGGAGGTGCTGGCCCACGACGAGGACGGCCGCCGTCCCCCTGACACCCGGCACCTGGACGGGCACGGCGTGCAAGGCGCACACCGGCTCTGGGGCAGGCGCACCGGACGCCGTGTCGCCCTCCGGGGCCGGCGCAACGAGCTCCACCCGAACGGCTCGGTCCGTGCTGACCGCATCCTGTGCGGCGCTGGACATCAGCTCCCACCGAGGGTCGTGGGGGTGACCGCCCGTTGTCACCGGCAGGTCGTCGACGACCTCGAAGACGGCCACCAGCGGATGGTCGGAGTCGTTCGACTCGAGGATCCGGGCGGCGGCGGCACACGCGTCGCGGGCGCTGGAGAGATCGACGATCTCGCTCGCGAGCCGCGTCAGCACCTCGACCCGACGCTTGTACACCACGTGCCCGGTCGTCTCGGTCACCGGGCAGAACACGCCGACGACCTCGCCAGGGCGCTGGCTGTCCATGATGGGGCTGTAGGAGAAGGTGATGTAGACCTCCTCGCGGTAACCCTGCCGGTCGAACCGGAGGCGGTGGTCGTCCCTGGCTATCGGGCCCTGGCCCGCCATGACGTCCCTCGCCAGCGGGAGCAGCTCCTCGCGCAGCTCGGGCCAGACCTCCTCCATGGGGGCACCGAGGGCCGACCCGCTCTCGTCACCACCGAGGATCGGCAGGTAGGCGTCGTTGTAGAGCACGGCAAGCTCGGGCCCCCAGAGCACGAGCATGGGGAAACGTGAGGTGACGCAGAGCGTCGCGGCCGCGCGCAGGCTCGCGGGCCAGTCCTCCAGGGGCCCGAAGGGGCTGCTTGCCCAGTCCCGCTCGAGCAGCAACCGGCCCAGCTCGCCGCCGTCGCGCCGAATGGCGTCTTCCCACAGATCCCGCTGGGGGCCGGCGCTCGCCACAGGATGGCGGGCAAACGTTTCAGGCATCTCGGAGACTTCCGTATAGGGACCCGCGCGAAAGATCCCCTTGCTTGAGACCTTCAACGTCTGCTTCATCATGACAGCAAGAGAGGGAAACACCTAACATCCGGAGTCACCCGCACCCATTGCGCATAACGGCATCGAGCCCTCGACCGCCGGGGGCGATGTCTTCCAGAGGTCACTCCGCGGTCGTCGCGCCGAAGAACCGGCCGGGGTCTGCCAGGTACTGCTCGATCTCGTCGAGGCCGTAGCCGCGCACGTCGGGGAGCACGGGCCCGTCCGTCTCCAGGTCGACGAGCTGGTAGCTGCCGGACCCGGAGACGCCCTGCTCGGGGCTCGCGGCGATCAGACGGAGCCCTTGCCGCTCCGCCTCGGCGCGGACCTCGTCCTCCCTGCGGGAGGTGCTGTCGTCTCTCATTGCGTGCTCCTGTCCCTGGCGCGGGATGGCCGCTCGTGCCGGTGGGTGGCCGAAGTCAGTGCCGGGTGGAGTCGTCGGCCCACCTGAGGATGGCGGCGACTCCGTCGCGCAGCTGCACGCTGTCGTCGATGAGGCCGACACTGCCTCCAGTGGCGGCGAGGGCCCACACCAGCGCGGCGTCGGCGCGGTCGGTCGACGGGGCCGAGGCGCCGGCCTGTCGGGCATCCTGCTCGGTGAGCCCGATCATGGACGCGCTCTCCCCGACATGGAGGGTGAGGTCGGAGGCGGGGTCGTCGCGAAGCAGCAACGTCTCGACCTGTGCCTTGCGGACCGCGTCGACGACGGCTTCCAAGCCCTCGGCGCCACGGCCCGTCGCGCCCCGGGCGGCCTCGTAGTCATCGCGCAGCTGTTGCTGCCTGGCGGCCCTGCGCCGAGCCAGCTCGTCCTGGATCGCCTCGGCCTCGGCCTCCCTGGAGACGCCCCGCGCGCGGCCGCCGGTCGCGAGCGGGACGAGTCGCTCCCGGACCTCGGGAGATGCCTGGTCCTCGACGAGCGACATGGCGCGTTCGTCGCCCATGAGGAAGACAACGGCCGGCTTGCCCCGACGGACCACGCTGTCGATGGCGCGGGCGACCTCGCCGGCATTGTGCTTCCACGAGTCCTCGGCGCGCGTCTGGATGCGCCGCTCACCCATGCCACCGGCCGACACCTTGTGGATGACGTCGTGGTCACCGGTCACGTCGCTGTCCTCGAGGACGGTGCCGGTGATCCCGACCATCTCGAGGTCGGCACCTGTGCGGTCGACCCGCACGACCCCATACGGCTCGTGCGCGTCGAGACCGCGGATGAGCGGCATGAGATGCGGCGCCGCCGAGAACGACGTCTTCTGCCGGACCGGGCGGCCGGGAAAGGTCAGGTCCAGCAGGAGCTGTCCCGAGGCGCCACAGATGACGCGAGTCAGCTCTCCGCCCCGCCCGGATGGCTCAAGTGCCGACTTCTCCATGGCATCGAGGGTCTCGGGCGCGGCGCCGAGCTGTTCGAGGTGGCGTCGGCCGTTGGCCCAGATCTCCTCTGGCCGGTCGGACGTCGCCGGGTCGATCCGCGTCGCGTCGAGCGTCGCCGTTGCGTAAGGTCCCTCCACCTGGGTGAGGGGCCGGAGCCAGTCGAGCTGCACGGGAACCTCCTTCGATCCAGCTTCCCAGCCCGCCTACCCGGGTGCCTCGTGGGCAAACCGCCCCGCCTTGCTAACCCTCGCCGCACCGGCTGGGGCCGACGTCGGCGACCTCGATGCGCTCGGCCAGCGCATCGATGGCCGAGCGCTCGCCGGTGGCCAGGCCGTGTCGGGTCACGTTGAGAGCACCTGCGGCCGCACCGAGGCGCAGGGCGTCCGCCCACGGCAGCGCACGGGCGACCCCGGCCGCCAGCCCTGCTGTCATGGAGTCACCCGCTCCCCGGTGGTCGACCCGCTGCAGGACGGGACTGCGGACGCTGAGGAGCCGGCCCTCGAGGAGCGCGAGGGTCGGCTCGTGGGCCCGCGACACGACGACCGAGCGCGCGCCAGCCTCGTGCAGCCGCTCCATCGACCGGCTGAGGGCGTCGATGGAGCCGTCCTGCGTCCAGCCGTCCGCGAGCAGCTCCTGATCACTCACCTTGAGCACGTCCAGCCCTCCGCTCAGCCCGTCTCGTAGCGCCCTGCCGGACAGGTCCGCCACTGTCGGCGTGCCGATCGCGCGGATGTCGGCGGGAAGCCGTCGATACGTGTCCTCCGGCAGGACCCCTTCGGCGGCCGGGCCACAGAGAACGCACACGTCGGCGCGCGCCGCCACCTCGAGCATGGCGGTGTAGAGCTCGTCCGCCTCGTGACGCCCGAGCGGCGGCGGGTCGGTCGCCGCGACGACGCGCCGTTCGCCGCCGGTGCGGTCGTGGACGTATGCCGCTGTCTGTCCCGCGCTCTGCACCCTCCGGACCGCCAGGGACTCGGCCTCGAGCAGCGGCCCCAGCAACCTGCCGGTCTCGCCGCCGCACGGCAGGCAGAGCACCGGGCTCACCCCGAGCTCGCGCAGCATGCGCCCGACCCAGACGCCCTGCCCGCCGGCGTGGATGTGGATGTCCGTTGACCCCGAGACGTCCTCGATGGTGACCGTCACGAACGGCGTCGGGCAGAACACTGCCGCGCGCAGACGAGCCGGAGTGCGCAGCCCGTGGACGGTGTCGGTGGCCATGGCCGGGACCTACCCAGTCGGACCGCGGACTCGGCCGGGCCATCGCCGGGGTAGGGCTTCTCGGCTCGTGGGTAGGGGCCTGGGATGCGGACTCTCGTGACCAACGACGACGGTGTGCGCAGCGTCGGCCTGCACTGGCTCGCCCGGGCAGCTCGCGACCACGGCCTCGACCCCTACATAGCCGCGCCCAGCGAGGAGCGCAGTGGCGCGAGCGCCTCGCTGACCGGACTGGAGACCGCGAGAGGGCCGGTTGCCAAGCCGTACGAGGCGGCGAGTCTCGACGGGATCCCCGCGTGGGGCGTCGAGGGGGCGCCGGCGTTCATCGTGCGCGGCTGCGCCAACGGCGCCCTGTGCGACGTGCCGGGGCTCGTCCTCTCGGGGATCAACCGAGGCCCGAACACCGGGCGCATGATCCTGCACTCGGGCACCGTCGGCGCCGCGCTGACGGCCGCTTCGCATCGCATTCCCGCCATCGCGTTCTCGTCCTCGATGACCGATCCTCAGCACGAGGAGACCCATGTGGCCGTCGTCTCCAGGGTGCTCGGCTGGTTCTCCGAGCGCGACTGGCCGAGTGACGCCGCCCCGGTCCTCAACGTCAACATCCCCGACGTGCCGCTCTCGGAGCTCCGGGGCCTGACCAGGGCCCGTCTCGCCACGTTCGGCACCGTCGAGGCCGAACGCGGACGGGTCGGCGAGGGCTACGTCAGCGTGTCGATCCAGCAGGTCGACGAGGGCGACTCCGAGCACACCGACGAGGCGCTGCTCGCGTCCGGCTGGGCCACGGTGACCGCCCTGCAGGCGCCATGCGAGAGCCGCACGCCGGGGCTGCGCGGGCTGTCCTTCCGAGCGGCCGCCCGGTGACGCTCCATACCGTCGTATGCCGCTCAGCGCGCTCTCGGGCGTACAGCGGGTGGGGCGCGCACGATGATCGCTTAGGGTCGGACGGGTGACGAGGAACGCATATCCGCTCGCCCGGACCACACTCGACAACGGCCTGCAGGTCGTCGTCTCCGAGGACCACGCCGTGCCGAACGTCGCGGTCAACCTCTGGGTGGGGGTCGGCTCGCGCCACGAGAGCCCTGGGCGCACCGGCTTCGCCCACCTCTTCGAGCACCTGATGTTCCAGGGCAGCCGCAACGTCGCCTCGGGTGAGCACTTCTCGCTGCTCATGGACCAGGGTGCCCGGCTGAATGCCACGACCTGGTTCGACCGGACCAACTACTTCGAGACGGTCCCCACTGGGGCCCTGGAGCTCGCACTGTGGCTCGAGGCGGACCGGCACGGCCACCTGCTCGACGCAGTGAACCAGGCGAACCTCGACAACCAGCGCGACGTCGTCAAGGAGGAGAAGCGCCAGCGCTACGACAACCAGCCCTACGGCACGGCGCTCATCGACGTCTACGCGACCGCCTTCCCGCCCGACCATCCCTACCACCACCCGACGATCGGCTCGATGGAGGACCTCGACGCCGCGACGCTCGAGGACGTGCACGCCTTCTTCAAGGCCCACTACGGACCGAACAACACGGTGCTGACGCTCGCGGGCGACCTCACCCCGGAGCACGGCTTCGCCATGGCTGAGCGCTACTTCGGCGACCTGCCGCCCGTCGAGCTCGACGAGCGCCCCCTCCTGCCGCAGCTGCCGGCCCTGGAGGAGCCGGTCCGGCTCGACCGGGTCAGGGACGTCCCCAACGACCGGGTCTACGTCACCTTCCGGCTGCCGGTGGACGCCACGCCGCAGTACCACGCCTGCGCCATCGCGATCGACGTGTTGGGTGGGCTCGCGAGCTCCCGGCTCATGCGGCGACTCGTGCGGGTCGACGAGACCGCGACCTCGGTGGGCGGCTGGACCATGGGGCTCGTCGACGGGGTCGGGCTGGGCGCCCTCACCATCGACGTGGCCCCCGGCGCCGACGCGGAGGCTGCCGAGGCCGCTCTGTGCGAGGAGGTCGCGCGGTTCATCGAGGAGGGGCCGGACGAGGCCGAGATGGAGTCCGTCGTCGCCGACACGGAGCGGGCCTGGCTCAGCTCCCTCGCCGGCCTCGACGAGCGCGCCGACCACATCAGCCAGTACACCCTCCTGCACGACGACCCCGACTGCGTCAACCGCTTCATCGACCACGTCCGGGCCGTGACACCCGACGACGTCCGGGCGGCGGCCGCCGACTGGCTTGCCCCCGACAGCCGCGCCGTCGTGCGCTTCCTCGCCGAGACCGACGCGGAGGCCGCCGCATGAGCGCCCTGCCCCGACCTGACGTCGCACCCCCGCGGCCGTGGACCTTCCCGGCTGGCGCGACGACCACCCTGCCCAACGGCGCGACGCTCGTCACGTACGACGTGCCGGGACAGTACGTCCTCTCGATCCGGCTCGGGCTGCCCGTCTCGCTCGCGGACGAGCCACGCGGCCTCGAGGGCCTCGCGACGGTCATGGCGCGGACCCTCGACGAGGGGACCGCGCGCCACAGCGCGGAGGAGTTCGCGCGGCTCCTCGAGCGCAAGGGCGTCAGCTTCGGAGCCGGCATCGGCAGCGCGGGCCTCACCATGGATGTCGACGTCGTCAAGGGCAACCTCGAGCCGGCCCTCGACCTGCTCCGCCAGATCCTCACCGAGCCGGCCTTCCCCGAGCCGGAGGTCGCCCGCCAGGTCCGGACCCGGCTGGCCGAGATCGACCAGGAGCGCGCCGTCGCTGCGAACCGCGGGGTCATCGAGTTCGTCAAGACCCTCTACGCCGAGGACGACCGGTCCTCACGTCCGGTCGGCGGCACCCGCGAGACCGTCTCCCGGATCGGCCGCGAGGACGTCATCGCGTTCCACGCCGAGCAGGTCGTGGCGAGCGGGGCGACCATCGTGGTCGCCGGTGACCTCTCCGGCCTCGACGTGCCAGCACTCGTCGGGCAGGCACTCGGTGGCTGGGCCGCCGGGCCCGTCGAGCGGCCCTCTGCCATCTCGCACACGCCGACGCTCGCCGAGGATCGGTGCCGGATCGTCGTCGTCGACCGGCCGGGGTCGGTGCAGACGGAGTTCGTGGTCGGCGCGCCGGGCCCGGACCGGTCGGTCGAGGGGGGCTGGGCTCCCTACCCCGTCATCGGCTTCGTCGTGGGCGGCTCCCCGAACGCGCGCATCGACGCTGTCCTGCGCGAGGAGAAGGGCTACACCTACGGCATCCGGTCCAGCTTCCGCCCGCGTCGCTCCGGAGGTCTCTTCCTCACGTCCGGGTCCGTCCGGGCCGACGCGACCGTCGAGTCCCTGCGCCTGCTCGTCGAGCTGCTGACTTCGGGGTGCGGCGGCTTCTCGGAGAAGGAGGCCCGCTCCGGCGTCGACTTCATCGCCAAGACGGCTCCGGGCCGCTACGCGACGGCGGACGACGTCGCGGACGAGGCCGTGACGATGGCCCTCGACGGACGCACGACACAGTTCACCACCGACAACCTGCGCGACCTCGTGACCGTCGACGCAAGTCGGCTCGACGCCGCGTTCGGGCGGTTTGCCGCGACGGCCGGCATCGACCCGGACCAGCCGGGCTCCGGCTGGACGATCGTGCTCGTCTGCGACGCCGCCGAGCACATGTCCGGGATCCAGGGCCTTGGCCTCGGCCCCGTCACGGTGGTGCACGACCGCTGATCGCCGACGTGGTGAGCGGCCGTCAGAGGGGCATCTCCATGACGAAGTCATCCTCGTGCGCACCACCGACGTTGAACCGTTTCGTCCCCACGATCCGGAACCCGTTCTTGCCGTAGAACTTCTGCGCTCGCACGTTCTGCTGGTTGACACCGAGCCAGATGGTCGTGGCCCCGCGTTCCTTGGCCCACTCGCGGCCGGCCTCCAGCAGCTGTCCTGAGGCGCCGGCGCCATGAGAGCTGGGCAGGACGTACAGCTTGCTCAGCTCGACCGTGGGCCGGTGGTGGACCACCGCACGCACGTCGTCGTCGGCCGGCTCACCGGCGACGAGCATCGCATAACCCACGGCCCGGCCGTCGTCCTCGGCGATGAGCACGACCCGGTCGTCATCGGCGATGTAGTCGGCGAAGCGCTCGGGCGAGAGCACCTCGGTGATGAACGCGCTGACGCGCTGGGGGCTGATCGTCGGGGGACAGGCGAGGCCGAACGTCGCCGCCGCGACCTGCGCCACCCGGTCGACGTCGGCCATGTCAGCGGGCCGCACGGTGGTCAGGCTCCCCTCCGGCTCGTCGGTGGCGGCGAGGCGGCGCAGTACCTGCAGGTGCAGGTGACCGTTCGTGGCCACGGCGTTGCCGCTCCAGCAACCGAGCCGGCCGTCCAGCCCCGTGAAACTGCCCCCGGCCTCCTCGACGATCGGTACGAGGGCCGCCATGTCGTGCACCGCGAGCTCCGGCTCTGCGGCCGCGTCGACCGCACCCTCGGCCACGAGCATGTAGGACCAGAAGTCACCGTAGCCGCGAGTGCGCCAACAGGCGTCCATGAGCTCGAGGAAGGCGTCGCGCAGGCCGAGGTCCCGCCAGCCCGACAGGGACGAGTAGGACAGGGAGGCGTCGGCGAGCCTCGTCACCCCGGAGACCGAGATGCGCCGCGCCGAGGTGAGGGAGCGTCCGGTCCAGGCGCCGGACCCCGAGGCCGCCCACCACCGCCGCTGCAGCGCAGGGGCGGAGACGACGCCGACGACCGGCTTGCCGTCGTCGACGAGGGCGATGAGGGTGGCCCAGACCGGGACCCCGCGGACGAAGTTGTTCGTCCCGTCGATGGGGTCGATGATCCAGCGGCGCGGGCCGTGCCCTGTGCGCTCGAACTCCTCACCCTCCACGGCGTCACGGGGGCGCGAGCGCTTGAGCTGGGCTCGGACGAGCTCCTCGGCGGCCCGGTCGGCGTCGGTGACCGGGGTGAGGTCGGGCTTGGACTCGACGACGAGGTCGGCAGCCCGGAACCGCTCCAGGGTGAGCCGGTCGACGGCGTCGGCCAGGACGAGCGCGAGCCGGAGGTCGTCGTCGTAGGTCGTCACGTCGCGGAGCCTAGTGGCTCACCACTCCTCGGCAGCGGACCGGCTCTCGAGCAGGCGGCGGAGGGACTCGAGGCGGGCCGGTCCCGCCGGCCCGGCGTGTCCGGCCGCCACCCACGCGTCGAGCGCACAGTCCGGCTCGTCGTGGGTGCACCCCCGCGGGCATTCCTCGGTGCCGCGCGCGAGCTCGGGGAAGTGGTCGACGATGCGGTCGGGGTCGATGTGGGCCAGCCCGAAGGAGCGGACTCCCGGCGTGTCGATGACCCAGCCGGTGTCATCAGGCAGCCGGAGCGCGACGGCGTTCGTCGAGGTGTGCCGTCCCCGCCCCGTCACGTCGTTGACCTCTCCGGTCACGCGGTCGGCCCCGGGCACGAGCGCGTTGACGAGGGTGCTCTTGCCGACGCCCGAGTGCCCGACGAGGACCGAGATGTGTCCGCTGAGGCGCCCCCGCAGCTCGTCGAGGCCGTGGATCTCGGCGCCCTCGCGTGCGGTCACGACGTAGTCGACATCGAGCGGTGCGTAGGTCGACACGAAGGCATGCGGGTCGACGAGGTCGGCCTTCGTCAGGGCAAGCAGCGGCTCCAGGCCGGCGTCGTACGCCGCGACCAGGCAGCGGTCGATCATGCGCGGCCGCGGCTCAGGGTCGCAGAGCGCCGTGACGATGACGAGCTGGTCGGCGTTCGCGACGATGACCCGCTCCACCGGATCCGAGTCGTCGGCGGTCCGCCGCAGGACCGAGGTGCGTTCCTCGACGCGGACGATCCGGGCGAGCGTGTCGGGACGCCCGGACGTCTCACCGACGAGCGCGACACGGTCACCGACGACGACCCGCGTCCGCCCCAGCTCGCGGGCCTTCATCGCGACGACGATGCGTTCGCTGCCGGCGCCCGGGCCATCGCCAGGCGCTGAGACGAGGCACGTGTAGCGGCCGCGGTCGACCCCGACGACGAGCCCGATGACGGCATCGG
>DASSTN010000042.1:0-5523 GCA_035707905.1 Intrasporangium sp.
CGAGCGGCGCGATGACCGTCGCTCCTTTGACCGCCGTGATGACCGTGGCG
Source organism: Intrasporangium sp. (assembly GCA_035707905.1). Lineage (GTDB taxonomy): Bacteria > Actinomycetota > Actinomycetes > Actinomycetales > Dermatophilaceae > Intrasporangium_A. Next base: position 51 of record DASSTN010000042.1, read on the forward strand.
GTTACGAGCGACGTAATGACCGTGGCGGTTACGACCGTCGTGACGACCGCCGCTCCTTCGAGCGCCGCGACGACCGTGGCGGTTACGACCGTCGTTCCTTCGACCGTCGCGACGAGCGGGGTCACGACCGTCGGGACGACCGTCGGTCCTTCGACCGTCGTGACGACCGCGGCGGCTTCCGACGTGGCCGGGAGCGCTTCGAGCACGTCGACAACTTCCAGGACCCCGAGGCCGAGCGCCTCGAGGCGGACACCTGGACCAAGGCGACCCGCACCCCCGTCAGCGACGGCCCGGTCGAGGTGACGGAGGACAACGGCTTCGCGGCTCTCGGTCTGCCGGAGCGGGTCGTCGAGCGACTCGCCCGCGACGGCATCACCCAGCCGTTCCCGATCCAGAGCGCTGCCATCCCCGACGCGCTCGCCGGCCGCGACGTCCTCGGGCGTGGGCAGACCGGCTCGGGCAAGACGCTGGCCTTCGGGCTCCCGACGATCGCGCGCCTCCTCGAGGCGGGCACCGACCGCAGCCCACGCCGCCCGCGTGCCCTCGTGCTCGTGCCGACCCGTGAGCTCGCGATGCAGGTCTCCGACGCCCTCGAGCCGCTCGTCCACGTCGCCGGCCTGCGTCACAAGCTCGTCGCCGGCGGTCTCAGCTACACCACGCAGATCAACGCGCTCAACAAGGGCCTCGACCTGCTCATCGCGACCCCCGGACGGCTCAACGACCTCCTCGAGCGCGGTGCCGTGGAGCTAGACGAGGTCGCCATCGCGATCGTCGACGAGGCGGACCACATGGCGGAGATGGGCTTCCTCCCGGAGATCACCACCATCCTCGACCGCGTCCCTGCCGGGGGGCAGCGTCTCCTCTTCTCGGCGACGCTCGACCACGGCATCGACGGGCTCGTGGAGCGGTACCTGACCGACCCGGTGGTCCACTCGACCGACGACGCCACGGCATCCGTCGAGACGATGGAGCACCACGCGCTCCTCATCGACCCGGTCCACAAGAAGGCGATCACGGCCGAGCTGGCCAACCGGTCCGGTCGCACGATCGTGTTCTGCCGCACCAAGCTCGGTGCCGACCGGGTCGCCCGACAGCTGCGCGAGGAGGGCGTCATGGCCGCGGCCCTGCACGGCGGTCTCACCCAGGGCGCCCGCAACCGCGTCCTCGGCGCCTTCCGCGAGGGCACCCTGCCGGTCCTCGTCGCCACCGATGTCGCCGCCCGCGGCATCCACGTGGACGACGTCTCCCTCGTGCTGCAGGCCGACCCGCCGGCCGACCACAAGGACTACCTGCACCGGTCGGGCCGCACCGCCCGCGCGGGCGAGCGCGGTGCCGTCGTCACCCTGGTGCTGCCGCACCAGCGCCGGACCGTCGAGCGCCAGCTGGCCGAGGCCGGCGTCGAGACCGACCTGGTCAAGGCGCGGCCGGGCGACGATCTCATCGCCGCGACCGGCGCGAGCCAACCCAGCGGCATACCGATCCCCGAGGCGGACTTCGCGCGACTGCTCGAGGGGCCCAAGAAGCACCAGCACCCGCGTGGCGCCCGTGGTCCGCGCGAGCACCGGCCGAGCCACGCGCACCGCGGCAACCGCCGTCGTGACCGCGAGCAGCCCCTCGTGGGGCGTTGGGGCGACGACCGCAGGAACTGACCGGGCCGACCGGCCGGTGTGGAAGTCTTGGACCGTGAGTTCGAGGTTCCACACCGGCCGGTTGCTCGTTGCCACGCCGTCGGTCGAGGGCGATGTGTTCCGGAGGTCGGTCATCCTCATGCTCCACCACGACGAGAGCGGGGCGCAGGGGGTCGTGCTCAACAAGCCGCTCGCAGCGCCCGTCGACTCCGTGCTGCCCGGCTGGCAGCGCGTCGTCACCGCGCCGCCCGTGCTGTTCCAGGGCGGCCCGGTCTCCACCTCGTCGGCGCTCGGCATCGTGACGGTGCCGGGAGACGAACCCGAGCCCCTTGGCGTCCAGCGACTCTTCGGTTCGATCGGCCTGGTCGACCTGGACGTGCCGACGCCGGTCGTCGCGGCGGAGCTCGCAGGGATGCGGATCTTCGCCGGCTACTCGGGATGGTCCCAGGGGCAGCTCGAGCTGGAGATCCGCCGGGGCGACTGGTACGTCGTCGACTCCGAGGTGCGCGACGCGTTCACGGCCGATCCGGACAGCCTCTGGCGTGAGGTGCTGCGCCGCCAACGCGACAGCCTCGCGTTCGTCGCGAACTTCCCCGACGACCCGGCCATGAACTGATGTATGCCGCTGTGCCTGCTCCCCGGCACCACCGAGCCCCCCGTCGGGTGGCCTTCGTCGACTCCGGGGTCGGCCTCGTCGCCTACGCCGACGCGCTGCTCGCGCTCCGTCCGGACCTCGACCTCGTCCTGTCGATGGACCCGGAGCACATGCCCTACGGGCCCAGGACGCCGGAGGAGGTGCGCCACCTCATCCTCGAGTCGGCGCGCGCGACGCTGCCCTACGAGCCGGACGCCATCGTCGTCGCGTGCAACACCGCCTCGGTCCACGGCCTCGAGGCGCTGCGCGCCGAGCTCGAGCCAGACATCCCTGTCATCGGCACCGTCCCGGCGATCCGGCCGGCGGCCCTGACCGGGGGACCAGTGGCGGTGTGGGCGACCCTCGCCACGACCGAGAGCGACTACCTTCGCGGTCTCGTCGACGCCTTCGCGGCGGACATCGAGACGCACGCCGTCGCAGCCCTCGGGCTCGCCGAGGCCATCGAGGCAGCCGACGCGCAGGCCGTACGCGAGTGCATCCGGTCGGCGGTGGAGGCGACGCCGTCGGTCAGGGCACTGGTGCTCGGTTGCACCCATTACGGACTCGTCGTCGACCAGATCGCCGACGCGGTTGGCAACGTGACCATCTTCGACTCGCCGGTCGCCGTGGCGCGCCAGACCCTGCGCCGCCTCGGGCTGGAGCCCGACCAGACGGCTCGCGGCGGTGGTGTCGAGGCCGTCCTGCTGAGCGGACGGCCGGGGACGCTCCCCGACGCGATGCGGGCCTATCCCGCGGGCCAGCGGCTGGAGGCGGCGGTTCTCGAGATGTCTAGACTCGAGGAATGACCGAGACCCCCCTTGGCATGCCGCCGGACCCCTTCGAGACCGAGCCGCAGCCGCACCGGGCCAGCACTGCGACGATCGAGCGCGAGGAGGTTCGTGAGGAGCTCCAGGAGCCCGGTGACCATGAGCGGTTCTCGCACTACGTCCGCAAGGAGAAGATCCTCGAGAGCGCGCTGACGGGCGAGCCCGTGGTGGCCCTCTGCGGCAAGATCTGGGTGCCGAACCGTGACCCCCAGAAGTTCCCGGTCTGCCCGGTGTGCAAGGAGATCTACGAGGGGCTCCGCGACCCGCAGGACGGCGGGGACGGCGAGTCCTGAGGGCGTTCCTTTACCGAGTTTTTAACATTTCGGGGGAGTCGGTTCGTCCCTTTCGTCCCTACATTTCCAGAGTCACTACTCGGGGTCACCGAAAGGACTCTCGGATGAATCGTCGCCGCCGGCTCGCCCTCGCCGCACCACTGGCCCTCGCCACGGCCTCCATCGCACTTCCTGCCTCAGGCCGCCCGGTGCAGCTGCAGGCCGATTCGCCGGCAGCGCACTGCGTCGACCAGGCGGTGGCCGGCAGGGGAGGGGCCGGTCAGGCCAAGGACGCCAACACGCTGAGCCCGGCTCAGACCAGTGCCCGCGAGACCGCGCTGACCAAGGCGCTCGGCGCCAAGGGCCTGACCCGCGACTCCTCCGGGAAGCTGGTGCGGTCCGGCCAGAAGGGCAAGCCCGGCGGTAGCGGCGGGTTCACGCAGGCGACGGTCAAGGTATACGTGCACGTCATCACGAGCAGCTCGGGCGTCGGCGCGGTCACCGACGCGCAGATCAGCAGCCAGCTGAAGGTGCTCAACACCGCCTACACCGGCACCGGTCTCAGCTTCACCCTCGCCGGCAAGGACGTCACCGCCAACGACGCCTGGTACAACGTCAGCAGCGGCTCGACAGCCGAGCGTGACATGAAGCAGGCCCTGCACCAGGGCGGCAAGGCCGACCTCAACCTCTACACCGCCAACCTCGGTGGCGGTCTGCTCGGCTGGGCCACCTTCCCCGCCAAGTCGATGGACTACATGGACGGCGTCGTCGTGCTCAACGAGTCCCTGCCCGGCGGAACCGCGACCCGCTACAACGAGGGCGACACCGCCACCCACGAGGCGGGCCACTGGGTCGGGCTCTACCACACCTTCCAGGGCGGCTGTCAGGGCAAGGGCGACTACGTCGACGACACCCCTGCCGAGGCGAGCCCGGCCTACGACTGCACGGCCGGCCGCGACACGTGCACCAGCCCAGGGCTGGACCCTGTCCACAACTTCATGGACTACGGCTACGACTCGTGCATGACGGAGTTCACCGCTGGCCAGGTCGCCCGGCTGCAGGCCGAGTGGGTGGCCTACCGGGCATGACCACGGGTATGCCGCGAAGCTCGGCGCCACACGGAGGGCTGGCTCCCCGCGGCGCGAGCTGAGCGGCATACGGGCTGTTCCATAGCACGCGCTCGAGGCCCCGTCCGACAGGACGGGGCCTCGGCATGTCACCGTCCGAGAGGTATTACGGTGGGGGGCCTATGAGTTCAGGGGCCGCCTTCCACCTGCCACCCGCCTTCCCGGAGCGGGCCGCGTGGGGTACCGCGAGCAAGCTGCGGGCCTGGCAGCAGGAGGCCCTCGACCGCTACCTGGCCGCCTCGCCGCGCGACTTCCTCGCCGTTGCGACGCCCGGTGCGGGCAAGACGACCTACGCCCTGCGGGTCGCGACCGAGCTGCTCTCGCGTGGCATCGTCCAGCGGGTCACCGTGGTCGCGCCGACCGAGCACCTCAAGACGCAGTGGGCGGACGCGGCCGCCCGGGTGGGCATCAGCCTCGACCCGAAGTTCAGCAACTCCATCGGCCGGCACAGCGAGGACTACCACGGGGTGGCGGTGACCTACGCCCAGGTCGCCTCGCGCCCGAGCCTGCACCGGGAGCTGACGACGACCCGGCCGACGCTCGTCATCCTCGACGAGATCCACCACGGCGGTGACAGCAAGAGCTGGGGGGACGGCATCCGGGAGGCGTTCGAGCCCGCGACGCGGCGGCTCTCCCTGACCGGTACGCCGTTCCGCTCGGACAGCTCACCGATCCCGTTCGTGCGCTACGAGCTCGACGCCGAGGGCACCCTCGTCAGCTCGAGCGACTACGCGTACGGCTACGCCGAGGCCCTGCGCGACGGCGTCGTGCGCCCGGTGCTCTTCATGGCCTACGGCGGCACGATGCGCTGGCGCACCAAGATGGGCGACGAGATCTCGGCCAGCCTCGGGGAGCCGATGACGAAGGACGCCATCGCGCAGGCCTGGCGCACAGCGCTCGACCCGAAGGGCGAGTGGATCGCCTCCGTGCTCGCCGCCGCCGACAAGCGGCTCACGGAGGTGCGCCGCGGCGTCGAGGACGCCGG
>DASSTN010000043.1:0-3835 GCA_035707905.1 Intrasporangium sp.
AGTCGACGGCTGCGTGCGGGAGCCCGGTGAACGCCATACGCGAAAGACTAGGGGTAGCGTCGGGACCGGCCCGGACAACGCGAGGTGGCGAGTGGAGCGATACCAGTACCTGCTCCTCATGGCGGGCTGTCTGGCCGTCACACTGCCGCTCGAGTTCCTCCTCCACGCGCGCGTCTACCGCCGCCCCATGCTCCTCCTGCGTGCCCTGCCGCCGGTTGTCCTCGTCTTCGTCGGGTGGGACCTGCTCGGGATCCACCGCGACCACTGGAGCTACAACCCCGCCTACGTGACCGGAGTCGACCTGCCCGGCCGGATGCCGGTCGAGGAGCTCGTCTTCTTCCTCGTCATCCCCGTCTGCGGCCTGCTCACCTATGAGGCCGTCGGCGACGTGCTCCTTCGCCTCCGGCGACGACGGGGGCGCACGTCGGAGCCGGGCCCGGTGCAGTCCACGAGTCCGGCGAGCCAGGGAGGAGGACGCGATGCCTGAGTACACGGTCCTCGCGGTGGTCGCGGTCGCCCTGACGGTCGTCCTCGAGCGCTGGTCGGGCACGCGCCTGTTCGCACGAGCCCAGTTCTGGGTGGCGATGGCGATCGTCGTCGCCTTCCAGGTGCTCGTCGACGGATGGCTGACAAAGCTGTCGGCCCCGATCGTGCGCTACGCCCCGGGCCAGTACCTCGGGGTGCGGTGGCCGTGGGACGTGCCGGTCGAGGACTACCTCTTCGGCTTCGCCATGGTGGGCAGCGCGATCATCCTCTGGGAGTGGGCGAAGCGCCGTACGGCGACGGAGGCGGCGGGTCACCTCGCCCGAGGGCACGACGACGTGGGTGACGGTGGCTGAGGGCAGGCGGAGCCGGTCGGCCGGCGGGACCGGCTGGCGCCCGGGCCTCGACCCGAGGGCGGTGCGCCACCCACCCGAGCCACCGGCAGACGTCACCCGACTCCCGCAGACCCACCCGGTCCTCGTCGTCGGCGGCGGCATCGCCGGGCTCACCGCGGCCACCGCCCTGGCCGAACGGGGCGTGCCGGTCGTCGTCGCCGAACGCGAGCCGACGTTCGGGGGTCGGGTCCGAGCCTGGCCGACGACCGCGGCCGGCGAGCCGGTCACGATGAGCCGAGGCTTCCACGCCTTCTTCCGGCAGTACTACAACCTGCGCGCCCTGCTGCGCAGGGCCGACCCCGGCCTCGAACGGCTGAGGCCCGTCGCCGACTACCCGCTCACCCTCGCCGGCGGCCCCACCGACTCGTTCGCGAGGATTCCCCGCACGCCGCCGCTCTCGGTCGCGGCCTTCGTCGCCCGCAGTCCGAGCTTCCCCCTGTCCGCACTGCGGCACGTCGATGTCGGTGCCGCCCTGGGGCTTCTCGACGTCCGCTTCCCCGCTACCTACAGCGAGTACGACGGGGTGAGCGCGGCGGAGGTGCTCGACCGCCTCCGCTTCCCTTCGCAGGCGCGCCACCTCGCCCTGGAGGTCTTCGCCCGCAGCTTCTTCGCCGACCCGCGGGACTTCTCGGGCGGGGAGCTGGTCGCGATGTTCCACACCTACTTCACCGGCTCCGCGGAGGGGCTCCTCTTCGACGTGCCGGACGACGACTACGACACCTCCCTGTGGCGCCCTCTCTCGCGGTACCTCGCGCACCTCGGGGTCGACCTGCGGCTCGGCACCGAGGTCAGCGACCTCGAGGACGGTGCGAGCGGCATACGGGTCCACTGCACCGACGGCAGGGTCGTGACCGCCTCGGCGGTCGTGCTCGCCACCGACCTGGCGTCCCTGCAGCGGCTCGTCGCGCGCGCGCCGTGGCTGGGAGACGGCAGGTGGCGGACCGCTGTCGGCAGCCGCCGGCTCGCGCCGCCGTTCGCGGTGTGGCGGCTCTGGCTCGACCGGCCCGCACGGGAAGGCAGCCCCCTCTTCCTCGGCACGAGCGGCTACGGCCCCCTCGACAACGTCACGTTCGTCGACCAGATGGAGCACGCCGCGGGGGGCTGGGCCGACCGCCGAGGAGGAAGCGTCGTCGAGCTCCATGCGTACGCCCTGCCCTCCGACACGGACGAGGCAAGGCTCCGGACGGAGCTGCGGGCGCAGCTCGACCGGCTCCACCCCGAGCTCGCGCCGGCCGGCGTGGTGCACGAGGAATGGCTCCTCGCGAGCGACTGCTCCCTCCCGGGCACCGACCGGTGGGCGGACCGTCCAGGAGTGCACACGCCCGACCCACGGGTGGTCCTTGCGGGTGACGGCGTGCGCTGCGACCTGCCGGTCGCGCTCATGGAGCGCGCGGCGACCACCGGTTGGCTCGCCGGCAACACCCTCCTGACCCGTATGGGGCTCCCGGGCCACGACGTGTGGACGGTGCCCATGCGGGGCCGCGGGCAGACCTTGGTGCACTGGGCCCGCCGACGCCTCGACGGGTCGCGGCCAGCCCTGCGGCGTCAGTAGCCGACCGTCTCTCCCCGGTCGCGCAGCTGCCAGCGCCGCTCCGCATAGGCCATGTCGTCGACCCAGAGCCGTCGGGCCGTGGCGGCGACGGCCGGTCGCAGCAGGGCGGCGGCGCGGCGAGCGACCGCGAAGCCGGGACGGTCCGAGTGCGCGATCGTCGCCTCTGTCATGACGGTCATGGGTCGGCCGAGCCGGTCCTGGCCGAGCAGGGTCGCGTGCGTCTCGACGACACTGCCTGCGCCCTCGCCCTCGACGATCGTCATGATGATGGTCCGGGCGTCGGGACAGGTGAACTCGGCACGGACGGGCACGGCCCGGCGTCGGGTGACCCGGAAGGCCACGTCGACGACGAGGCACTCGTCCGTCGAGGCGGCATCGTCGACGGTGAGGTGGCTGAACGCGTAGGGGTGGTACCACGTGCCGTGCCAGGGGTCGAGGCGGTTGGCGATGACGTCGGACGGCTCGCACGTGCCGCGGACGGTCACGACCGTCGCAAAGGAGCGTTCGGCCGGCGGACGCGTCGCCAGCACCGGGGCGGGCGACGGCTCCTCACCTTCGGTCGCAAGCCGGACCCACAGCAGGACGCCGTCGTCGAGGGCCGGAAACGTCATCCAGTCCGGTCGCACACCGGGGCCGAGGGCCAGCCCGTGCCAGTGGCAGTAGACCCGGTCGCCCATGACCTCGCAGTCGTCGAGCAGCGCCCCGAGGTGCGGACAGGTGCCCGGGCCGGCCAGGACGCCCCCGTCCGCGGTGCGCCACAGGACCACCTCCCGGCCGCCCACCATCCGGGTGCGCGACCGGCCCGGGCGCAGGTCGGTCGAGGCGCCGACGACGTGCCAGCCACCCGGGTCGCGCTCCCGGGCGGCGAGGAAGGCGCGGTGGATCCGCGCCGGCCGGGCCTGCCGCCACGTCTCGGCGAGGCGGTCGCGGGGCTCCTCCGGCAGGACCTGCAGCGGGTTCAGGGGGCGCCCCGACTTGCCGGGTGCGGCCTCGCGGCCCGTCGGGGCGGGGTCGGTTCGGAGCAGCCTGAGGGTCATGGGGTGACCGTCCTTCGTCGGGTGGGCCCGGTGCCCGTCCCGGCACCGAGCAGGACCGTGCGGGCGACCATGCCCGCCTTGCGCCAGGTGGGCACGCGTGCCCGGGCCGAGAAGACGTCGTAGTCCCGCCCCTCGATGCGCTCGAGGATGCGTGCGTAGAGGGTGCGCGCGGCCGAGATGCACCGTGCGGAGGCGGGAGGGAGCAGCGGTATGCCGCCGTCTGCCTCCCGGTAGAGGTCGCGGTTGCGCTCCACCTCGAAACGCATGAGCTCGCGCCACGCGGGCGTGACGCGCCGGGTCCACGGGTCTGCCCCGAAGCGGGAGAGGTCCTCCTGGGGCAGGTAGACGCGGCCGCGGCCCAGGTCCTC
>DASSTN010000044.1:0-2169 GCA_035707905.1 Intrasporangium sp.
GCCCTGCCCGTCACGGCGCTTCCGGCTGCGCTTGCCCATCGGCCCACCTTCCGTCCGGCTCGAGCCGCCAGCCTGTCACCTCTCGCGCAGGGCGGGAGGCCTCGTCCAGCCACCTGTGGACAACCGCGTCACTTCGTCTGGTTCGGGTGATGGGTGTGAACGTCGACGAGGAAGACTGTCTGACCGGAGACGTCGAAACGGAACTCGCCCCTCTTGATTGGGCGCGGCACCGTCCCCGACTTGGCGGCGCTCACTCGATGCGCGGGTCGGGAGCGTGCACCGGCTCATCGAGCCAGTCGAGGTCCTCGTCCGCGGTGTAGCCGGATGCGAGTGCCTCGGCGGTCGACTGCCATGCCTTGATCGTCACGAGAAGGTGGTCGAACTGCGACACGGCCGCGCAGGCACGGGCAACATCGACGACCTCCTTGGCGAAAGCCGCTCGATCCCCGGTGGTCAAGAACTCCATCCAGGGGAACGGCAGTCGTAGCCGTTCCTCGAACGGCTGATCCTCGGGCGCGAGCGATGCAGCCACCAGGTGGGCGGCGAGCTCGAGTCCGGCGCGCTGCCTCTTGGCGTCGCTGCTCTTGGTCAGAACGAGGCTCTCCCCATCCCGACGGGTGATGGTGACCGGCCCATCCTCGGCCGCTTTGAACACGGCAGCAGGGTTGCGGGAGAGCTCCGAGGAACGCACAGAGCGGGAAATGGCGGCGGTTGACACACCCCCATCTTCAGAACACGTTCCGAAGTTGTCAAGCGCTGGATGGTCCGGTCGGTGCCGATCGAAGGTCAGGTCGGGTAGCGCTCCTGCCGGATCTGCATGAAGTCGTCGAGCAGCGACGGGTCGTCGATCGTGTCGGGGTTGGCGGCCCGCGTGATCGGCAGGCCCTGCAGGATCCGCTTGACGGGGACCTCGAGCTTCTTGCCGGTGCGAGTGTGCGGGACGGCGCGCACCTGGCGGACCTCGTCCGGCACGTGCCGGGGTGAGGCCTTGTCACGGATCGCGGTCCGGATCCTCTCGACGAGGGCCTCGTCGAGGGTGCGGCCGTCCTCGAGGACGACGAAGAGCGGCATCCAGTAGGAGCCGTCGGCCTGCTCGGCGCCGATGACGAGGGCCTCGAGCACCTCGGGGATCGTCTCGACGGCGGCATAGATGTCGGCGCTGCCCATCCGGACGCCGTTGCGGTTGAGGGTCGAGTCGGACCGGCCGTGGATGACGACAGAGCCGCGCTCCGTGACGGTGATCCAGTCGCCGTGGCGCCATACGCCGGGGTAGACGGTGAAGTACGCGTCGCGGTAGCGCTCGAAGTCGGGGTCGTTCCAGAAGTGCAGCGGCATGCTCGGCATCGGCTGGGTGATGACCATCTCGCCGACGATGCCGCGCACCGGCTTGCCGTCGTCGTCCCACGCGTCGAGGGCGACCCCGAGCGACGGCACGGAGATCTCCCCCGGCCAGATCGGCACGGTCGGCGCGCCGACGGCGAAGCCGCTGCCGACGTCGGTGCCGCCGCTCACCGACCACAGCGGGACCGGGCCGACAGCGTCATACGCCCAGCGGTGCAGGTGCGGGGCGAGCGGGGAGCCGGTCGAGCCCATCGCGCGCAGGTGGGACAGGTCGAACTCGTCCCGAGGACGCAGCCCGGCGTTCTCGCAGGCCTGGAGGAAGCCCGGCGAGATGCCGAGGAAGGTCACCTGCTCGTCGGCGACGACCTCCCACAGGCGAGCCGGCGTCGGGTGCACCGGCGAGCCGTCGTGGCCGACGATGCTGGCCCCGGCCGCGAGGGCCGACGTCTGGATGTTCCACATCACCCAGCTCGGCGAGGTGTACCAGAAGAAGCGGTCGCCGGGGCCGATGTCCATGTGGAGCGAGAGCATCTTGAGCAGCTCGATGAGGATCCCGCCGTGGCCGTGGACCATGCCCTTCGGCAGGCCGGTCGTGCCCGACGAGTAGAGCACCCAGAGCGGGTGCTCGAACGGCACCTGGGCCGGCTCGAGAGGCTCGGTCGAGTCATCGGCTGTGACAGCCTCGGACCACGCGATCGTCCCCTCGGGGGGCGCGGCACCGAGGTGCGACACGACGATCGTGTGCTCGACCGTGGGCAGCCCGCTCGCGAGCTCGGCCACGCCGGCCAGCCGGTCGACGGCGCGGCCCGCCCAGTGGTAGCCGTCCGC
>DASSTN010000045.1:0-3901 GCA_035707905.1 Intrasporangium sp.
AGGCCGAGCTCCTCGGCCAGCAGGTCGGCCGCCTGCAGGGAGCGACCGGGTGCCACCTGCTCGATCGCGGCCAGTGTCCCCGCAGCCCCACCGCACTGCACCGGCAGGTTTCGCGCCACGGCGGCGACCTCGGCCCGGGCCTCGTCGAGGGCGGCGAGCCAGCCGGCACACTTCGCGCCGAAGGTCGTCGGCAGGGCCGGCTGGGACAGGGTGCGCGCCACGAGGAGGGTGCCGCGGTGGGTGTCGGCGAGCCCGGCCGACGCATCGGCGGCCGCACGCAGCCGGTCCGCGACGATGTCGAGCGAGCGGCGAGCCAGCAGCATGAGCGCCGAGTCAAGGACGTCCTGGCTGGTCAGGCCCCGGTGCACGGCAGCGGCGGCCCTCGTCTCGCTGCCGACCGCGGACCGTAGTGCCGCGAGCATCGGGATGACGGGGTTGCCGCCCGCCTCGACGCCGGCCTCCACCGGCGCGAGGTCGAAGTCGGTGGCATCGCCGTGAGCGGCCACGTCCGCGACGAGCTCCTCGTCGATCACGCCGAGCCGGGCCTGGACCCGGACCCAGCCGATCTCGACGTCGAGCATCGCCTGGAACACGGCAAGGTCGTCGGCCAGGTGCGGCCAGCGCGCGGAGCCTGGGGAGAGGAGCACCGGCAGTCAGACCTCGTTTCGCGGGAACTGGAGGAAGACGGTCTCGCCCTCGCCCTGCAGGCGCACGTCGAAGCGATAGCTGTCATCCGGCTCTCGAGTGGCGATGAGGGTGGAGCGCCGGTCCTCGTCCAGTGACGACAGGAACGGGTCCCGGGCGTGGGCGTCCGCATCGTCGGGCAGGTAGACCCGGGTGAAGAGCCGGTTGAGCAGGCCTCGGGCGAAGACCGTCATCGCGATGAAGGGCGCGCTGACCTCCGAGGCTGCGCCCGGTGCGATCGTCGTGAACGAGTAGCCGCCGTCCCGCCAGGTGGAGGTCCGGCCGAAGCCGGTGAAGAGCCCGGGTTCGCGGCTCAGCGAGCCGGGCTGCTGGACGACCTGTCCGGAGGCGTCGGCCTGCCAGATCTCGAGCATGGCGTCCTGGATGCCCACGCCGTTGCCGTCCGTGACGAACCCGTGCAGGCGGATCGAGCCCGGGCTTCCCGGGGCGACGAGGTGCTCCCCGCCCTCGTAGGGGAGGGCGAAGTGGTAGAAGGGCCCGATCGTCTGACCGGGCGTCGGCACGAGCGGCTGCTCAGCGGCATACGGACTGGTGCTCTCAGGCATGGTCTCCCTCCTGCTCCATCCGCGTCGCGTGCTCGCCGGTGAGGACGATGTCCCAGCGGTAGCCCAGGAGGTACTCGTGCTCGGACAGGTCGTGGTCGTAGGTCGCGACGAGCCGCTCGCGGGCCTTGGGGTCGGTGACCGACTGGTAGATCGGGTCGAGGGCGAAGAGCGGGTCGCCCGGGAAGTACATCTGGGTGATCATCCGCTGGGTGAACTCGCGCCCGAAGAGCGAGAAGTGCACATGGGCGGGACGCCAGGCGTTGCGGTGGTTGCCCCACGGGTAGGGGCCCGGCTTGATCGTCAGGAACGAGTAGCTGCCGTCGTCACCCGTGAGCGTGCGGCCCACGCCGGTGAAGTGCGGGTCGATGGGCGCGGGGTGCTGGTCGCGCTTGTGGATGTAGCGTCCGGCCGCGTTGGCCTGCCAGATCTCGACGAGCTGGCCCCGGACCGGACGTCCGTCGCCGTCCAGGACGCGCCCCGTGATCCGGATGCGCTCCCCGATCGGCTCCCCGCCGCGCTGGATCGTGAGGTCGGCCTCGAGCGGGTCGACGTCGCGCAGGCCGAAGACGGGCGACCAGAGCTCCACACCCTCCGGGTCCGCGTGCTGCAGGGACTTGGTCGGGTGGCGCAACAGGGAGCTGCGGTAGGGCGCGAAGTCGAGACGCGACTGGGTGCGGTGCAGCCCGGCCTCCGCATCCTGGCGCTGCAGGTCCTCGATCTCGGCACTAATCTCCTGCTGCGACTCGAGGTCGCCCCGGTTCGGAGCCTCCTGCTCCTCGATGCCGACTTCGCTCATGCCCGACCTCCTTGGTCCCGCCTCAGCGGCCACGGTATCGCGTGTGCGCTATCTGCACAAGGGTTCACATAGCGCACACCGTTAGGACAAGGGTCGCCGATCCTGGCCCCGGCCGTCACCGCTCCGGACGGCCTCGGCGTGCAGCTCGCGAGCCTCGTTCACGAACGCCTCGGTCTGCTCCTCGCGTTTCTCCACCTGGCGGGTGTCGCGCGGCGGGAGCTGGATCGTCTCGGCCGCCCGGATGCCTGCCTGCAGCTCCCGGCCCCGCTCGGTCTCGGCATCGACCTCGGCGCCCAGCAGCAGGGCGAGGTTCATGATCCACAGCCCCAGCAGGACGATGATGACCGAGCCGATCGTCCCGTAGGTCGCGTTGTACTTGCTGAAGTTCGCCACGTAGAAGGCGAAGCCGAGGCCGGCGATGACCATGGCGACGAGGGCCACGATCGACCCCACGCTGATCCACCGGAACCTCGGCTGCTTGACGTTCGGGGTCGAGTAGTAGAGCACGGCAACCAGGGTGATCGCGAGGACGAGCACGATCGGCCACTTCACGATGGACCACACCATCTGGCCGATCGATCCGAGCCCGATGGCGTCAGCGACGGTCGCGGCGACCGGCCCGGAGAGGAAGAGGATGCCGAGCATCACCACGACGAGCACGACGAGGACGATCGTGACGACGAGGTAGACCGGGCGCAGGATCCAGATCGGGCGTCCCTCCCCCACCTCGTAGAGCCGGTTCATCGCCCGGCCGAACGCCCCGACGTAGCCGGAGGCGGCCCAGAGGGCACCGACGATGCCGGCAACGAGGGCGAGGCCCGCCTTGTTCGAGCTCGCCAGCTGCTCGATCGGGCCCTGCAGGAAGCCCGCGACCTCGGGCGTGGCGTGGTCACGGATGAAGCCCGTGATCGCGTCGGTGGTCCGCTTGCCCTGGCCGAAGATCCCGAGCAGGGAGACGACGGCGAGCAGCCCGGGCATCATCGAGAGCGCCGCGTGGTAGGTCAGCCCCGACGCGAGGTCCGTGCAGTTGTCCTTGCGGAACTCGAGCCACGCCCGCCGGAACACGTACTTCCACGTCGGCTTGGCGATGTCGCTGACCTCGTCGGGCTTCTCCGGCGCGTCCGGCGCGGGAGCCTGCGCAGCCTTCTCCCGGGTCTGGGTGGCCCTGCTGTCCTTGTCGTCCATGGGCCCCGAGTGCCCACCCCGGGCGGATCTACACGTCCGCGCCCGCCGGCTGAGCGGCATACCGAGGTATGACGAGAGCCCGCCACCCACGTGGGGTGACGGGCTCTCGACGGGGTAGCAGCCTCCGTCAGGAGGCGTCCTCCTCGACGAGGAGGTTGCGGGTCTTGCTCGCGTCGAGCGGGATGCCCGGGCCCATCGTCGTGCTCATCGTGGCCTTCTCGATGTAGCGGCCCTTCGAGCTCGCCGGCTTGAGACGCAGGATCTCCTCGAGCGCCGCGGCGTAGTTCTCCACGAGCGCCTTCTCGTCGAAGGACGACTTGCCGATGATGAAATGGAGGTTCGCGTGCTTGTCGACGCGGAACTCGATCTTGCCGCCCTTGATGTCCGAGACGGCCTTCGCGACGTCCATCGTCACCGTGCCGGTCTTCGGGTTCGGCATGAGGCCGCGGGGACCGAGGACCTTGCCGAGGCGACCGACCTTGCCCATCATGTCGGGCGTCGCGACGACGGCGTCGAAGTCGAGCCAGCCACCGGCCACCTTCTCGAGCATGTCGTCGGAGCCGACGTAGTCGGCGCCGGCCTCACGGGCGGCCTCGGCCTTGTCGGCCTGGGCGAAGACGAGGACCTTGGCGGTCTTGCCGGTGCCGTGCGGCAGGTTGACCGTGCCGCG
>DASSTN010000046.1:0-5739 GCA_035707905.1 Intrasporangium sp.
CGGGCACCCGCTCGGCGTGGCGCCTCCTGCCCCGGTACGCGGTGTGGAACAACGTCGTCCCGACCCAGCGCCCCAGTCGTGGCCGCCACGGGGCCGGGGCCTCGACGGTGCTCACCGGCGAGCGACGTCGACGATCTGCAGGACGGCGGCGACCGACTGCTCGAAGTCGAGGTCCGACGTGTCGAGCGTCGTCACGCCGTCGGCTGCCACCGTGAACTCCGAGACCGAGGAGTCGGCCCGGTCGCGGTCGATGATCTGGGTGCGGGTCGCCGCCACTGCCGCCGCGTCGGCCCTGCCGTGCAGCTCGGTGGACCGGCGCGCGAGCCGCGCCTCCTCGGAGGCGGTGAGCAGGATGCGCACCTGTGCGTCGGGCGCGACGACGGTCGTGATGTCTCGTCCCTCGGCCACCACGCCTCCCTTGGCCGCCCCGGCCTCCGAGATGAGCCGGCGCTGCAGCTGCCGGAGGATCTCGCGGACGGGGATGATCGTGGCGACCTTCGAGACACGCTCCGAGATCCGGGTCTCCCGGATCGCGGCGGAGACATCGGTGCCGGCGACGTGGACCTCCGGCACGTCCGGGTCGGTCCCGATCGTCAGGGGCAGCCGCTTCGTCGCCGCGGTCACGGCCTCCTGGTCGTCGAGGTCGATGCCCTGGTGCAGGCACCACCAAGTGGCGGAACGGTACATCGCGCCGGTGTCGAGGAAGGCGAAGCCGAGGGCGCGGGCGACCTGCTTGGAGACGCTCGACTTGCCCGATCCCGAGGGTCCGTCGATGGCGATGACGAATCCGGTCAGGGGCAGGTCGGCGGCAGCAGGCATGGTGTGCAGCCTAGTGGGCCGTCACCGGCGCACCCTCCGGCCCTGGGGGGCCGTCACTGGTGCACCCTCCAGCCCCGTTGCTCGAGCACCTCGAGGAGGGGCTCGACGGAGGCGGGGACGACGGAGAGGTAGGCCACGCCGACCGCCTGCCCGATGCCGTGCTCGAGCTGGAGGTCCTCGAGGTTGATCCCGGCCTGGCCCACGTCGGCGAACAGCCTCGCGAGCGAACCCGGCTCGTCGGGAATGACGACGGAGACGACCTCGTACGCCGCGGGCGGGGCACCGTGCTTGCCGGGGATCCGGGCGTGGCCGAGGTTGCCCGCCTCGAGGACCCGGCTCAGGGTGGCGAGGGACCCCTCGGCCTCGCCCGCCGCGATCCCCTCGAGGGCCGCGACGATCTCACCGAGCTCGTCCTGGACGTCGCGCAGGACGTGCAGCACGGCTGGCGCGTTGCCATAGAGGATCTGGGTCCAGAGCCGGGGGTCGCTCGCGGCGATGCGGGTCACGTCACGCAGGCCCTGACCCGCGAGACCGACGGCGGGCTCGGGCAGCTCGCGCAGGCACCCGGCGACGATGCTGGCAGCGAGCTGCGGCAGGTGGGACACGGCAGCCACGGCCGCATCGTGCTCGGCGGCCGGCATGGTGCGGACAGCGGCGCCGACCGCGGCGGCGATGCTCCGCACGGCCTGGACTGCGCGGGGATCGGTCGTCTCGTGCGGGACGATCACCCAGGCCCGCCCATCGAAGAGGTCCGCGCGCGCCGCCGCCGCACCCGAGCGTTCGCGACCCGCCATCGGGTGGGAGCCGACGTAACGGCTCGGGTCGGTGCCGGAGGCGAGCACCTCGCGAAGGATGATCTCCTTGACGGAGGCGACGTCGGTGACGACCGCCTCGGGCCAGCGCTTGAGGGCGTCGACGATGGCGTCGCCGCAGACGTCCGGGGGTGCCGCGACCACGACGACGTCGGGCGTCTCCTCGACATCGAGCCGGCCGGCCTTGAGGTCGCGGGCCAGCCATCGGGCGGTGGGCGACGGGTCGTCGAGGGCGACGTCGTAGCCGGCGTTGGTCAGGGCGATGCCGAGGCTCGTCCCGATGAGCCCGGTGCCGATGATCCGTACGCGCGCCGTCACGCCTCGCAGCGTAGCGACGCCGGCGACGCGCGCCTCGTACCGGTCCGGATCACAGACGGGCCGGCCAGTTGCCGGCTCGACGGGCCGTGTGCTGACCGCTGCTACAGGCCGGCCGCCTTGTAGAGGGCGGCGACCTCGGCCCGACCGAGCTTGCGGGTGCGGCCGCTGCGCAGGTCGGCGAGCCGGATGGGTCCCACCTCGGTCCGCACGAGCGAGAGGACCGGGTGGCCCACCTCGGCGAGCATCCGCCGCACGACGTGCTTGCGTCCCTCGTGGAGAACCACCTCGACGAGGGCCTTGCCCGGCTGCGAGTCGACGACCCGGAAGGAGTCGACGCTGACCGGGCCGTCCTCGAGCTCGATGCCCTCACGGAGCCGCTTGCCGAGGTCGCGCGGCACCGGGCCCTGGATCTGGGCCAGGTAGGTCTTGAGGACCCCGTAGGCCGGGTGCTGCAGGCGGTGTGCGAGGTCACCGTCGTTGGTGAGCAGGAGCAGCCCCTCCGTGTCGGCGTCGAGGCGGCCGACGTGGAAGAGGCGGTCGTTGCGGTTGCCGAGGTAGTCGGCGATCGAGGGCCGGCCGAGCTCGTCGCTCATCGTCGTCACGACACCAAGTGGCTTGTTGAAGGCGAGGTAGACCCGCTCCTCGTCGAGGTTGACCCGGTCGCCGTCGACGTGGACCACCTGGGTCTTGGGGTTGATCCGCACGCCCAGCTCGGTGACGACCTGTCCGTCGACCTCGACCCGTCCCTCGGTGATGAGGTTCTCGCAGACGCGCCGGGAGCCGACCCCGGCCGCGGCGAGCAGCTTCTGCAGGCGGACGCCCTCCGGGTCGTGGACGTCGACGGCGGGGACCCGGGGCCGTTCGGGCAGCCGGGTGGGCTGGCCCGCCTTCGTCGAGCCGGCGAAACGCGGTCCCTTGCCGGTCCCGCGCTGGGTGCCGCCCTGGCTGCGTGGTCGCTGTCCGCGGCCCGGCTGGGGCCGCCCCTTGCCTCCGGGCTTGCGGGGTGAACGTGAGTGGTTGTCGGTCATGCGTGGCCCTCCTCGATGAGCTCGTCGATGACATCGGCGTCGGGCAGGTACGGTGCGAGCGCGGGCAGCTCGTCCAGCGAGCCGAGCCCCATCCGCTGCAGGAAGTACGGCGTGGTCCGGTAGAGCGTCGCTCCGCTCTCCCCCGTGTCCTCGACCTCCTCGATGAGGCCGCGGGTCAGCAGCGTGCGCACCACGCCGTCCACGCTGACGCCCCGCACGGCACTGACCCGTGCCCGTGAGACGGGCTGCCGGTAGGCGATGACGGCGAGGGTCTCGAGCGAGGCATGGGTCAGCTTGGCCTGCTGCCCGTCGAGCACGAACCGCTCGACGACGGGGGCGAACTCGGAGCGGCTGTACATCCGCCAGCCGCCCGCGACGTTGCGCAGCGTGAAGCCGCGCTGGTCCGCCACGTAGTCCTCCTCGAGGGCGACGAGGTGCTCGTGCACGTCCTCGACGGACAGCTCGAGGGCCGAGGCGAGGGCCTCCTCGCTCACCGGGTCGTCGACGACCATGAGCACCGCCTCGAGGGCCGCCCGGGCGCCGCCGGGGAAGGCGCCGAGGTCGAAGGCGATCTGGTCGTCGCCGACCTCGCCGGTCATGTCGTGGTCACTCATCCTGTGCCTCCTGCGCCGGCGTGGTGCCCGCGTCCGTACTCGCCTCTCGGCGCTCGCCGTCACCAACGTGAGTGGCACCGGCTTGCGTGGCACCGCCCTGCGTCCCCTCGGCGCCGGCCTCGGCTGGGCCGGTGCCCGGGGCGTCCTGCTCGTCGAACTCGTCGGTGATGTCGACGTCGCCGGCGTCGCTGCCGGTCCACCGTACGCCCAGCTCGCCGAGGGCCTCGGCCTGCTCGAAGGCGATCGCCGCCTCCTTGAACAGCTCGAGGAGCGCCAGGAACCGGGCGACGATGATGAGCGTGCTGTCAGCGTCGGCGACGAGCGCCCGGAAGGAGAGCTGACGGCGGGCCCGCAGCCGGTCGACGAGGATCGTCGCCTGCTCCCGGACGCTGACCTGGGGCGCGTGCAGGTGCTCCAGGCCGACGGTCGGTGGTGCCTTGGGCGTCAGGGCGCGGGCGGCGATCATGGCGAACTGCTCGGGCGTGACCGCGATGACGAGCTCGGGCAGGAGCGAGGCGAACTCGGGCTCGAGACCGGCCTGTCGTGGGGTGATGCGTCCCGCGGTCGCCATGCGGTCCGCGAAGGTGCGGGCGATCTCCTTGTACGCGCGGTACTGCAGGAGCCGGGCGAAGAGCAGGTCGCGGGCCTCGATCAGGGCGAGGTCCTCCTCGTCCTCCGGACCGGCTTGGGGCAGCAACCGAGCCGCCTTGAGGTCGAGCAGGGTCGCTGCGACGACGACGAACTCCGAGGCCTGGCTGAGGTCCCACGACTCGCCCGACTCGTCGGACTGCGCCGCCTTGATGTGGGCGACGAACTCGTCCGTCACCTTGGCGAGGGAGACCTCGGTGATGTCGAGCTTGTGCTTCGCGATGAGGCCGAGGAGCAGGTCGAACGGGCCCTGGAACACGTCGAGGTGCACCTCGAAGGGCGCCGCCGCCCGCCGAGTGATGACACCACCTGGGGTCAGCTCCGGTCCTTGCCCACTCGGGACGGCGGGGAGCGGGAGCGCCAGCTCTGCCTCGCCGACCGGGTGCTCCGCTCCCGGGTTGCCGGGAATGAGTGCGGCGTCGACCGGGGCGGGGTCGACGAGGTCCTGCTCGCTCATCGGCTCAGGCCGCGTCACCGCGCGCGATGAGCTCGCGCGCCAGCTGGCGGTACGCGTCCGCACCGCTGTGCGTCGGCGCGTAAGCCGTGATCGGCTCGGCGGCCAGGGTCGCGTCGGGGAACTTCACGGTGCGACTGATGACGGTGTGGAAGACCTGCTCGCCGAAGTGGTCGACGACGGAGCGGACCACCTCACGGCTGTGCAGCGTGCGGCCGTCGTACATCGTGGCGAGGATGCCGTCCACCTGGAGCCGCGGGTTGAGCCGGTCGGTGATCTTGTCGATCGTCTCGACGAGCAGGGCGACGCCGCGCATCGCGAAGAACTCGCACTCGAGCGGGATGATGACGCCGTGCGCCGCGGTGAGCGCGTTGACGGTGAGCAGCCCGAGCGACGGCTGGCAGTCGACGAGGATGACGTCGTAATCGTCGAGGACGGGGCGCAGCACCCGAGCGAGCACCTGCTCGCGGGCCACCTCGCCGACGAGCTGGACCTCGGCGGCGGACAGATCGATGTTGGCCGGGACGACGTCGAGGTTCTCCGTCGTGGTGTGCTCGATGATCTCGCGGATGTCGTGTCCGCCTCCGACGAGCAGGTTGTAGATCGTCTGGTCGAGCTCGTGGGCCCGTACGCCGAGGCCGACGGAGAGGGCCCCCTGTGGGTCGAAGTCGACGAGGAGCACCTTACGGCCGAGCTCGGCCAGGGCGGCCCCGAGGTTGATCGTCGTCGTCGTCTTGCCGACGCCGCCCTTCTGGTTGCACATGGCGATGATCCGCGCCGGCCCGTGGCTCGTGAGGGGTGGCGGCTCCGGGAAGTGCGGCAACGGCCGGCCCGTGGGACCGGTGACCGGCACCCGCGGGGACCCGTTCTCGAAGAGGTTGGTGAGGTCACCGACCTGCTCGGTCCGTGCCGCCTCCTGGGTCTCCTCGTTCACCCTGGTGTCCACTCCGCTCCATCGTGCTCCGTCAGCGCCGCGCTGATCAGGCCCGACCCTATCAGCGAGCCCTCGGGTGGGCCTCCGCATAGACCTCACGAAGTCGGTGCAC
>DASSTN010000047.1:0-13487 GCA_035707905.1 Intrasporangium sp.
GCTCGGCCTCGTCGGTCTGCTCGCGCGCGGCACGAACCTCGGTGACCTGTGGCAGGTCGCCGGTGCCGTCCTCGCCGCGCTCGTCGGCCTCGCCGTCCTCTCGGCCCCGTGGATCCTGCGCCTCTGGAGCAACCTGCGCGACGAGCAGGCGGCGCGCATCCGGGCGACCGAGCGTGCGGACATCGCCGCTCACCTGCACGACTCGGTCCTGCAGACCCTCGCCCTCATCCAGCGGCAGTCCCAGGACGCCGGCATGGTGGCCCGGCTCGCCCGGGCCCAGGAACGGCAGCTGCGCTCCTACCTCTACGACGAGGACGCCCGCGCCGGCACCCTCGGGGCAGCGCTCACCGCTGCGCTCGACGAGGTCGAGGACCTCCACGGCGTGCCCGTCGAGCTCGTCGTGACCGGTGACCGGCCGATGGACCCGCACCTCGACGCGCTCGTGAAGGCGGTGCGCGAGGCCGCCTGGAACGCGGTCCGGCACGCGAGCCCGCCTGTGACCGCCTATGTCGAGGTCGGCCCCAAGAGGGTGGAGGCCTTCGTGCGCGACCACGGCTCGGGCTTCGACCTCGACGACGTCGCCGCCGACCGGGCCGGCGTGCGCGAGTCGATCGTCGGCCGGATGGAGCGGCACGGCGGCACCGCGAAGATCAAGCGCCGCAGCGACGGCACCGAGATCGAGCTCTGCCTGCCGGTCGAGCCGATCTCGGAGGAACCGAAGTCGCCGCCGCAGCCGGAGAAGAAGGGGCCGAGAAGGGGACCCGACGAGCAGGCGCCGGAGGAGAAGTCACGGCAGACTCAGCCCCGGCAGGAGGCGCCCGACCGGGGCGCGTCCCAGGAGAACGCGCCAACCGTGAGCCTCGAGGAGCACACTGCATGAGCCAGGACCGGACGATCCGCATCGTCATCGTCGACGACCACCACATGTTCCGCAGTGGAGTGCGAGCCGAGCTGACGGGGCTGGCTGCGCAGGCGCCGTTCCGACTCGAGATCGTCGGTGAGGCAGGGGCCGTCGAGTCGGCGGTCAGCACCATCAAGGAGCATCGCCCCGACGTCGTCCTGCTCGACGTTCACCTGCCCGGTGGCGACGGGCACGGCGGCGCCGACGTCATCCGCGGCTGCGCCGGCGTGGAGAGCGAGCGCGGGACCCCGGTCCGCTTCCTCGCACTGTCGGTGTCGGATGCCGCCGAGGACGTGATCGCCGTGATCCGGGCCGGTGCCCGGGGCTATGTGACGAAGACGATCAGCGCCGAGGAGCTGTTGGGCGCGATCGAGCGGGTCGCCGACGGGGACGCCGTCTTCAGCCCCCGGCTCGCCGGCTTCGTCCTCGACGCGTTCGGCGCCGCGGCCGGTGAGGTGGCCGAGATCGACGAGGAGCTCGACCGGCTCTCGGCCCGGGAGCGCGAGGTGATGCGGCTCATCGCCCGCGGCTACCAGTACAAGGAGGTCGCGAAGGAGCTCTACATCTCGGTCAAGACCGTGGAGACCCACGTGTCGTCCGTGCTGCGCAAGCTGCAGCTCTCGTCCCGCCACGAGTTGACGGCCTGGGCCATGGGCCGCCGCATCCTCTGACCCGTCGGCGGCGGGCCGCCTCACGGGCCTCTGCCTCCTCGAGTGATCGCTCCGCCCCACGCATCCCAGGGCTACCTCTTCGTCGAGTGACGGGGCGATCAGTCGACGTGAGGGCGAGCGCAGACGGCTCAGAGGGCCAGGGTCAGTCGGCGCCGATGAAGCGCCGCAGGGCCGAGACGACGATGCCGGGCGCGTCGGAATGGACCCAGTGGCTGGCGCCCTTGACGGTGAGCTGTCGCACCCGTGGGAAGAGAGTGCGCATGACGTCGGAGTCCTCGTCCTTGATGTAGCGCGACTCCCCGCCGGCGATCCACAGGACCGGCCCCGCGAACGGCTCGACCTCGTCGGCCACCGTGGGCCACCCTGCGATCCGTGAGCGCGAGCCCTGCGCGGCGTCGGCAGCGATGAGGTCGAGGTTCGCCTGCCACCGCCACCCCTGCCCCTCGCGACGGAGGTTCTGGAGCAGGAACGCCTTGACGCCCGGGTCCGACTCCCGGAACCGAGCCTCGGCGTCACCTCGGGTCTCGAGCTCGCCGAGCGGCAGCCGGAGCATCTCGTTGATGTAGCCCTCGAACCGGGCAAGGTTGCCGTAGTCCTTCGGGGCGATGTCGACCACGACGAGCCGCTCGACGAGCTCGGGGTGCAGCAGCGCGACGAGCATGGCGACCTTGCCGCCCAGCGAGTGCCCGACGACGGTCCACTGCTCCCCCGGTCCGGCATCGGCGAGCGTGTCGGCGACCGCCCCCGCGTAGCCCTCGTAGGAGAACTCCTCGCTCCGTGGTGACCGGCCATGGTCGGGCAGGTCGATGAGCAGGCAACGGGCATCTCGCTGGTCCGGGCCGGAGACTGCCTTGGCGATCTCGTTCCAGTTGCGCCCCTGGCCGAACAGCCCGTGGAGGAAGGCGATCCGCGGGCCAGCGGATCCCACCGACCTGGTGTGGAGCGGGTCGGAAGCTGCTCTCGTCATCCCGGCAGCGTATCGAGGGCCGGGGCTGGCATCGTGGGGGCATGGAGCCAGTCCTCGTCGCCTGTTCGCACGGCACCGCCTCCCCCGAGGGACAGGCCGCGGTCCGTGGGCTCGTCGACGCGGTCGCGCGCCGCCGGCCCGAGCTCGAGGTGCGGTCGGCCTTCGTCGACGTCCAGCAGCCGAGCCCCGCCGAGGTCCTACGCGAGCTCGACGGGCGTCCGGCGCGCCTCGTGCCGCTGCTCCTTTCGGCTGGCTACCACGTCTTCGTCGACCTCACCGACGCCGCTCGGGCCGTGCCTGGCACGACGGTGGCGCCGGCCCTGGGCCCGGACCCGAGACTCACCCACCTGTTGCGAGAACGGCTGGGTCCCAGACAGATCCATCACGGAGAGACGGTCGTGCTCGCGGCCGCCGGGTCGTCCAACGAGTCTGCAGTGAGGGACTGCGAAAGGGTCGCCACCCACCTGGGCGAGCTGCTCGGCGTTCGGGTGACAGCGGCATACCTCTCGGCGGCCGAGCCGCGTCTCGAGGACGTCGTCGCACGGGAGCACGCGGGCGGCCGGGGCGTCGTCGTCGCGAGCTACCTGCTCGCCCCGGGCTTCTTCGCCGACCGGGCGGCACGGTGCGGGGCGGAGCACATCACTCCCCCGCTGCTGCTCGCCGGCGAACCGGCGCCCGACGCGCTCGTCGACATCGTGCTCGAGCGGTACGTCAGCTGACGAGGAGGTACGCCGCCCAGCTGGCGCCCAGCCCGAGCGCGACGTTGAGCGTGAGGTTGCCGGCCGCCCCGACCGCGTCGCCCTCGCGGGCGAGCAGCACGGTGTCCCGGCTGAGGTCGGCGACGGTCGACAGGGCACCGCAGAGCCCGCCGACGAGCACGAAGAACCAGGCGGCGTCCATCCGGTCGCGGGCCGCGACGGTCGCTCCGGCGACGGCGCACGCGACGATGTTGGCGACGAGGACGCCGAGGGGCAGCCGCCGGCTCGGGAGCCGCTCGACCAGCCAACCTCTGGTCACCGCGGAGACGGCGCCGACGGCCACGGCGAGGGCCCACGCCCACAGTGGGGTCGTGGTCACGTCTCGGGCTCCGGCTCGGCTTCGTCGATGAGGAGGCGGCCGAGCAGGATGCCGGCCAGGGCCGCCCCAAGCCCGAGCACCACGCTCGTGGCCAGCCCGCCCCAGGCCGCCGAGACGTGGGTGCCGTCGACGAAGGCCACGGCGAGGATCGAGAACGACGTCAGCGCGCCGAGCCCACCAGTCATGAGGAAGTCGCGCTGTTCGGGGCGGAGGGGAAGCTGGCTCCCCACGCCGAGGAGGAAGGCCCCGACGACGTTGACGACCGTCATCCGGACGTCCCACCCGTGCCCGGCATCGCCCTGGGTCAGCAGCAGCCGCAGCAGGGTCCCCGCCGCTCCTCCGAGGGCGACGGGCAGAAGGCGCATGCCACCAGTGTGATCTGCCCAAATCACACCTTGGGGACCAACCGGTCACGGGTTGGTTGCGACGGCAGCGACGGGTGTGAAGCACGCCACGCGGGCCGCCGAGGCGCCGCCCTGCGTGGTCAGGAGCGTTGCGCGGCCGGCTCCTGAGCGGCCGGGATCTTCATCCCGAGCCAGGTGAACAGCAGCGCGATGACCGCGACGACACAGAGCAGCCCGAGGCCCAACCCGTAGCCGGGGAACACCTTGTGGAAGGTGAAGCCCATCACGAGCGGTGGGAAGTAGCCGCCGAGGCCGCCGGCCGCACCGACGAGCCCGGTGACCGAGCCGACCCGCTCGGGCGGTGCCTGCCTGGCCACCCAGGCGAAGACACCGCCGGTGCCGAGGCCGAGGAAGAACGCGAGCACGACGAAGGCGATGCCCGCCGGCAGCTCGAGAGGTGGCTCGAACGCGACGACGAGGGCGAGCACTGCCGTCCCGGCCAGTGACAGCGCGACGACGCTCCGGGGGCCGAGGCGGTCGCTGAGGATCCCGCCCAGGGGGCGCGCCAGCACGGCGGCGATGGCAAAGCCGGCGGTGCGGGTCCCGGCAGCCGTGAGGTCGAACGAGTAGATGTCCTTCAGGTAGGTCGGCAGGTAGGTCGAGAAGGCGACGAACCCGCCGAAGACGACGGCGTAGAGGAACGACATCCGCCAGGTGACCGGCAGCTTGAGGGCGGCCGCGAGCTTCGGGACGACGGGGTCGACGTTCGGTGTCCAGCGCGGTGAGTTGCGCATCACGAACCAGCACAGCACGGCGGTCGCGACGAGGACGACGGCGACGATGACGTGCGTGGCCGTGTAGCCGAACCACGTGACGAAGCGCGGCGTCAGGAACGACGACAGCGCCGTGCCGCCCATGCCCGCGCCGAAGATGCC
The DNA here is from genome assembly GCA_035707905.1 of Intrasporangium sp. Taxonomy (GTDB): domain Bacteria; phylum Actinomycetota; class Actinomycetes; order Actinomycetales; family Dermatophilaceae; genus Intrasporangium_A. The sequence goes on from DASSTN010000047.1 coordinate 4,896, forward strand.
CGTCGCGAACCCTCGCCGGTCCGCCTCGTACCACGCGTTGACGAACGGGATGCCGACGGCGAAGGTCGTGCCCGCGATGCCGAGGAAGAACCCGAAGACGATCAACAACTCGAAGGACTTGGCGTTGCCGGCGAACGCGACGAGCAGCACGAACGGCACGCTGACGAGGGTCAGCGCCGGGAACATGAGCCGCCCGCCGTAGCGGTCGGTGAGTGCGCCGACCGGGATCCGGCCGAGGGACCCGACGAGCACCGGCGTGGCCACGAGCAGGGCCTTCTGGGTGCTGGAGAGCTGCATCTCGGCGGTGTACCTCACCGCCAGCGGGCCGATGAGGTTCCACGCCCAGAACGTCAGCGCGAAGGCCAAGGTGGCGAGCGCCAGGTTCAGGGTCTGGCCTCGCAGGCCGGTCGTCGACTCTCGCGTGCCGGTCGGGGGGCGGGCTGCCTTGGCGTTCATGGGATCTCCTCGGATGAGTCAGGAGGCGTCGTTCCGGTGCCCTCGATTGTCGCGTGACCGGGAGGCGCCTGCCGCGCAATCCTGGGTGCCCGGGCACGTCGCGTGGACCGGCATACTCGTGCCGTCCGCAGTGCACCGTCGGTTCGAAGGAGTATGCCGCTGAGCTCGCCGCGCTCGTACCTGACCGTGGCGGGGCCGGTCCGGTCGGAGATCGAGGTGAAACGGTCCCGGTTCGTCTGCGACCTCGAGCCGGTCCCGACCGAGGAGGCCGCACGGGCGGTCATCGAGCGGGTGCGGGCCGGATCGAGAGAGGCCCGTCACCACTGCACGGCGTTCCTTCTGGGGCCGGATGCAGCGCTGCAGCGCAGCAACGACGACGGGGAGCCGTCCGGGACGGCCGGAATGCCGATGCTCGAGGTGCTGAAGGGTGCCGGAGTCACCGACGTCGTCGCCGTCGTCACGCGCTGGTTCGGTGGCGTCCTGCTCGGCACCGGTGGGCTGATCCGGGCCTACGGCGGCGCCGTCCAGGCGGCCCTCGAGAACGCCATCTTCGTGCGGTACGAGCTCAGCGTCATACTCGCGACGACGGTTCCCCACGCGGACGGGCCCCGCGTCGAGAACGGCCTGCGCTCCCGAGGGGGCCTAAACGTGACCGGGGTGGACTACCGGGCGGACGGGGTGCGGATCGAGGCGGCCGTGCCACCCGGGCGGGAACCGGACGCCGGGGCCGCGCTCGCCGAGCTCACCGCGGGTCGGGCCCGATTCGAGCCGGTCGGTGAGGAATGGGTCAGGATGGAGCCATGAGCCTGCACCTCGCGACGACCGACCACGGCAACGCCCTGCTCGAGCACGACCCGCTTGCCCTCATGCTCGGCATGCTCCTCGATCAGCAGATCCCGATGGAGAAGGCATTCACCTCCCCGAGCGTCCTCGCGGAGCGTATGCGCGTCGACCGGCTCGATGCCGCGCAGATCGCGGCGCTGCCGCCCGAGGATCTGGTCGAGCTGTTCCGGACGCCGCCGGCGCTGCACCGCTTCCCCGGCTCCATGGCCGAGCGCACGCAGCAGCTGTGCCAAGCCCTGGTGGAGCATTGGGACGGGGACGCGGCCGCGGTGTGGCGCGGTGCCGACTCCGGTGCAGAGCTCGTCCGGCGCGTCGGCACGCTGCCGGGCTTCGGCGCACAGAAGGCGAAGATCTTCGTTGCCCTGCTCGCCAAGCAGTTCGGGGTCCGGCCCGCGGGCTGGCAGGAAGCGACGGGTGACTACGGCAAGGACGGGTTCCGGTCCATCGCGGATGTCGTCGACGACGCCTCGAAGGCCAAGGTCCGCGAGTTCAAGAAGGAGATGAAGGCGCGGGCGAAGGCCGCTACCGCGGCCGGGGCCTGACGCCACTCCCGCAGGTCAACACACCGGGTTATCGACAACACCCCGGGTTCGGAACCGGGGGTGTTGCCGACAAGCCGGTGTGTTGTCTCAGTCGGCCAGGAACCCGAGCAGGTCCGCTCGCGTCAGCACCCCGACCGGCTTGCCGTCCGCGACGACGAGCACGGCATCGTGCTTCTCGAGCTCCTCGCGCGCGACCGACACCGGCTCGCCCGACCCGACGAGGGGCAGACCCGGTTCCATGTGCTTCTCGACGGAGTCGGCGAGGTGCGCCTGCCCGGTGAACAGTGCCTCGAGCAGGGCACGCTCGCTCACCGATCCCGCCACCTCGCCGGACATGACCGGCGGCTCGGCCTTGACCACCGGCATCTGCGAGACGCCGTACTCGCGCAGGATCTGCACCGCGTCGCGGATCGTCTCGTTCGGGTGGGTGTGCACGAGGGCCGGCATGTCGCCGGACTTGGAGCGCAGCACGTCCCCGACCGTGTGCTCGCCGGGCTCGTGCAGGAAGCCGTAGGACGCCATCCACTCGTCGTTGAAGATCTTCGACATGTAGCCGCGGCCGGAGTCGGGCAGCAGGACGACGACGACCGCGTCCTCGGGCAGGTCCTTGGCGGCGCGCAGCGCGGCGACCACCGCCATGCCGCAGGACCCGCCGACGAGCAGACCCTCCTCCTTGGCCAGTCGCCGCGTCATGTCGAACGAGTCGGCATCGCTGACCGCGATCACCTCGTCCACGACCGTCGGGTCGTAGGCCCCCGGCCAGAAGTCCTCACCGACGCCCTCGACGAGGTACGGGCGCCCACTGCCGCCGGAGTAGACCGAGCCCTCCGGGTCGGCGGCGATGATCCGGACCCCGCCGTCGGAGACCTCCTTGAGGTAACGGCCGGTACCGCTGATCGTCCCGCCGGTGCCGGCGCCGGCCACGAAGTGGGTGACGCGACCGTCGGTGTCCGCCCAGATCTCGGGGCCGGTCGAGTGATAGTGGCTGTTGGGCCCCTCCGGGTTGAAGTACTGGTTCGGCTTCCAGGCGCCGTCGATCTCCTTCACCAGCCGATCGGAGACGCTGTAGTACGAGTCGGGGTGGTCGGGCGCGACGGAGGTGGGGGTGACGACGACCTCTGCGCCATACGCCTTGAGCACGTCCCGCTTGTCCTGGCTCACCTTGTCGGGGCAGACGAAGACGCACTTGTAGCCCCGCCGCTGCGCGATGAGGGCGAGCCCGACGCCGGTGTTGCCGCTGGTCGGCTCGACGATCGTGCCGCCGGGCTTCAGCAGCCCCTCCCGCTCGGCGGTGTCGACCATCCGCAGCGCGATCCGGTCCTTGACCGAGCCGCCGGGGTTGAAGTACTCGACCTTGGCCAGGACGGTGCACTTCACCCGCGCATCCGCGGTGACGGTGGTCAGCTTGACGAGCGGGGTGTTCCCGACGAGGTCTGCGACGTGCTCTGCATACTTCACGCCGCCATCCTCGCAGACGCTCCGCTTCCTTCCGAGCAGCCGGTATGCCGCTCAGCCTCCTACCGTCGGGTAGTCGCCCTTCGACGTGGTCGCCGTTCCAGGCGAACCCGCCTGCTGGTGAAGCTGGGTGCGGGGCTGGGCAGGGCGGGTTACCGTGTGAGCACGGTCGATCCACGGACTGGTTCAGCAGCAGGAGGAGCGGAAATGGGTCGGGCACGGCGGGCTCGCCGCATCGCGCAGCAGGCCGTCTACGGCGGGGGCGGGGCGGCCGCCGCGGTGGGCGCCCTCGGGCTGGCCGGCTACGGCGTGCTCTGGGTCGAGGCGGAGCTCGCCAAGCGGATCGTCGGCTCCCCGCTCGACGGAGCGCCCGACGACGACGGCACCTATGGCTACGGCCCGGGCGAGCCGGTCCGGCTCGTGCTGCTCGGCGACTCGACCGCGGCCGGGATGGGCGCAACTCACCGCGAGCAGACGATCGGCGCCATCATCGCCCACGGGGTGGCCGCGCTCTCGGGGCGGCCGGTCGAGCTGACCAACGTGGCGGTGGTCGGCGCGGAGTCGCCGCAGCTCGGGGAGCAGGTGGCCCGCGCCCTGGAGCAGGTGCCCCAGCCCGACGTCGCCGTCATCTCGATCGGCGCGAACGACGTCACGCACCGCAATGATCGCACCGCCGCCGTCCGCCACCTCGAGATGGCCGTGAGCCGGCTCCGGGAGACCGGCGCCGAGGTCGTCGTCGCGACGTGCCCCGACCTCGGGGCCGTCGAGCCGCTGCCCCAGCCGCTCAAGCTGCTCGCGCGGCGCTGGTCGCGGGACCTCGCGGCGGCGCAGACGGTGGCGGTGGTCGAGGCCGGTGGCCGGGCCGTGTCCGTCGGCAACCTGCTCGGCCCGAGCTTCCGGAGCGAGCCGAAGGTGATGTTCAGCGAGGACCGGTTCCACCCGAGCCCCGCCGGTTACGCCCGGGTCGCGGCCGCGCTGCTGCCGTCCGTCGTCGCGGCCCTCGCGTTGCTCGGCGAGCCGGCCACAGCGGCCGCTCCGCCCCTCCCACGCAGTGAGGAGGTCGGCCCGCTCGCGGTCACTGCGACGAAGGCGGTCCGCCAGCCGGGCGCCGAGGTCGGCCCGGCCGAGATCGCCGGCGAGTCGCGGGGGCCCCGGGGCCGGTGGGCGGTGCTGCTGCACCGGGTCCTCGCCCCCATCCCGCAACCGAACGGTGGCGCCCCTCGTCCACCGGTCCAGGCCGAGGGCCCCGAGCCGTCCCAGGCCGGCTCTCCCTGACCACCACCGATCGAGAGTGCGCCTCTCCCAATCGAGAGTGCGCTACTCCCGATCGAGCGTGCGCCTCTCCCGATCGAGAGTGCACACCTCGATCAGTGCACTCTCGACCGGAGGGACGAGCGGGTCAGAGCTTGATGATCTGGTCGGCCGCCGGCGCCTTGATGGCGAGGTCCTCGTTCCAGTTGGAGAACGTCAGCTGCCCGGGGCTCTCCTTGGTGCCGGTGAAGCGCATGAGCTGCATCGAGTCCTTCGCGACGTAAAGGGCGCCGTTGTCCCTGCCCGACTTGTCGGTGAGCACCCAACAGTCCACGCCGTCCACGGTCTCCGAACCGACCTTGCCGTCGAGGTCGCTGTTGCCGAGGGAACCGAAAGCCTGGTCCATGAAGGACTTGAGGTTGACCTCGTCGGCCAGGCTGCCGGCGCTCGCCGGGGCCTTGACGAACTTGTCGCCCGCCTTCTGCACCGACTCGGGAGCACCCTGCTCCTTCCAGAACTTCTCGTCGCCCTGCAGGTAGACCTCGCCGCCCACCGCGATGAGATGCACCTTGCCCATCTCAGCCTGCTCGAGGTTGATGTCCGAGGTCTTGCCGTCGGCCGTTCCCTTGAAGGCGATGCTCATCTTCTGCCCACCCTGCTCGATCTCGCCCTCGAAGGCGGCGGACTTCGCCGCGAGCGCGTTGGACTTGACCTGCTTGAGGATGTCGGACGCCTTCGGCGCGGCGGCCTCGGTGGTGGTCGTCGGCGCGCTCGTGGTCGTCGACGTGGCGGACGAGCTCGGGCTCGCGGCCGGGGCCTCGCTCTTGGCGCACGCGGCGGCGCCGAGCGTGATGGCCAATGCGCCCGCAAGCGCGACGGTGCGACGGATCGTCGTGTTCATCTCTCCCCTGTCGTGGGGCGCCCCACACCGGGGCGCTCTTCCTCAACGCGCCTCGGTGCGCGCATGTCGACCAAACCCTAACGAACCGCACGCTGTGGGACGCACAGGTGTCCTGTGACACACCGGCACCTGAACGGCGCCCGAGCACTACCGCGGGAGCGGGTGAGCGGCATACCATCGCCTCTGGGGTGAGCGCCCGCTTACCCACCTGATCGAGGAGGATCCGTGCCCGAAGCCGTCATCGTCTCCACCGCCCGCTCGCCGTTCGGCCGAGCCTTCAAGGGCAGCCTCAGGGAGGTCCGGCCCGACGACCTCGCGGCGACCGTCATCCAGGCCGCGCTCGACAAGGTCCCGGCTCTCGACAAGACGCTCGTCGAGGACATCTACCTCGGCTGCGCGGAGCCGTCGGGGCGTCACGGGTCGAACATGGCCAAGGTGGTCGCGACCCTGCTCGGCCTCGACACCACGCCGGGCGCCACCATCAACCGCTTCTGCGCGAGCTCCGCCCAGACGACGCGGATGGCCTTCCACGCGATCAAGGCCGGCGAGGGCGACATCTTCGTGTCCGCGGGTGTCGAGTGCGTGTCGCAGTACACCAACTTCGCCGGTGCCGGCGGCGCCTCTGCCGACGCGCAGAACCCACGGTTCACCGACGCGCAGGAGCGCACCGCCAAGATGGCGCAGACGAACGAGACGTGGACCGACCCGCGGGAGAACGGCACGCTGCCGGACATCTACATCGCGATGGGCCAGACGGCCGAGAACGTCGCGACCGCCTACGGCATCACCCGTGAGCGGCAGGACGAGTGGGGCGTCACGTCGCAGAACCGCGCCGAGGCGGCCATCGGCCGGGGTTTCTTCGACTGGGAGATCACGCCGATCACGACGCCGGACGGCACCGTCGTCAGCAAGGACGACGGCCCCCGCGCGGGGGTCACGCTCGAGGCCGTCCAGTCGCTGAACCCGGTCTTCCGGGAGAACGGCACCGTGACCGCGGGCAACTGCTGCCCGCTCAACGATGGCGCGGCGGCCCTCGTCGTCATGAGCGACACCAAGGCGAAGGAGCTCGGCCTGACGCCGCTCGCCCGCGTCGTCTCGACGGCCGCGACCGGCCTCTCCCCCGAGATTATGGGCCTCGGCCCGATCGAGGCGAGCAAGCTCGCGCTGCAGCGGGCCGGCATGACGATCGGCGACATGGACCTCTACGAGATCAACGAGGCGTTTGCCGCGCAGGTCATCGGCTCGGCCGACGCCCTCGGGATGGACTACGAGAAGCTCAACGTCAACGGCGGCGCCATCGCGATCGGTCACCCGTTCGGCGCGACCGGCGCCCGGATCACCGGCACGATCATCAACGCCCTTCGGGACCGCGACCAGCAGTTCGGCCTCGAGACGATGTGCGTCGGCGGCGGCCAGGGCATGGCGGTCATCTTCGAGCGCCTCTCCTGACCTTCAATCCCCTCGAACGCGGTGGGCGGGGTCGAACGCGGTGGTGTACCGCTGAGCTCGGCCTCGAACACCGCGTTCGGCGTTTGAGGTGCGCCTGGCCTCCGCTAGAGCGCCTTTCGTATGACGCTCAGCTCGCTCGCGAGGTCGGTCACCCGGGCGCCGGGCCGGGTCGGGCCGAACGCGTCGCAATGGTCGTGGACCATGACCGCGAGCTGGTCCATCAGGACGGCCGGCCCGAGGTCGGGGACCGGCCGCGGCGGCCGTCCGCGAGCCTGCGCCACGTCGTCGGCGAGCCGTTGCACGAGGTCCGCGGTGAGCGGCATACGGTAAAGCGCGGGGTCGCGCGGCAGGTGACGCCACCGCTCGACCACGCGCTTCAACTCGTCCGCGACGTGCCGCGGGACGGGACTGCTCAATCGCGCAGCCGGGCGAAGAGCCGGACGAACTCGATGTAGAGCCAGACGACGGACACGATGAGGCCGTGCGCGAGCAGCCAGGAGTACTTGCGCGGCGCGCCCATGCGGACGGCCTGGTCGATCGAGTCGAAGTCGATGGCCAGCGAGTAGGCCGCGAGGCCGGTGCCCAGGAGCGAGATGATGATGCCGAGGCCGCCGCTGCCGCCGAAGCCCCAGCCGCCGAGGACACCGAACATCTGCAGGACGAACTGGAGCAGCAGGAAGATCATGTAGCCGCCAACGGCGATCGTGAACATCCGGCGGGCCTTGCTCGTGACCTTGATCAGGCCGGTGGCGTAGCCGGCGTACATCGCGGCGAAGGTGCACACCGTGGCAAGGACTGCCGTGGGGACGACCCCCTGATACTTCTCCACAGAGTTGATCGCGAAGCTGAACGCGCCGAGGAAGACGCCCTCGACGATCGCATAGAGCACGATGAGCGGGACCGCGACCTTGCGCATGAAGGCGATGGCGAAGCCGAGCCCGAGGCCGACCAACATGCCACCGAGCCAGAGCGGGCTCGCCAGCGACGGCGTCTTGTCGACCATGAACCAGGTGACCCCGCCCGCGGCGACGAGCAGGGCGAAGAGGCTCAGGCTCTTCATGACGACGTCGTCGAGCGTCACGCGGCCGGTGTCGACCGGCCCGGCGCTCTGGCGGGCGTACATCTCGTTGAGCTGGTCAGCGGACAGCGTCTGCTGGGCGCCGTATCCCGCGGAGGCGGCCCGCGTGCCCTGGTAGGGCGAGCCCTGGGGCGGCGGGGTGCCGAAGCCGGCGTACCGCTCCTTCTCGATCTGCTTGTTCAGCCGGTCGAAGACCGGGTTTCCGTTGGCCATGTGCTGCGTGCCTCCCCGACACTGAGGGCCACCCATCGTGGCGACTGTCACCACCCTAAACGGTTGGGATCACGCCCGGTGTTCCCGGCACGGCCTGCATACTGTGTCGTCACACCCCCGTAGCCCAATCGGCAGAGGCAGGCGACTTAAAATCGCTCGAGTGAGGGTTCGAGTCCCTCCGGGGGTACTTCTTGGCGTCTGCCCGTGTGCCTATGGGGCCACGACGAGGGACCGCGCGATCCCGTCGAGGATGTCGTGCTCGGAGGCGATGACGCGCTCGATCCCGGCGTCGCGCGCCACCCGTTCGATGATCCGGCTCCACACGAGCGCCCCCGCCCCGATCACGTCGACCCGGCCGGGATGCATGTAGGGCAGGGCGGCCCGCTCGGCGCGCGTCATCGCGA
>DASSTN010000048.1:0-28867 GCA_035707905.1 Intrasporangium sp.
CCCAGGCGGCGACGGTGGGGCCGGCGGCGCCGATGACCTGGGCGTCGACGGCGGCGGCCAGCTCGGGGGTCAGGTGGCTGGTGTGCCGGGCGACCAGGGCGGCGCGGTGTTCGTTGAGCAGTCCGGTGCTCAGGGCGGCCAAGGTGTGTGGCAGGTGCCGGGTCAGGGCCAGGGCGGTGCCGACGAGGCGGGTGCCCTTGGCCGGGGACTCGTGCCGGGCCAGCGCGACCTGCGCGGCGATCCCGGCTCGCGGGTTGCCCGCCCGGCGTGTCCCGCGTGACGGGCCGTCAGATGCTCCAGACCCTCCGCCGGGCCGGTCCCCTCCGCCGGGCCGGTCCCGTCGGTCTCGTCCGGCGGGGCCTGTAGGTGCGGTGAACTCGTGGCGGCGAGCCTCCTCGCGGGCGGCGCACCACCCATCGAAGTCGGACGCGTCCGCACAGGCCCGGGCTCGCTCGTGCCATTGCCGGGCGAGCTCCGCCTGGGAGTCGACGAACCGATCGGTGATCCGGGCCTGGGCCGCGGCGCAGGCCGCCTTGACCTGCTCAAGGGCGGTCAGCTGGTCGACCCGCTCCGCGTCGCTCACCTCGAGGTCGACCGCCCCCAGCTGGGCCGCCAGCTGGGTGAGCTCCACGCTCGTCCACGCAGCCTGGGCCTGCGCCGCGGCAGGGGCACCATCGGACTGCGAGCCGCCGGTCACCGGTCTCATCGCGGTCGTGCTCGACGCAGTCTCGGCCGCCGCCGCGGGGGCGGGACCGGGGGAGACGGCGTCGTCGAACATAGTATCGATTGTAACCGATGACATGCCGTGCCGGAAGCCCTCGTCCACAGCGAATCATTCGCAACAGCAACGAGATTCGCGGCAGCAGCAACGCTCGTAGAAGCCGTGAGAACAGCCTAGATGGTGGCACTGACAGTGGCGGCCGCAACCACGACGATGGCGCACAGCAGGCCCTGGAGGGCCAACCGCGGCACGCTGACCTGCAACCTTGCCCGCCGGCACTGCCGCAGCCACAGGATCGTCGCGACCGACCCCCAGGGTGTGACGATGGGACCGGCGTTCACCCCGATGAGCAGGGCGGCGAGGCGCACGGGCGAATCCGAGACGGTCGGTTCGAGGGCCAGATAGGCCGGCAGGTTGTCGATGACGTTGGCGGAGGCGGCGCCGATGCCGCTGACGCGCAGGAGGTCCGCGGGCGCGGCGCCAGTCCCGACAGCGGTTCTCAACAGTTCCTCCAGACCGTGGCGCAGGGCGGCGTCGACGGCCAGGAAGAGCACGCAGAGCGCGATCACCGTGAGCCACGGAGGCCGTACCGCGCCCAGGAGCTGCGGCGCACGGCGCCACGTGAGGCCGAGGAGAACAACCGCCGCACCGACGGCGGGGTAGGCGGGCTGGATGCCGAGGACGAAGGCACCGACCATGAGCAGGACGACAGCCGCCGACATGAGCATGAGCGGTCGGTCGTGCGGCTCTGCTCGTGGCGGGCTCGAGAACCTGCCAACCACGCTCTTGCGGTGGAGGATCCAGAGGACAACCACGGTCATGACAACTGCGACGAGGGCGGGTCGCCAGATCTGGCTGATGTAGTCGCGGATCTCCAGCCCCAGTGCCGAGAAGGTGTGCCGGGCAAGGAGATTCGTGAGGTTGGAGACCGGCAGCAGGAGTGAGGCAGTGTTCGCCAGCCACAGGGTCGTCATGGCGAACGGCACTGCACTCGCCCCGACCTGCCTCGCGACGACGATCGCCACCGGGGTCAGCAGCACGGCCGTCGTGTCGAGGCTGAGCAGGATCGTCGAGGCCGTGGACAGTACGACGACGAGGAGCCACAGCACGACGACGCGTCCCCGGGCGAGCCGTGCGGCCCAGTGCGCCGCCTCGTCGAAGAGGCCCGCCGCGTCACAGATCTCGGCGACGACCGTGAGGGCGACCAGGAAGACGAGGACGGGCACGACCCGGGCGACGAGAGCGCCGAGGTCGAGGACCGGCGCGGCCCCCGGGACGGCCGGTGCGAGCGTCACCCTCGTCAGCGCGCGCTGGCCGAGAGGATCCAGGCCCGGCCCGGCCGGGGTGGGGGAGCGAGCGAGACCTCGAAGCGACCGGCCAGTGCCTGGGCGAGGGCCTCAGGGCTGCGGGGAGCCGACGTGGCAGTCACGAGCTCACGCGTCACGAGGCCCCTCGTGTGCTTGGCCATGTGTGTGGCGCCGGGTACCGCGACCTGGACCCACCGCGAAGCGAGCTCGGCCCGGGGAGTCCAGGCGGCGGCATACGTGCTCGACCGGCAGTCGACGATGACGCCGCGGCCGACGACCTGGGGAAGCACGCGCTCGAGCTCCGGGCGCCACGCGGCGGCGAGCGCGCCGACGCCGGGGAGGTTCACCGACATCGAGAGCCGGTAGGCCGGGATGCGGTCCGACAGCCGGACTGCACCGAACAGGGCCGACTGGACGACGACGGCGCGGGTGGCACGGCGCTTCGCGGCGGGGTCGAGCGAGGGCAGGTCGAGCGCGTCGTAGAGCACTCCGGAGTAGACCTCGCCCGCCGGGGCGGTGGGCGCCGTACGGAGGCGGGTGTTGCGGGCCACCTCCTCGGTCAGGTTCGGCGAGACGCCGAGGACGGCATACGGGTCCGGTCCCGCGCTCACCTTCTCGACTGCCGCGATCACCTCGTCCCGAAGCGAGGTCAGCGTCGGGAACGACAGGTCGCCGAGCTGCAGGGAACCACCTCGACGGCGCTGCGTCTTGCCCTCGGAGGGCGGGAGGAGGATGAGCACGAGCGACAGAGTAGGGAACGGCCCTGAGTGGCGCTGCACCGTCCATCGGCACCCGTCGCTGCGTAGGGTGGCGCGCATGGCCAAGCGGAACATCGTCTATCGCCGGCTGCGCGAGCCCGGATCCATCGGGCGGCAGCTGTCCCGGCGCTTCGCCGAGGTCCGGCGCGAGTTCGAGGTGCCCGAGGCGTTCCCAGCCGACGTGATCGCCGAGGCGCAGGAGGCAGCCGAGAGGGCGACCCTGCCCGGGCGCGACGCGACCGACGTGCCGTTCTTCACGATAGACCCGCCGGGATCGAAGGACCTCGACCAGGCGATGCATTTGGAACGGCACGGGGACGGCTACCGGGTCCGCTACGCCATCGCCGACGTGCCCGCGTTCGTGCCGCCGGGCGGACCGATCGATCTCGAGGCCCGTCGCCGGGGACAGACGATCTACTGCCCCGACATGCGCGTCCAGCTGCACCCCAGTGACCTCAGTGAGGGCGCCGCGAGCCTGCTGCCGGACGAGGTGAGGCCCGCCTTCGTCTGGGACATCACCCTCGGCGCCGATGGCGAGCGGACGGCGGTCTCGGTCGCCCGGGCGATGGTCCGCAGCAGGCACCGCTACGACTACACGGAGGTGCAACGCAGCGTCGACGACGGCACGGCGGACGACTCAGTCATGCTCCTCAAGGAGATCGGCGAGAAGCGGATCGCCCTGGAGCAGAAGCGTGGTGGGGCCAGCCTGCCGCTTCCGGAGCAGGAGGTGGAGGAGAACGAGGACGGTGGGTTCTCGGTCTCCTTCCGGCCCTTGCTCGAGGCCGAGGACTGGAACGCCCAGATCTCACTGCTGACCGGTATCGCCGCCGCTGAGCTCATGCTCGAGGCTGGCATCGGCATCCTGCGGACGATGCCACCACCCGACGAGCGCGACGTGAGGCGCTTCCGCCGTCAGGCGGCCGCCGCCGGTGTGCCCTGGCCCGAGGAGCAGCGGTATGGCGCCTTCCTCCGCACGCTCGACCGGACCAACCCGCGTCATCTCGCTCTCATCCACGAGGCGACGGCACTCTTCCGCGGAGCGGGGTACACCCCGTTCGAAGGCACGCCACCAGAGCAGCGCGAGCACGCGGCAGTGGCCAGCGTCTATGCGCACGTCACGGCGCCCCTGCGGCGCCTCGTCGACCGGTTCGGACTCGTCGTCTGTGCCGCCCTGTCGGAGGGCGTCGAGGTGCCGGACTGGGTCCGCGAGGCCTTGCCGCTGCTGCCCGACCTCATGGCGCAGTCCGACCGACGGGCGGGCGGCGTCGAGCGTGCCTGTACCGATGCCGTGGAGGCCGCGGAGCTGAAGCCATTCGTGGGCAGCACGATCGAGGCGATCGTTGTCGACGACGCGAACGGCAAGGGCGTCATCGTGCAGCTGGCCGACCTGGCAGTGCTCGCGAAGGCGATGGGCCATGCGGAGCCGGGCACCTCGGTGCGCGTCAGGGTCGACGCGGCCGACATCGGCACCGGGAAGATCGAGCTGACGGTCACGAGCTGAGCCGTCGCCTCCGGGCCCTGCCCCGACAGCACGAGGCAGCCGGGGTGCGAACCGGGGGAGCGTCAGGGTGGGGTCAGGGCTCAGTGGGTGTTTCACCCCATATGCCGGGGATGACGCCGCTGTTTGGCTGGTGGGCATGGCAGCGACCCCACCTGACCAGGACCGGACCCGAGCAGAGACCCTGCGGCGCCGCGTCGCCGTCGCCACGGTCATCGCCTGTATGCCCTACCTTTTGCTCAAGATCTGCTGGGTTGCCGGGCTGTCGATCGGGGCGAACGATCCGACGTTCGCCGACACGACTCGAGGCGCCAACGTCGTGACTGCCGGCTTGGAGGTCGCGGCGACTCTGCTCGCGGTGGCCTTCGTGCACCCGCTCGGAAGGCGCATCCCCGCCTTCCTGCTCGCGTTCCCGATGTGGGTCGCCACAGGTCTGCTCGCCCCCGTTGTGGCCGGCTTCGCCCTCGGAACACCGGCCCAGCTGCTCAGCGGTGCGGGAAACCCGTTGCGCAGCGACGTCCTCGACGGCTGGGTGTTCGTTCTCGTCTATGGCGGGTTCGTGCTCCAGGCGGTCCTGCTGACAGTCGGATTCGCCCTGCATGCTCGGGAGAGGTGGCCGGCCGCAACGGGAGTCGACCCGGGCCGGCGCATCGGACAGACGGTGCAGGCAGGCGCAGCGACCAGTGGTCTGGAACAGGTGCTCGGCACCTTCTTCGTCGTCAGTGCGGTGCTCTTCGCCCTGCAGCAGACCGCGTGGTCGATCACCGGGGGCGGATCCTTCGTCGACCCCACTGTCGCGCAGCGGGTCATGCTCCTGTCGGGAGCAGGGATCGCCGCGGCAGCAGCGGTGATGGGGCGACAGTTGTTCAAGGACGGCCGGCTGACCACGGCGAGGGTCGCGGTCGTCTGGACCGGTGGTGCAGTCGTCTTCACCAGTGCCCTCGTCGAGACGCTGAAGAAGGTGGCCATCGCACCGGGCGACTGGGGAGCGACGACCAGCGCGCCGGGGGATGCGGTCCTGACGCTCTTCGTCCTCCTCGGCGTCCTCGGCGGTTCCATCGGTGCGGCGATGCGCCTCGGCGTGGCGCACGAGCATGCCGGCCGCGACGGGCAGGAGGGGGCGCGGGAGGGCAGCCGGAGCGAGCACCAAGCCCAGCGGCATACCCCTTATGCTTGAGGCGGATGAGTCGGCCGGGCGGCCGCGTCAGGACTCCGGTCCTGCCGAGGAACGTCCGGGCTCCACAGGGCAGGGTGGTGGCCAACAGCCACCCGGGGTGACCCGCGGGACAGTGCCACAGAAAACAGACCGCCAGCCTCTGGCTGGTAAGGGTGAAAAGGTGGTGTAAGAGACCACCAGCGCCCCAGGCGACTGGGGCGGCTCGGTAAACCCCACCCGGAGCAAGCCCAGACAGCGCACGCTCGAGACCGGCCCGGTCGAGTGCGCGGGTAGGGCGCTGGAGCCGGTCAGCAATGGCCGGCCGAGATGGATGGCCGCCACCGCGCCACCGGCAACGGGGGCGCGGGACAGAACCCGGCGTACAGGCCGACTCATCCACTTTCACGACTGTGCCAGCTGCGCACCCGACCATTCGGTCGAGTGCGCAGCCGGCGTCAGGCAACCGGCCCGCTCGCCGGCAGTGCTCACTGCGGCTCTGCTGCGACCTCGGGGCGCTCGTCGAGCGTGCGTCGGAACGCCTCGTAACGCGCCACGTGGTGCGGGCGCCGGCGGATGACCGCCCAGCCGATGCCGAGGGCGACGAACCAGGCGGGCGTCACGACGAGGGCTCGGAGCGTGTCCGCCTGCTGGGTGAGGGCCCAGATGAGGAAGGCGAAGAACGCGAGCACGACGTAGACCATCACCACGCCACCGGGCATCTTGAACGCGGAGGCGGCGTGCCGCTCCGGGTGCTTCTTCCGGTAGGCGAGGTAGGACACGAGGATCATCGTCCAGACGAACATGAACAGCAGCGCCGAGATGGTCGTGACGACCGTGAACGCCTCGATGATCGACGTGCCGGCGTAGAGCAGGGCGACGCCGCCGAGCAGGAAGGTGCACGAGAACACGAGAGCGCTCGCGGGGACCTTGCGCTTCGTCAGCCGGCGCAGCCTGGCAGGCGCGTCACCCTCGAGCGCCAGGCCGTAGATCATCCGCGAGGTCGAGTACATCCCCGAGTTCGCCGACGAGGCAGCCGAGGTGAGCACGACGAAGTTGATGACAGAGGCGGCGATCCCGAGGCCGGCGAGGCTGAACATCCCGACGAAGGGGGACTTGTCCGCCACGATCTGCCGCCACGGCGTCACGGCCATGATGACGACGAGGGCGCCGACGTAGAAGAGCATGATCCGGATCGGGATCGAGTTGATGGCCTTGGGCAGCGTGCGCTCCGGGTTCTTCGTCTCGGCGGCGGTGGTGCCCACGAGCTCGAGGCCGACGAAGGCGAAGACCGCGATCTGGAAGCCGGCGACGAAGCCCATGACGCCCGTCGGGAAGAAGCCGCCGTCCTGCCACAGGTTCGCGAAGGACGCCTTGGCGCCGCCCGGGTCGGTGAACGAGGAGAACACCATGACGACGCCGACGACGATGAGGGTCAGGATCGCGACGATCTTGACGAGGGCGAACCAGAACTCCGTCTCACCGAACGCCTTGACGGTCGGCAGGTTGAGGCTGAGCAGCAGCGCGATCGCTGCGACGCCGGGAATCCACAGCGGCAGGTGCGGCCACCAGAACGAGACGTAGCCGGCGATGGCCACGATGTCGGCCATGCCGGTGACGATCCAGCAGAACCAGTAGGTCCAGCCGGTGAAGAAGCCGGCCCACGGTCCGAGGAGGTCGGCGGCGAAGTCGGTGAACGACTTATAGTTGAGGTTCGACAGCAGCAGCTCGCCCATCGCCCGCATGACGAAGAAGAGCATGAAGCCGATGATCATGTAGACGAAGATCACCGACGGGCCGGCGAGTGAGATCGTCTTGCCGGAGCCCATGAACAGACCGGTGCCGATGGCGCCACCGATCGCGATGAGCTGGATGTGTCGGTTGGAGAGCGACCGTGCGAGATGCGGGGTCGTGGCGTCGTCGACGTCGCGGTCAGCCGGGGCGGTGGTCGCCCCCGGCGTGCGGGGCAGCGAGGTCGGCGGATGGGTGGCCGTATGGGCACCGGGGGGCGCGGTCATGGCGTCAGCGCCATTGCTGAGTTCGGGCATGGTCCGGTCCGTTCCAGGGAGGTGATGGGGGCGTCCTCCCCGCTCTGTATCGGACCTGAGAGATTCGCGGAGTGTGCTCCGCTTGCACCGTCGGTGTGCCGGGCGCGAACCCGACCGCTTTCCAGAGTTGCCTAGCCACGGCGGTACGGGGGCCTGAGAGATTCCCGGGGAGGGTCTTGCTCCTTCGGCGCCCGGCGTTCCTGATGAGGACGACGAGACTCTCCCGCCACGGCTCGAGGGCATCTTCAGTTGGGGATGGGGTGTGACGGTAGACCCCTGGCGGGCGTCGGGACAAGCGGACGTCAGGATCCGACCACCGCCGGCCCGTCATGGAGGGGCCCTCCAGCGTTGCAGCGCGTCGGCATCCGGACGGCCTGTTGACGTGGGCTCGTCGCGGCCCCTACCTTGGCGGCACAACTCCACATCGCCGTTCGAATCGCAGCGGGAGAGTCCGTGCCCGGTCGGGTGCGGCGCCGAAGGAGCAACTTCTCCCCAGAATCTCTCAGGCACCCATGACCGTTGCGGTGAGGCGAACTCTGGAAAGCAGGACTCGATCCTGCACCCACGGTGCAAGCCGCACGTCGCGGTGAAGCTCTCAGGTCCAATGACAGAGCGGGGAGGCCACCCATCCAGTCGCGTTCGCCGGCGCGGCATCAACCAGGGAGCCTCCTGCAATGACGCAACAGTCCACGCTGCCGCACACCAGCCCCGGGTCAGCCGGGCGGACCGCCCAGCAGTCGGCCTTCGTGCCGCGGCACATCGGATTCTCCGCCGACGACCAGTCCAAGATGCTCGCCGAGCTCGGCTTCGACTCGCTCGAGGCGCTCGTCGAGCGCGCCGTCCCCAAGGGAGTGCGCAACCCGGCGGCGATGAGCCTGCCCGAGCCGCTCACCGAGGCGGAGGTGCAGTCCGAGCTCCGCACCCTGTCGGAGCAGAACGACTCGTCGGAGGCGATGATCGGCCTCGGCTACTACGGCACCGTCACGCCGGCGGTCATCCGTCGCAACGTCGTCGAGAGCCCGGCTTGGTACACCGCCTACACCCCCTACCAGCCGGAGATCAGCCAGGGTCGCCTCGAGGCCCTCATCAACTTCCAGACCATGGTCTCGGACCTGACCGGCCTCGGCACCTCCAACGCCTCGCTCCTCGACGAGGGCACCGCCGTCGCCGAAGCGATGACGGTCATGCGGCGCACGAGCAAGGTCAAGGCCGAGCGCGTCGTCGTGGACGCCGACCTCTTCCCGCAGAGCATCGCCGTCCTGAGGACGCGGTGCGAGGCGATCGGCGTCGACGTGCACGTCGCCGACCTCGCCGACGGCCTACCGGACGAGGAGTTCTTCGGGGTCATCGTCCAGTACCCGGGCGCTTCCGGCGCGATCCGTGACTACCGCGAGCTGACCGCACGCGCGCACGAGCGGGGTGCGCTCGTCGCCGTCGCCGCAGACCTCCTCGCCCTCACCCTCCTCACCGCTCCCGGCGAGTGGGGCGCCGACCTCGCCGTCGGCTCGACCCAGCGCTTCGGCGTCCCGATGGGCTACGGCGGCCCGCACGCCGGCTACATGGCCGTCCGTGACGGCCTCGAGCGCTCGCTCCCGGGACGCCTCGTCGGCGTGAGCATCGACTCGGCCGGGCGCCCCGCCTACCGGTTGGCCCTCCAGACCCGTGAGCAGCACATTCGGCGCGACAAGGCGACGTCGAACATCTGCACCGCCCAGGTCCTGCTCGCCGTTGTCGCGTCGATGTATGCCGTCTACCACGGTCCTGACGGGCTGCGGGCCATCGCCTCGGGCGTGCACCGCAGCGCCGTCTCGCTCGCCGAGGCCCTCACGAGCGCGGGCGTCGAGGTCGTGCACGACGCGTTCTTCGACACCGTCCTCGCCCGCGTGCCGGGTCGGGCCGACGCGGTCGTCGCCGAGGCCGCGGCCCGGCGGGTGCACCTGCGGCGCGTCGACGGCGACCACGTCGGGATCTCGTGCTCGGAGACGACGACGCCGGAGCACCTGGCCTCCGTCGTCGCCGCCTTCACCGGCGACTCGCGCCGGGTCGAGCCGGCCGCCTCCGACCGGCTCCCCGAGGACCTGCTGCGCACCTCGGCCTTCCTCACCCACCCGGTGTTCTCGGCGCACCGGTCGGAGACGCAGATGCTGCGTTACCTCCGGGCCCTGTCCGACAAGGACTACGCCCTGGACCGGGGGATGATCCCGCTCGGCTCGTGCACGATGAAGCTCAACGCCACCACGGAGATGGAGCCGATCAGCCTGCCGGGCTTCGCCGAGCTGCACCCCTTCGTCCCGGCCGCGTCGGCCACCGGCTATGCGAGGCTCGTCGACCAGCTGGAGACGTGGCTCGCCGCCGTCACCGGCTATGCCAAGGTCTCGATCCAGCCCAACGCGGGCAGTCAGGGCGAGCTGGCCGGCCTTCTCGCGATCCGCGGCTACCACCGGTCGCGCGGGGACGAGCAGCGCAACGTCTGCCTCATCCCGGCCTCGGCGCATGGCACCAACGCCGCCTCGGCGGTCATGGCGGGGATGCGGGTCGTCGTCGTCAAGGGCCTTCCGGACGGCACGGTCGACCTCGACGACCTGCGTGCCAAGTGCGAGGAGCACGGCGACCGGCTCGCGGCGATCATGGTGACGTACCCGTCGACGCACGGTGTCTACGAGGAGGGAATCACCGAGCTCTGCGAGATCGTCCACGCCCACGGCGGCCAGGTCTACGTCGACGGCGCCAACCTCAACGCCCTGCTCGGACTCGCCGCCCCCGGCTCCTTCGGCGGTGACGTCTCACACCTCAACCTCCACAAGACCTTCTGCATCCCCCACGGTGGCGGCGGCCCCGGCGTCGGTCCGATCGGTGTGAGGGAGCACCTCGTGCCGTTCCTCCCCTCGCACCCCTTCCACCCGGACCCGGCCCGCCGCGAGGGCGTCGGGCCGGTCAGCGCGGCACCCTTCGGGTCGGCCAGCATCCTGCCGATCAGCTGGGCCTACGTCCGGCTGATGGGGGCCGAGGGCCTGACCCAGGCGACCAAGGTCGCCGTGCTCGCCGCGAACTACATCGCCGCCCGGCTCGCTCCCCACTTCCCGACCCTGTACAAGGGCGAAGGCGGCCTCGTCGCCCACGAGTGCATCCTCGATCTGCGCCAGCTCACCAAGGAGTCCGGCATCACCGTCGATGACGTGGCGAAGCGGCTCATCGACTACGGCTTCCACGCCCCGACGATGAGCTTCCCGGTGGCGGGCACGCTGATGGTCGAGCCGACCGAGTCGGAGGACCTCGGGGAGGTCGACCGCTTCATCGACGCCATGATCGCCATCCGCGCCGAGATCGACGCCGTCATCGACGGAGAGGTCACCGTGGAGACGAGCCCGCTGCGCGGCGCCCCGCACACCGCCCGCGCGCTCGTCGGGGAGTGGGACCGGGCCTACAGCCGGGAGCAGGCCGTGTATCCGGCGGGCATCAGCGACACGAAGTACTGGCCCCCGGTCGGACGGATCGACCAGAGCCATGGCGACCGCAACCTCGTCTGCTCCTGCCCGGCCCCCGAGGCCTTCGAGAGCTGAGCCGCGGCGGCCCCTGGGCCACCACGCCACTGCACCGTCGTCGCGCAGGCGAGCGACGGCCCTACCCCACGTACCCGACCCCGAGAGCAGGACCATGTCACGACAGACCGCGCTGAGCGGCATACATCACTCACTGGGCGCCACGTTCACCGACTTCGCCGGCTGGCAGATGCCGCTGCGTTACGGCAGCGAGCTGGCCGAGCACCACGCCGTCCGCAACGCCGCGGGTCTGTTCGACCTCTCGCACATGGGTGAGATCGAGGTGGTCGGCCCCGAGGCGGCGGCGCTGCTCGACCACGCCCTCGTCGGGCAGATCAGCGCGATCGCCGTGAGCAAGGCGAAGTACACGATGATCTGCCAGGAGGACGGCGGCATCCTCGACGACCTGATCGTCTACCGCCTCGAGGAGGACCGCTACATGGTCGTCGCCAATGCCTCGAACGCCGAGGTCGTGCTCACGGCGCTGCGCGAGCGGTCCGGCGGCTTCGACGCCGAGGTGCAGGAACGACGCGACGACTGGGCGCTCGTGGCGATCCAGGGCCCGCAGGCCTCCGGCATCCTCGCCGAGCTCACCGACGCGGACCTGTCCTCGCTGAAGTACTACGCCATCCTCGAGACCAAGGTCGCCAGTCGCCCGGCCCGCCTCGCCCGCACCGGCTACACCGGCGAGGACGGCTTCGAGGTCTTCTGCGACCCGGCGGATGCACCGACGATCTGGCAGGCCCTCATCGATGCCGGCGCGGACCGTGGGCTCATCCCGGCGGGGCTCGCCTGCCGGGACTCGCTCCGCCTCGAGGCGGCGATGCCGCTCTACGGCAACGAGCTCAGCACCGCCACCACGCCGTATGCCGCTGGGCTCGGCCGTGTCGTCAAGCTCGACAAGCCGGGCGGTTTCGTCGGTCGCGACGCGCTGGCCGCCGTGGCGGACCACCCGGTCGCTCGGGTCCGGGTCGGCCTGCGTCCGGAGGGTCGCCGCGCCCCTCGGCACGGCTACGCGGTCATCGACCCGGCGTCCGGGGAGACCGTCGGCGAGGTGACCAGCGGTGCCCCGTCACCGACGCTCGGCTACCCGATCGCGATGGCCTACGTCGACACGGCGTTGTCCGAGCCCGGCACCCGCCTTGACGTCGACGTGCGCGGCACCCGCGTGCCGGCCGAGGTCGTCCCCCTGCCCTTCTACAGCCGAGCCCGCTGACGCGCGGCCTCGGTCACCCATCCAACAGACCTCCCCAGGAGAGAGCAATGAGTATCCCCGCAGACCTCAAGTACACCAAGGACCACGAGTGGGTCCGCCTCGACGGCGACGTCGCGACCGTCGGCATCACCCAGTTCGCGGCCGACGCGCTCGGTGACGTCGTCTACGTCGACCTGCCCGAGGCTGGCAGCGCCATCACGACCGGCGACCCCTGCGGCGAGGTCGAGTCGACCAAGTCGGTCAGCGACCTCTACGCGCCCGTCAGCGGCGAGGTGACCGAGTCGAACGCCGAGGTCATCGCCGACCCGAGCATCGTCAACGGCGACCCGTTCGCCGGGGGATGGCTCTTCCGGGTGCGCGTCACCGGCGGCGCCGACGACCTGCTGGATGCCGACGCCTACGCCGCCGCGGTCGAGAGCGCCTGAGGAGTGACGAGATGAACCTGCTCAACCAGCACCTGTCCCAGGTCGACCCGGACGTCGCCGCGGCGCTCGACGCGGAGCTTCGTCGGCAGGAGTCGACCCTGGAGATGATCGCCTCGGAGAACTTCGCGCCGCTCGCCGTGATGGAGGCGCAGGGCTCGGTCGCCACGAACAAGTACGCGGAGGGCTACCCGGGCCGTCGCTACTACGGCGGCTGCGAGCACGTCGATGTCGTCGAGCAGCTCGCCATCGACCGGGTCAAGGCGCTCTTCGGGGCCGGCTTCGCCAACGTGCAGCCGCACTCGGGCGCCCAGGCCAACACCGCGGTCTACTTCGCACTGCTGCAGCACGGCGACACCATCCTCGGGCTCGACCTCGCCAACGGCGGGCACCTCACCCACGGCATGCGGATCAACTACTCCGGCAAGAGCTTTGACGTCGTGCCCTACCACGTCGGCGACGACGGGCGGGTCGACATGGCCGAGGTCCGGCGCCTGGCCCAGGAGCGCAAGCCGAAGATGATCGTCGCCGGCTGGTCGGCCTACCCCCGCGTGCTCGACTTCGCCGAGTTCCGCGCCATCGCCGACGAGGTGGGCGCCTACCTCTTCGTCGACATGGCGCACTTCGCCGGACTCGTGGCCGCCGGTCTGCACCCCTCGCCCGTGCCGCACGCCCACGTCGTCACCTCGACGACCCACAAGACCCTCGGCGGGCCCCGCGGCGGGATCATCCTGACCAACGACGCGGAGATCGCCAAGAAGATCAACTCCGCGGTCTTCCCGGGCCTGCAGGGCGGGCCGCTCGAGCACGTCATCGCCGCCAAGGCGGTCTCCTTCCTCGTCGCCGCAAGCGAGGAGTTCAAGGACCGCCAGCGCCGGACCCTGGAGGGGGCTCAGATCCTCGCCGAGCGGCTCCTCGCCGACGACGCCCGGGCCGCGGGCATCAAGGTCCTCTCCGGGGGGACGGACGTGCACCTCGTCCTCGTCGACCTCGTCGACTCGGAGCTCGACGGCAAGCAGGCCGAGGACCGGCTGCACCGGATCGGCATCACGGTCAACCGCAACGCCGTGCCCAACGACCCGCGTCCGCCGATGGTCACCTCCGGTCTGCGGATCGGCACACCGGCGCTGGCGACGCGCGGCTTCGGCGCACCGGAGTTCACCGAGGTCGCCGACGTCATTGCCCTCGCGCTGCAGGGCGACCTGACCGACGAGGTCGCCGGTTCCCTGCGGGCGCGGGTCGAGGCGCTGGCCGCGAAGTACCCGCTCTACCCGGCCGTGCCCGAGCTGTCATCATGACGGCCGCGCCCGACGGCCGCCGGCTGCTGCGGGTCGAGGTGGCCAATGCGGTCACCCCGATCGAGCGGAAGCCCGCGTGGATGCGCCAGCAGCTGCGGACCGGGCCTGGCTACGCCCAGGTGGCGAGCCTTGTGCAGCGGAGGGGTCTGCACACGGTTTGCCAGGAGGCTCGCTGTCCCAACATCTTCGAGTGCTGGGAGGACCGTGAGGCGACCTTCCTCATCGGCGGCGACCAATGCACGCGCCGCTGCGACTTCTGCCAGATCGCCACGGGCAAGCCGCAGGGGATCGACCGCGACGAGCCGCGCCGTGTCGCGGACTCCGTCGCACAGATGGGCCTTCGCTACGCGACCGTCACGGGGGTGACCCGGGACGACCTCGAGGACGAGGGCGCCTGGCTCTGGGCCGAGACGACTCGCCAGATCCACGAGCGGACGCCAGGCGTCGGTGTGGAGCTGCTCGTCCCCGACTTCAGCGGGCGGACCGAGCTCATCGACGTGGTGCTGACCGCCGACCCGGAGGTGTTCGCGCACAACATCGAGACGGTACCGCGCATCTTCCGCCGGATCCGGCCGGGCTTCCGCTACGAGCGGAGCCTCGACGTCATCCGGTATGCCGCGCAGGCTGGGTTCGTGACGAAGTCGAACCTCATCCTCGGCATGGGCGAGGAGCGGGACGAGGTCGTGGCGGCCCTCGGCGACCTGCGCAGCGCCGGCTGCGACCTCGTCACGATCACCCAGTACCTGCGGCCCTCGGCCCTGCTCCACCCCGTGGTCCGGTGGGTCGAACCCGAGGAGTTCGACGAGCTCGCCATCGTCGCAACGGAGCTCGGGTTCACAGGCGTCATGAGCGGCCCGCTCGTGCGGTCCTCGTACCGCGCCGGCCGACTGTACGCCCAGGCGGTCGCGGGCCGCCGGGTGGCCGAGGGGGCCTGACATGGCACTGAGCGTGTTCGACCTCTTCTCGATCGGCATTGGCCCCTCGAGCTCGCACACCGTGGGCCCGATGCGGGCCGCGGAGATGTTCGCCTCGCGGCTGCGCGAGGAGGACACGTTGGGGCGAACCGCGCGTGTCGTCGCCCAGCTGTTCGGCTCGCTCGGCGCGACCGGACACGGCCATGGCAGCGACAAGGCCGTGCTGCTCGGCCTGTCGGGTGAGCGGCCGGAGCTCTGCGACCCGCGCACCGTGGCCGGGAAGCTCGAGCGGATGCGACGGGAGCACCGCGTCTCCCTGCTGGGCCAGCACGAGATCGCCTTCGACGAGGACTGCGACCTCGTCCTGCACCGGCGCAAGGCCCTGCCGCTGCACCCCAATGGCATGACGTTCACCGCCTACGACACGGCGGGTGAGGTCCTCTCGGAGCACACTTACTACTCCGTCGGGGGCGGCTTCGTGGTCGGCGAGGACGCCGACGGTGAGACGCGGGTGGTGGCCGACGAGACACCCGTGGCCCACCCGTTCCGGACCGGAGCCGAGCTGCTCGGCCACTGCCGCACCACCGGCAAGTCGATCGCCCGGATCATGCTCGACAACGAGCTGGCCTGGCGGACCGAGGAGGAGGTGCGAGCCGGGCTTCTCGAGATCTGGTCGGTCATGCAGGAGTGCGTCGCCAATGGCATCCGCACGGAGGGCGTGCTACCCGGCGGCCTCAAGGTCCGGCGGCGCGCGCCGGAGCTGGCCCTCAAGCTCGGTCTCGAGAGCACGAGCCAGGACCCGCTGCGCGGGATGGACTGGATCACCCTCTATGCCCTGGCCGTCAACGAGGAGAACGCCTCGGGCGGGCGCGTCGTCACCGCACCGACGAACGGCGCGGCCGGGATCATTCCCGCCGTGCTGCACTACTACGTCAACTTCGTGCCCGGCGCGGACGACGACGGGGTGGTCCGGTTCCTCCTCACCGCTGGTGCGATCGGCGTGATCTACAAGGAGATGGCCTCGATCTCCGGCGCCGAGGTGGGCTGCCAGGGTGAGGTCGGCTCGGCCTGCTCGATGGCGGCAGGGGCGATGGCGGCGGTCCTGGGCGGCACCCCGGAGCAGGTCGAGAACGCGGCCGAGATCGGCATGGAGCACAACCTCGGCCTGACGTGCGACCCGGTCGGCGGCCTCGTCCAGATCCCATGCATCGAGCGCAACGCGATCGCCTCGGTCAAGGCGATCACCGCCGCCCGGACCGCCCTGCGGGGCGACGGCTCCCACGTGGTCAGCCTCGACCAGGTCGTCAAGACGATGCGTGAGACCGGTGCCGACATGAAGATCAAGTACAAGGAGACCGCTCGGGGCGGACTCGCCGTCAACGTCATCGAGTGCTGACCTGCAGCCCTGCACCGGACCGACGGTGCCGCCGGCCCCGGCGGCGCCGTGGTGGGCTGGGATCAGGCCGGCTGCAGCAGGTCGGCGAAACGAGCGAGGTAGAGGGGCCAGCCCTGCTCGTTGCCCACACCATCGCGCAGTGCTGGCCAACCGGGGCCATGACGGTCGAGATTCCGGTGCTCGAGCACGACCCGGGTCTGGTCCGGGCCCTCGGGGACGAAGCGGAGTTCCACCTCGCTGCAGTTCTCCGGGTCGCCCTCGAGCTGCCACGTGGGGCCGATGTCCCAGCTGAAGACGAGTCGCTCGGGTGGGTCGAACACGAGGACCCGCGCCCACCGGCACTCACTGCCGTCCTCGGCGCGGTCGACGATGTGGCCGCCGACGCGAGGTTCGAACGTGGTCGAGACGAGGGGAGAGCCGAGCAGGTTGTGCTCTCGAGGCTTGATGTCGCCCAAGCGTTCGGTGAACGCTGCGAATGCCCGCTCCGGCGTACCGGGGACGACCACGTCGTGGCGCACCACGGGTTCTTCGGTCATGTGTCCTCCTTCAGCAGTTGCTCGAAGCCGGACATGGTGCGTTTCCAGAACATGTCCAGCTGGTCGCGCAGTGCGCTGACCCCGGCCTCGTTCAGCCGGTAGATCCGCTTGGTGCCCTCGGCGCGGTCGGTGACGACACCCACCTGCCTCAGTACCTTGAGGTGCTGGGACACCGCCGGCTGGCTGACCGGCAACGACTGCGCGAGCTCGCCGACAGTGCGTTCACCGCGGGCCAGCTCCAGGACGATGGCCCGGCGGGTTCCGTCCGCCATGGCGGTCCACACGGCATCTTCGTCATAAGAAGTCACTAATAGAAGGTACGGCTTATGAAGGGACCGGTCAAGGCCCCGCCGGCTCCTGGGCGGGCTACGTTGGGGCCATGCGACTCACTCACCTCGGCCACGCGTGCCTGCTCGTCGAGACGGGCGACCGGCGCATCCTCGTCGACCCGGGCAACTTCTCGGCCGGGTTCGAGGACCTGCGCGACCTCGACGCGATCCTCGTGACGCACAACCACCCGGACCACTTCGACCCGGAGCGGGCCCCCGCGCTGCTCCGCGCGAACCCGGGCGCGGCCGTGCACGTGGACGAGCTCACGGCGGACAAGCTTGCCGGGCGAGGCCTCTCGGTGATCCCGACCCGTCAGGGCGAGGACTTCGAGGTCGGCGACGTGCGGATCGCGCCGGTGGGGGACCAGCACGCCTACAACCACTCGAAGATGCCGCAGATCCCCAACGTCGGCTACATCGTGCGCGCCGAGGGGGAGCCGACGCTCTTTCACCCCGGAGACGCGTATGACGCTGAGCCGGGTCGCGTGGACATCCTGGCCCACCCGCTCAACGCGCCCTGGTGCGCGAGCCGGGACTCGATCGAGTTCGTGTCGCGCATCGCGCCGCGCTACTTCGTGCCGATCCACGACGCGCTGCTCTCCGAACGAGGCAAGCGGATGTACTCGGGGCACATCGAGAACTTCGCCGAGGTCGACACGCTCACCCTGCGCTACCTCGGCGACGGCGAGTCCGGTACCTTCTGAGCGCCGAACTACTTCATCAGTCGGGGGAGAGATGACCGACCTGTCGATGCTGCCACCGCCCTCGGGCGAGGCAGTGCGCGGACCTGCCATTGCGGTGCGCGGCCTGGGGAAGCGCTTCGGCGACCTCATCGCCGTCGCGGGCATCGACCTCGACGTGCCGCGAGGATCGTTCTTCGGCCTCGTCGGGCCGAACGGCGCCGGCAAGACGACCACGCTCTCGATGGTGACGGGCCTGCTGCGGCCCGACGCCGGGACCGCGATGGTCCTCGGCCACGACGTGTGGGCCGACCCGGTCGAGGCGAAGCGCCTGCTCGGCATCCTCCCGGACGGGCTGCGGATCTTCGACCGGCTGACCGGCCTGCAGCTCGTCACCTACGCCGGCCTGCTGCGAGGCCTGCCTCGCGAGCTCGCGACGAAGCGGGCCACCGAGCTGGTCCGCGCCCTCGGGCTCGAGGATGCACAGGACAAGCTCGTGGTCGACTACTCGGCCGGCATGACCAAGAAGGTGACCCTCGCCTCGGCCCTCGTCCACGGCCCGAAGGTCCTCGTGCTCGACGAGCCCTTCGAGGCCGTCGACCCGGTCTCGGCGACGACGATCCGGCGCATCCTGGCTGACTTCGTCTCCGCAGGCGGGACGGTCATTCTGTCGAGCCACGTCATGGACCTCGTCGAGCGGATCTGCAGCCACGTCGCCGTCCTCGCGCGCGGTGAGGTCCTCGCCACCGGCACGGTGGACGAGGTCCGGGCGGGCGAGTCGCTCGAGGAGCGATTCGTCGACCTGGTCGGCGGAGCGACCGAGGTGGAGGGGCTCGAGTGGTTGCGCACCTCGTCCGACTGAAGCTCACGCTGCTGCGCAACATCTTCCGGCGCAGCCGCGCTCAGGCCGTCGGCGCGATCCTCGGCATCCTCTACTTCGGCGCCCTTGTCGTCATGGCCGCGGTCGGTGTGGCCGCCCTGCGGGGTGACCTGCCCGAGGCGCGCCTCTACGTGCCCCTTGGCGGTGCGGTGCTCATCCTCGCCTGGGGCCTGCTGCCCTTGTTGACCTTCGGGACGGATCCGACCCTCGACCCGGCCCGGTTCACCACCTTCGCGATCCCGTACCGCCAGCTCGCGACCGGGCTGGTCCTCGCCGGCCTGCTCGGCCTGCCGGCCATCGCCTGCGCAATCGTCATCGCCGGCACCCTCGTCACCTGGTCGGTCTCCGTCCTCGCCGCGGTCGTCGCCGTCATCGCGGCCGCAGCCGGGCTGCTGACGTGCGTGACCCTGAGCCGCTGGGTCTCCGCCCTGGCGAGCACCGCCATGTCGAGCCGCCGCGGCCGCGACGTGACGGCCATTCTCGGCCTCGTGGTCGTCATAGGACTCGGCCCGGGCCTCGCCCTCGCGGGCAGCACCGTCGAGCGGTTCGAGACGGTCATGCCGACGGTCGGCACGCTCGCCGGCTGGACCCCCTTCGGCTGGATCTGGGCCGCACCGGCGGACATCGCCGTCGGGGAGATCGCCAGCGGCCTGCTGCGGCTCGCCCTCGGGCTGGCCGTTCTGGTCGGGCTCGGGCTGCTCTGGCAGCGCGCCGTGCGTCGGCAGGTGGAGGACCCCAACGTCATCGGCGGCCCTGACGAGAGCAAGGGCCACCGCGGCCTCGGCCTGCTCGGCCGCTTCCCCGACAACGAGACCGGCGCCATCGCCGCGCAGATCGCCACCTACTGGCAGCGTGACCCGCGCTATCAGGTCGGCCTGCTCATGGCCCCCATCACGCCGCTCTTCCTGCTCATCCCGTCCCTCGTGGGCGGCACGTCGTGGAGCGTGCTGCTGATGGGGCCGCTCATCGCCTTCCTCATCGGATGGAGCGAGCACAACTCCGTCGCCTACGAGTCGACCGCCTTCTGGATGCACGTCGCCGCCGGCACCCACGGCCGCGCGGACCGCCTGGCCCGACTCGTGCCGAGCCTCGTGCTCGCTGCGGTCCTCATCCCCATCTACTGCGTCGTCGGTGCCTGGCTCGGCGGCCGCTTCGACCTGCTCCCGGCCATCGTCGGGGTCTCCGTCGCGCTGGCCGGCGTCGGCTACGGGCTGTCCTGCGTCATGAGCGTCGTCATGCCGTATGCCGTGCCCAAGCCGGGCGAGAGCCCGTTCACGACGCCGCCCGGCGGCCAGGGCGCGCGGATGCTCGCCCAGACCATCTCCGGCCTCGGCACGGCGGTGCTCGCCTCTCCGGTGATCCTGCTGGCCCTGCTGACCTGGTGGGAGCGGGACTGGGCGCTCTGGCCGACCGCGCTCAGCGGCATACTCCTTGGCGCAGGGGCCTTCGCGCTCGGGGTGCGCGTCGGTGGACGCATCTACGACCGTCGGGCGCCCGAGGTGCTCGCCGGCCTCGTCCGCGACTAGCTGCCCGCTAGCGCGAGGTCGACCGCCCGGCGAGCGGCACCGATGATGCCGGCCCGGTTGCGCAGGCGCGCCGGGACGATCGGGGCGCGCAGCTTCAGGCGGGGCAGGAACATGTCGGCATCCTTGGAGATGCCGCCACCGACGACGATGAGGTCGGGGGAGAAGAGCCGCTCGAGCATCGAGTAGTAGCGCTGCAGCCGGTCGACGTACTCGTCCCACGAGAGGTTGTCACGCGTCATGATCGAGGAGGCGGCGAGCTTCTCCGCGTCCTCGCCGTCCATCTCGAGGTGCCCGAGCTCGGAGTTCGGGATGAGGACCCCGTCGTAGATGAGGGCCGACCCGATCCCGGTGCCGAGCGTCGTGACGATGACGAGCCCCTGCTCGCCCTGGGCCGCGCCGTAGTGCAGCTCCGCGAGCCCGGCCGCATCCGCGTCGTTGAGGACCGACACCGCACGGCCCGTATGGCGCTGGATCAGCGCCTCCGCGTCGGTGTTCACCCACGAGGGGTCGATGTTGGCGGCCGACAGGACGGTGCCGCGGATCACGACCGCCGGCACGGTCACGCCAATGGGGGAGTCGCCGGTCTGGTCGGCGAAATGGTCGACGATCTGGTCGACCACGTCCGCCACGGCGTCGGGGGTGGCCGGGATGGGCGTGTCGATGCGCAGCCGCTTCTCCGCCAGCGCGCCGAGCTCCAGGTCGACCGGAGCGCCCTTGATGCCGCTGCCCCCGATGTCGATACCGAGTGGCCGACCGGTCGTGCCCATGGTCCTCGCTTCTCGCGTCGTGGCGGTGTCGCGGTCAGAGCCTACGGCAGGGTGAGGATCTCGTTGCCGTCCTCGGTGATGACGATCGTGTGCTCGAACTGCGCCGACCGGCGGCGGTCCTTCGTCACGACCGTCCACTGGTCGTCCCACATCTCCCACTCGTGGGTGCCGAGGTTGAGCATGGGCTCGATCGTGAACGTCATGCCCGGCTCCATGACGAGGTCATAGTTCGGGGCGGCGTCGTAGTGCGGGACGATGACGCCCGAGTGGAACTCGAGGCCGACCCCGTGGCCGGTGAAGTCGCGCACGACGCCGTAGCCGAAGCGCTTCGCGTAGCTCTCGATGACGCGGCCGATCACGTTGAGCTGCCGGCCGGGCTTGGCCGCCTTGATCCCGCGCATCATCGCCTCGTGGGTCCGCTCGACGAGGAGACGCGACTCCTCGTCGACGTCGCCGACGAGGTAGGTCGCGTCGGTGTCGCCGTGCACTCCGTGGATGAAGGCCGTGACGTCGATGTTGACGATGTCGCCGTCCTCGAGGGGTCGCAGGTCGGGGATGCCGTGGCAGATGACCTCGTTGACGCTGGTGCAGACCGACTTGGGGAACGCCTTGTAGCCAAGGGGAGAGGGGTAGGCGCCGTGGTCGAGGAGGTACTCGTGGGCGACTCGGTCGAGCTCGTCGGTCGTGACTCCGGGGGCGATGTGGTCTGCAGCAACGGCCATCGCCCGGGCCGCGATCCGTCCCGCCTCGCGCATCTTCTCGATGGTCTCGGCGTCCTTGACGAGGATGTCGCCGTCCTCGCGGAAGCGCGCCACGTCGACGTAGTGCGGCCGCGCGATGCTCGCCGGCACCGGGCGCCGGGCCGTGATGGCATGGGGGGACACACTTGCGAAGCTGACCGGCATACGGTGGAGTTTAGTGCGCTGGTCCGGGCCGCCCCGTGCGGCTCCGGGCACCTGAAGCCGCACGCAGGAGGGTTCGTTTCCGCCATGAAGTACTGGTACAACGTCGACACCGGCCAGATCGAGACCGACGAGACGAAGAGCCGGGGTGAGCTGGTCATGGGCCCCTATGACACCGAGGCCGAGGCACGCAACGCGCTTGCCGCTGCCAAAGCCCGGACCGAGCAGTGGGACGCCCAGGACCGCGACTGGAACGCCAAGGGCTCCTCACCGGGCTGGTCACAGGACGACCCAGAGGGCTGAGCACCACGACGTGAGCGCCACACCGAGGTTCGGGGAGCACCCAACTTCAGGGGCGCTTCAAGATCGGTTAAAGGAAGCGTAAGAGCTCGGTCGATCGAAGCGTCGCTGTCCCCGCGGCATGGTCGAATGCGGTCCGGCGTCGGACCGGCGCCGACCAACCAGGAGGACGGATTTTGAACAAGCGTCAATGGAGCGCTGTCTCGGGTCTCGCCGTCGGTGCCCTCGTCGCGACGGGCCTTGTGGCACCGCTCGCTGCCCACGCCGCCCCCGCGCAGCGGGCAGCGGTCGCGGCGGACCCCGCAGCCGCGCAGGCGTCCCGACCGGACAACCTGCCGAACCCGCTCGCGGAAGCACAGGCCCGGGACCGCCAGGAGGCCATCGCGCAGCTCGTCAAGGGCGAGGCGAAGGTCAGGACCATCAACGGCAACCGGGTCATCGAGCTCAAGAGCAGCGCCAAGGGCAAGAAGGGCAAGTACGTCAACTACCCGGTGAACCGGGAAGAGGACATCTTCACGATCCTCGTCGACTTCGGCGACCAGACCCTCGCCCAGACCGGCGGCACGCCGGGACCGGTCCACAACCAGATCCCGTCACCCGACCGCAAGTGGGACGGCAACAGCACCGACGACAACTCGACGTACTGGACCGCCGACTTCAACCGGCAGCACTACCTCGACATGATGTTCGGCGAGGGCGAGTCCTTCCGCGACTTCTACCTCAAGCAGTCCAACGGCCGCTTCCTCGCCAAAGGCGACGTCTCCGACTGGGTGAAGGTGCCCTACAACGAGGCTCGTTACGGCAGCAACAAGTACGCCTCGAGCTCGACCTACTGGCCGTTCATCAGGGACACGGCGCAGGCCTGGTACGACGCACAGGTCAAGGCCGGCAAGTCCAAGGCCGAGATCGCCGACTACCTGAAGCAGTTCGACAAGGTCGACCGCTACGACTACGACAAGGACGGCAACTTCAACGAGCCCGACGGCTACATCGACCACTTCCAGGCGATCCACGCCGGAGAGGGCGAGGAGGCAGGCGGCGGTGCCCAGGGTGCTGACGCGATCTGGTCCCACCGGTGGTACGCCTACTCGACCAACAAGGACAAGACAGGCCCCGACTTCAACAAGCTGGGCGGCGTGCCGCTCGGTGACAGCGGGCTCTGGATCGGCGACTACACGACCGAGCCCGAGAACGGCGGCCTCGGCGTCTTCGCCCACGAGTTCGGCCACGACCTCGGGCTGCCCGACCTCTACGACACAACAGTGGGCGGTGACAACGGCACGGGCTTCTGGACCCTCATGAGTGCCGGTTCCTGGCTCAACCACGGCGAGGACGCCATCGGCACGACGCCCGGCTACATGGGGCCGTGGGAGAAGCTCCAGCTCGGCTGGCTCGACCACGCCACCGTCAAGTACGGCGACGACTCCAGCGTCAAGCTGAACCCCGCCGACCTCGACGGCCAGACGGGCTCGAAGCAGGCGGTCGCGGTCGTCCTGCCCGACAAGACCGTCACGACGAGCTACAACAAGCCCTACGCAGGCTCCTCCGAGTGGTGGGGCGGCGCGGACGACAAGACGACGACGACGCTGACCCGCGAGGTCGACCTCACCCAGGCCAAGGCGGCGAGCCTCTCGGCCATGGTGCAGACGAGCATCGAGGACCGCTACGACTACCTGTACGTGCAGGCCTCGACGGACGGGACGAGCTGGACCGACCTCGACTCGATCACCGGCCCTGACGAGGAGACCCTGTCCGACTGGGCCAAGAAGGACTGGGACCTGTCGGCCTACGCCGGCAAGAAGGTGACCGTCCGCTTCGCCTACGTCACCGACGAGGCGGTGCACGGCAAGGGTGCCTTCCTCGACGACATCACCCTCACCGTCGACGGCACCGTCGTGGACACCGACGGAGGCGAGGCCACAGCCAGCCCGTGGACCGCCTCGGGCTTCCAGCGGATCAGCGGGACCGTCTCCAAGCAGGTGTCGCACTACTACCTCGCGGAGAACCGGGTCTACTCCGGCTACGACAAGACGCTCCAGACCGGCCCGTACAACTTCGGCGAGGGCACGACGAGGCCGGACTGGGTGGAGCGGTTCCCCTACCAGAACGGCCTGCTCGTCTGGTACGTCGACAACGAGTTCAAGGACAACAACACGAAGACCCACCCCGGTGGAGGACTCGTCCTCCCCGTCGACGCACGGCCGGCCCCGGTCGTCTTCCCCGACGGCGTCCTGCTCGGCAACCGTCGCCAGCCCTTCGACGCGACGTTCGGGCTCGAGGCCACCGACGCGGTGACCTTCCACCGCAACGGCACCCCCGTCACCGTGCCGTCGAGCCCGGGCATCCCGACCTTCGACGACAGCGATCCGAACCGGTACTGGAGCGCGGACAACCCGCGCGGGTCCGTCAAGGTCGCCGGCAGCGGCACCAAGCTGACCGTCTTCACGTCGCGCGACGGCGGCAACGAGCTGCAGGTCAAGGTCACCTTCAAGTGATCCCCCGCTGAGCGGCATACCGCTCTGTGTCGGCACGGCCCGCGGAAGGACACCTTCCGCGGGCCGTTGCCCCTCCCCGTTAACCCGTGCGAAACAGGAGTGCGGCAGGATCAAGCCATGAACCGACAGGAAGAGTTCGTGCTGCGCACCATCGAGGAGCGCGACATCCGCTTCGTCCGGCTCTGGTTCACCGATGTGCTCGGCACCCTCAAGTCCGTCGCGGTCGCGCCGGCCGAGCTCGAGGGCGCCTTCTCCGAGGGCATCGGCTTCGACGGGTCCGCCATTGAGGGGCTGATGCGGGTCTACGAGGCGGACATGCTCGCCAAGCCCGACCCGACTACCTTCCAGATCCTGCCGTGGCGAGGGGAGAGCCCGGGCACCGCACGGATGTTCTGCGACCTGCTCATGCCCGACGGCACCCCGAGCGTCGCCGACCCGCGTCACGTGCTGCGCCGCGCCCTCGGCCGAGCCGCCGACCTCGGGTTCACCTTCTACACCCACCCCGAGATCGAGTTCTTCCTGCTCGAGCAGCAGCGGGGGCCCCGGGGCCGACCCGTCCCGGTCGACGACGCGGGCTACTTCGACCACGTGCCGCACGGCACCGGGCACGACTTCCGGCGGGCCGCCATCACGATGCTCGAGAGCATGGGCATCTCCGTGGAGTTCAGCCATCACGAGGGGGCCCCGGGCCAGAACGAGATCGACCTGCGGTATGCGGACGCCCTCTCGACGGCGGACAACATCATGACCTTCCGCACCGTCATCAAGGAGGTCGCCCTCACCCAGGGCATCTACGCGACCTTCATGCCCAAGCCGTTCTCGGAGCACCCCGGCTCGGGCATGCACACCCACCTGTCCCTCTTCGAGGGCGACTCGAACGCCTTCTACGAGCCCGGGGCGCCGTACCAGCTGAGCAAGACCGGTCGCCAGTTCATCGCCGGCCTGCTCCGGCACGGTGCCGAGATCACTGCCGTGACGAACCAGTGGGTCAACTCCTACAAGCGGCTCTGGGGAGGCGGGGAGGCTCCGGCCCACCTGACGTGGGGCCACAACAACCGCTCGGCTCTGGTCCGCGTGCCGATGCACAAGCCGAGCAAGGGCCAGTCGACCCGGATCGAGGTCCGCTCCCTCGACTCGGCCTGCAACCCCTACCTCGCCTACGCGGTGCTGCTGGGTGCCGGCCTCAAGGGCATCGAGGAGGGCTACGACCTCCCGCCCGAGAGCGAGGACGACGTCTGGAGCCTCACCGACGCCGAGCGCCGGGCCATGGGGATCAGGCCGCTGCCGGCGTCCCTCGGGCGGGCGCTGGAGGTCATGGAGGAGAGCGACCTCGTCGCCGAGCTGCTCGGCGAGCACGTCTTCGACTTCTTCCTGCGCAACAAGCGCCAGGAGTGGCTCGACTACCGGCATGAGATCAGCCGCTTCGAGCTCGACCGCTACCTGACCCGTCTCTGACGTGCGGGCCACCGACCGCACGCGATCGGTCTCCGGGCGGTTGGCCCGGCTCGGCTTCGACGACCTGGCGCGGGTCCAGTCGCTCCTCGACGATGCGGCCCTCGATCCGGTGCGCGGTGAGTCGGGGGAGCTGCCCGACGACCTCCTCGCCGCGATCGGCGAGACGGCCGACCCCGACCTGGCCCTCCTCGGGCTGGTCCGGCTGCTCGAAGCCCTCGCCGCGGTGGAGTCGTCGGCCGACACCGGCCTGGAGGCGCTGGTGGCCGAGCTCCTCACCGGTGGCACCGGCCGGCAACGGGTGCTCGCCGTCCTCGGGGCGTCGTCGGCGCTCGTCGACCACCTCGTCCGGCACCCCGGCCACTGGACGTGTGCCGCCCGGGCCGAGCGGTTCCCCCGGGAGGAGATCCGGGCCGAGCTGGTGGGTGCGGTCACTGAGCCCGGGCAGCACACGCCATACGACGCCCTGCGGATCGCCTACCGGTGCGGGCTGCTGCGGATCGCGGCACTCGACCTCACCGCCGCCGACCCGCTCGCCGCGATGCCCGGGACGGGGGAGGCGCTGGCCGAGCTGGCCGAGGCAGCCCTCGAGGCGGCACTGGCCCTCGCCCGCGAGGAGTACGGGCCGGGACACGAAGTCTGCCGCCTCGCCGTGATCGGAATGGGCAAGACCGGCGGCGGCGAGCTCAACTACGTCAGCGACGTCGACGTCATCTTCGTGGCCGAGCCCGCGGAGGGGGCGGACGAGGAGGAGGCGCTCCGCGTCGGCACCCACCTCGCGACCGCCCTCATGCGCGCCTGCTCGACGCCGACCCAAGAGGGGGCGCTCTGGCCCGTCGACGCCGCGCTGCGGCCCGAGGGCAAGAACGGGCCCCTGGTGCGCACCGTCGCGAGCCACAAGGCGTACTACGAGCGGTGGGCCAAGACGTGGGAGTTCCAGGCCCTGCTCAAGGCATGGGTGTCGGCTGGTGACCTCGACCTCGGTCGGCGCTACAAGGCCGAGATCTCCCCGCTCGTGTGGGAGGCCGCCGGGCGGGAGAACTTCGTCACCGACGTGCAGGCCATGCGCCGGCGCGTCGAGCAGCACGTGCCGCAGGCCGAGGCGTCGCGGCAGCTCAAGCTCGGTCCTGGGGGCCTTCGGGACGTCGAGTTCAGCGTGCAGCTGCTGCAGCTCGTCCACGGCCGGACCGACCCCAGCCTGCGCTCGACGACGACGCTCGAGGCCCTCGCCGCGCTGGCCCGTGGCGGCTACGTGGGACGCGACGACGCGGCCGCCCTCGACCGCGACTACCGCCACCTGCGCTGCCTCGAGCACCGCATCCAGCTCTACCGCCTGCGCCGCACCCACCTGATGCCGGAGCGGGCGGACGACCTGCGCCGGCTGGGCCGCTCCATGGGCCATCGGAAGGACCCGGCTGCCGCCGTCGTAGCCGACCGGGCCGCGATCTCGCGCGAGGTCCGGCGGATCCATGAGCGCCTCTTCTACCGGCCGCTGCTGGCTGCGGCGGCCCGCCTGACACCGGACGAGGTCGGGCTGTCGCCGGAGGCGGCCCGGGCACGGCTGTCGGCGCTCGGCTTCCGAGACCCGGCGGGCGCGATGCGCCACATCGAGGCGCTCACCACGGGGGTGAGCCGTCGGGCCGCGATCCAGCGCACCCTCCTGCCGATCATGCTGGGCTGGTTCGCCGACGAGGCGGACCCGGATGCCGGGTTGCTCTCCTTCCGGCGGGTGAGCGACGAGCTCGGCACCACCCACTGGTACCTCAAGATGCTGCGCGACGAGGGGCGGGCGGCCGAGCAGCTCGCACACGTGCTCGCGAGCAGCCGGCTGGCGGCAGACCTGTTGATCGGGTCCCCGGAGAGCGTGCGGATCCTCGGGGAACCGGACGGGCTCACCCCGCGGCCACGGGAGGCCATCGAGGCCCGCATGCGAGCAGCGGTGGGACGTCGCGACGCCGCGGACGAGGCAATGCCGGCGGTGCGGTCGCTCCGGCGCCACGAGCTGCTGCGGATCGCCTTCGCCGACCTCACCGGACGGGTCGACGTCGTGGACGTGGGCCGGGCCCTCTCGGACCTCGCCGCAGCGACGATCGCCGTCACCCTCGAGGTCGCCACCGCCGCGGTCATCGAGCGGGAGGGTCCGATCGGGGGCGAGCTGCTGGTGGTCGGGATGGGCAGCCTCGGTGGCGCTGAGCTCGGCTACTCCTCCGACGCCGACGTCATGTACGTCCTGGGCCTCGAGCCCGGCGCGGACGAGGCCGAGGCGCAGGGCCGGGCCACGATGGTCGTCAAGGAGATGAGCCGGCTCCTCTCGACGGCCGGGCCGGAGCCCCCGCTCACGCTCGACGCGGACCTGCGCCCGGAGGGCAAGAACGGCCCTCTCGTCCGCAGCATCGACTCGTACCGCTCCTACTACGAGCGCTGGGCCCTCACCTGGGAGTTCCAGGCGCTGCTGCGCGCCACCCCGATCGCAGGCCCGGCCCCGCTCGCCGCCGAGTTCCGGCAGCTCATCGACCCGCTGCGCTGGCCGGAGGACGGGCTGGACGCCAAGCAGGTCCGTGACATCCGGACGCTCAAGGCCCGGATGGAGGCCGAACGGCTGCCCCGGGGCGCCGACCCCAACACCCACGTCAAGCTCGGCCGTGGAGGACTGACGGACGTCGAGTGGACGGTGCAACTCGGCCAGCTGCGTCACGCCCACGACCATCCCGAGCTGCGACTCACGGGCAC
>DASSTN010000049.1:0-4082 GCA_035707905.1 Intrasporangium sp.
AAGCCGAGCGTCCGCAACCCCGTCTACCGTCGCGGCATGGAAACAGACAGCGCCACCACGCAGTACACCGCACCGCCCTGGGAGCCTCCGCTCGCCGGCGACGAGGTCGAGCACCTCCTCGGCGCCCTCGACCGGCTCCGCACGACGTTCCGCTGGAAGGCGGACGGCCTCGACGCCTCGGGTCTGGGCGCCCGATTCGGCGCCTCGGCTCTCACGATCGGCGGTCTGCTCAAGCACCTCGCCGTCGTCGAGGAGTTCCAGATGACGAAGAAGCTGCGCGACGAACCACTGGGCGAGCCGTGGGCGTCGATGGACTGGGACGGCGGTGACGACTGGGACTTCCAGTCCGCGGCCGACGACAGCCCCGAGCGGCTCTACGAGCTCTATGACCGTGCTGTGCAACGCTCCCGCCACCGCCTGATGGAGGCGATCGCCGACGGCGGCCTCGACCAACCCGTCGCGGCCTCAGCGCCGGACGGCACACACGCCAACCTGCGCCGTCTCGTCTGCGACCTCATCGAGGAGTACGGCCGGCACACCGGGCACGCCGACCTCCTCCGGGAGTCGGTCGACGGCCGCGCCGGCGAGGACCCGCCGGAGGACTGGCGGCCGGTGAGTGGCTCGTACGAGTTCCGCTAGGTGTGAGGTGTGGTGCGCTGCGTTCACTCGACTGGATGGAGCCGGTTCATCGCACGCGGAGCGCGGCGACCGTCTCGGCGAGGCCCTCGTCGAGCGGGCGCGGCCGCCAGCCGAGGTCGCGCTCCGCCTTCTGCCTCGTGCCGAGGTAGGACGCGAGCGCCGACCGCAGGCTCTCCGGATGGTAGAGCGGCGGGACGGGCGCGACCCGGGACACCTGAGCCATGACCTTTTCCGCAGCACGGATCGCGCCGGCGGGCATGAGGACCGGTCCTTTCGCGCCAGCCAGCCGCGCCGCAAGCTGGAGCAGCTCGGCCAGGGTCGCCCGGTCGCCGCAGATCATGTATGACTCACCCGGGACGCCCCGCTCCATGGCCAGGATGTGGCCGCGGGCCACATCGGAGACGTGCGCCCAGGTCAGCTCGCCCCCGCCGCGAGGCGCCATCGGTCGCCGTCCCGCCACCAGCTGCTCGAGCAGCGCTCCCACCTGTGACGTGTCGCCGGGCCCGTAGATCCCTCCCGGCATGACGATGACGACCGGCACCCCCTGCGCGGCGTAGTCCTCTGCCAGTGCGTGCGCCTCGGCCTTCGTCCGGTCGTACTCCGACAGGTGCGGCCCGCGGTGCCGGTACGTCTCGTCGACCACCCGGCCCTTCGTGTCGGAGTTCACGGCGAGGGTGCTCGTGTGGACGACCTTCGCGGTGCCCGCGCGCCGCGCCGCCTCGAGCACGTTCCGGGTGCCCTCCACGTTGACCCGTTGCCCCGGTGACGAGTCGCGCTCACCGAGCTTGTACCAGCCAGCCACGTGGAAGAGCCCGTCGGCTCCCTCGAGCATCTGGTCGAGGGCAGCAGTGTCGTCGAGGTCGCCGGGCACGAGATCGACTCCGCCCGCGGTGAGCGCTGAGGCCTTGGTCGGCGAGCGGACGAGCGCGACCACCTCGTGCCCCTCCGCCGCCAGCTGACGGGCGAGCTCGCCCCCGACGAAGCCGGTGGCTCCGGTCACTGCGTAGCGCATGTCTCATTGTGGCCACGCGGCGCCGTGAGCCGAGCTGGAACGGATGGTGGTCTCGGGACCCGGCTCAGCGGCATACGGGCTGCTTGTCGGCCTCAGGCACGTACGTCGCTGAGGAGTACGGCTCGGGGTGGGTAGGGGCAGGGGAACGACCCAAGGAGGAGGACCTGTGCCCAGAGGAATCCTGACCCGAGCTCGCGCGTGGCCAGCCGAGCTCGTCCTCGTGCGACACGGCCAGAGCATCGGCAACCTCGCCGACGAGAAGGCCAGGGAGGCGAGGTCACCACGGCTCGACCTCGAGCTGCGCGACGCCGACGTGCCGCTCTCGGACGCCGGCCGCGAGCAGGCCGAGGCGGTCGGGCGGTACCTCGCGAAGCTCCCTGACGGTGAGGCGCCGGACGTGGTGGTCGCGTCGCCGTACCGGCGCGCGACGGAGACCGCGGAACGGGCCCTGGAGGCCTGGGGAGGCGAGGTCGACCTGCTCATCGACGAGCGGCTGCGCGAGCGGGACCTCGGGGTGTTCGACGGGCTGACGCGCTACGGGATCCGCGAGGAGTACGCGGAGGAGGCGGCCCGGCGCGACCTCATCGGCAAGTTCTACTACGTGCCCCCGTCGGGTGAGAGCTGGTGCGACGTGAGCCTGCGGGTGCGGTCCATCCTTCGCGACCTCGAGGGCTGGGAAGGCCAGCGCCTCTGGCTCTTCACCCACCAGGCCGTCATCATGAGCTTCCGATACGTCCTGGAGAACCTCACGGAGCCAGAGCTGCTCGACATCGACCGGTCGGAGCCGCTGCCCAACTGCTCCATGACGCGCTACCACGAGCAGGACGGCCGGCTCCGGCTCGACCAGTTCGCCGACACCGCCGCGGTCGACGCAGCCGCAGCCGCGCCAACGACCGACGAGCCCAGCAAGACCGAGCGGGCGGGCGATGTCGACTGAACGGCCGCTCGGCGCGGGTGGGGAGACACTCATCAGCCGGGAGCTGCTGCGGGACTGGCCGCTGCCGGCGCCGGGCGAGAGCAAGGAGGCGCGGGGACGGACCCTCGTCGTCGGGGGCACCGCCCACACCCCTGGCGCCGTGCTCCTCGCGGGCGAGGCGGTGCTCCGCGCGGGCGCCGGCAAGCTCCAGATCGCGACGGCGGCTCCGGTGGCTGCGGCCCTTGCCGTCGCCGTGCCGGAGGCGCGCGTCGTCCCCCTCCCGACGGACGACGACGGGAACATCGCCGAGTCCGCCGCGGACCCCGTCCTCGAGCTGGCGGAGCAGGCCGATGCGGTCCTCGTGGGGTCCGGGTTCTCGAGCCCGGACCCGACCGTGGCACTGCTGGAGCGCGTCCTTCCGCATATGGACCGGCCGATCGTGGTGGACGCCGTCGGCTCCGCCTACGTCACGACCCACCAGGAGGGACTGCGCCATCTGGAGGGCCGGGGCATCCTCAGCCTCAACCCGACCGAGATCGCCCTCACCCTCGGCATCAGCGAAGACGAGCTCGCTGGCGATCCGCTCGGCTGCACCCGGAAGCTCGCGGCGGTGACCGGAACCGTCGTCATCCTGGGCGGGGAGGGCAAGCTCGTGGCCGACCCTGACGGCACGGTGTGGGTGACACGGGCCGGTGGCCCGGGCCTCGGCGTTTCGGGGTCGGGGGACGTCCAGGCCGGGATCGTCGCCGGCCTCTTCGCCCGAGGCGCCGAGCCGGCCCAGGCGGCATGCTGGGCGGCGCACCTGCACGGTCTCGCCGGTGAGCAGCTCGCCAAGGAACAGGCAGCGGTCGGCTTCCTCGCCCGGGAGATCAGCCCCTGCGTCCCGGCTCTCCTTGCGCAGTACGGGCCCGGCCCCACTGCTTGAGGACGCAGCGCCGTTCATGGCCCGCTGCGTCGCGGGTGCGGGCTGAGCGGCATACCCGACGCCGTAAGGCGAGCCTTGCCAAGCACGTGCGGCAGACTCGGGGCGTGCGAGTCGCAGTCGTCGGCAACCCGGTCCGTGACCCGGACCGCGTGGCGGTGGCGGCGGTCGAGGCGAGCTGCCGGTCTCGCGGATGGCCCGATCCGGTCGTCGCCTGGACGACGGTCGCCCAACCCGGTGGGCCGCAGGCGCGCAGCGCGACGGAGGACGGGGCGGACCTCGTCGTCGTCATCGGTGGTGACGGGACGGTCAGGGAGGTGGCCGGCGCCCTGGCCGGAACCGGGGTCAGGCTCGGCATCGTGCCTCGTGGCACGGCGAACCTCTTCGCCCGCAACCTGCGC
The DNA here is from genome assembly GCA_035707905.1 of Intrasporangium sp. GTDB lineage: Bacteria > Actinomycetota > Actinomycetes > Actinomycetales > Dermatophilaceae > Intrasporangium_A. The sequence continues at coordinate 3,891 of DASSTN010000049.1, forward strand.
CTGCCCTATCTCTCGCTGCGGCGGTCGGTGGCGGTCGCCCTTGATGGCGTGCCGCATGACGTCGACCTAGGCCGTGCCAGGTGGGGCCGGCCGGACGGTGCTGTCGGTGAGGGGGCCTTCGTCGTCATGGCCGGAATCGGCCAGGACGCCCGGACCATCGAGCTGGTCCGTCCGGTGCTCAAGAAGCACATC
>DASSTN010000050.1:0-14427 GCA_035707905.1 Intrasporangium sp.
CAGCTGGTCGCGGGTCACCAGCTGGAGTTCCTCCCGGAGACGAAGGAGATCCGCGAGGGCGACTGGCAGGTCGCTGAACCTGCACCCGGCCTTGTAGACCGTCGGGTCGAGATCACGGGACCCACCGACCGCAAGATGACCATCAATGCGCTCAACTCAGGCGCGAAGGTCTGGTTGGCCGACTTCGAGGACGCGCTCACCCCGTCGTGGGGCAACGTCGTGGGTGGCCAGCTGAACCTCATGGACGCCCTCGACCGCAAGATCGACTTCACCTCCGGGGAGGGGAAGAGCTACGCCCTCCGGCCGGCGGACGAGCTCGCGACCATCGTCGTGCGGCCCCGAGGCTGGCACCTGCCCGAGAAGCACCTGCTCGTCGACGGCGAGCGTATGTCCGGGTCCCTCGTCGACTTCGGCCTGTACTTCTTCCACTGTGCGCAGCGGCAGCTCGACGCGGGCAAGGGCCCCTACTTCTACCTGCCCAAGATGGAGAGCCACCTCGAGGCCCGCCTCTGGAACGACGTCTTCGTCCACGCCCAGGACCGCCTCGGCATCCCCCAGGGGACGATCCGCGCCACCTGCCTCATCGAGACCTACCCCGCTGCCTTCGAGATGGAGGAGATTCTCTACGAGCTGCGGGACCACTCGGCGGGCCTCAACGCGGGCCGGTGGGACTACATCTTCAGTGTCATCAAGAAGTTCCGGACGCGAGGCCGCGACTTCCTCCTGCCCGACCGCAACCAGGTCACCATGACGGTCCCCTTCATGCGTGCCTACACCGAGCTGCTCGTCAGCACCTGCCACAAGCGCGGCGCTCACGCGATCGGCGGCATGGCCGCCTTCATCCCGAGCCGCGACCCCGAGGTCAACGAGGCGGCTTTCCAGAAGGTCACGGAGGACAAGACCCGCGAGGCGAACGACGGCTTCGACGGGTCCTGGGTGGCCCATCCCGGGATGGTGGAGCTGTGCAAGGAGGCCTTCACGAAGGTCCTCGGGGACCGTCCCAACCAGCTCGACCGCAAGCGTGAGGACGTGCACGTCGACGCGCAGCAGCTGCTCAGCGTCAGCGACACCCCCGGCACCGTCACGGAGGCCGGCCTGCGTAACAACATCAGTGTCGGCATCCAGTACCTGCACTCCTGGCTGCAGGGCACCGGCGCGGTCGCCATCTTCAACCTCATGGAGGATGCGGCGACGGCCGAGATCTCCCGCTCACAGGTGTGGCAGTGGCTCCACAACGACGTCACCCTCGACACGGGTGAGACGGTGACCCGAGACCTCGTCCACCGGCTGGTCGACGAGGAGCTCGCGAAGCTGCCCGGCGACGCCGGGGACTACGACGCGGCCCGGGCGACCTTCCTGGAGGTGGCGGTCGCCGACGACTTCGACGAGTTCCTCACGCTGCCGGCCTACGAGCGGATGGACTGACCGAGATGGACGCCAAGGGCCTGGCCGACGAGCTGCGACGCGAGCTCGGCGAGACGGCCGTCATCACCGACCACCAGGAGCTGCGCACCTACGAGTGCGACGGGCTCGCCCACTACAAGGTCACCCCGGCCCTCGTCGTCCTGGCCGAGTCCACCGAGCACGTGGCCACCGCCGTGCGCGCATGCGCGGCGGGCGGCATACCCTTCGTTGCCCGCGGCTCGGGGACCGGCCTCTCCGGCGGCGCGCTGCCGCACGCGGATGGCGTCCTCATCGTCATGGCACGGATGCGGAGCATCCTCGAGATCGACCGCGACAACCAACGCGCGGTCGTCGAGCCGGGCGTGATCAACCTCCAGCTCAGCCGGGAGACCCTCCCCGTCGGCTACTACTACGCACCCGACCCGTCGAGCCAGCAGGTCTGCTCGATCGGGGGCAACGTCGCCGAGAACTCCGGTGGTGCCCACTGCCTGAAGTACGGCTTCACCGCGAACCACGTCACCGGCGTCGAGTTCGTCACGCCGACAGGTGAGGTCGTGCAGATCGGCGGCAAGGCGCCCGACGCACCGGGGTACGACCTGCTCGGTGCCGTCGTCGGGTCCGAGGGCACCCTCGGCATCGTCACGAAGGTCACGGTCCGGCTGACCCGCAGCCCGGAGGACGTGCGCACCCTGCTCGCCGCCTTCCCCGACACGGATCAGGCTGGCGCTGCGGTGTCGGCGATCATCGGCGCCGGCGTCATTCCGGCCGCCATCGAGATGATGGACGCCCTGGCGATCGAGGCAGCGGAGGCCGCGGTGCAGTGCGGCTACCCGGAGGGTGCCGGAGCGGTGCTCATCGTCGAGCTCGACGGGCCGGCGGCCGAGGTGGCGCACCAGTTCGACGAGGTCGAGGGGTACTGCCGCGCCAACGGCGCCTTCGAGATCCGGATCGCCCAGGACGACGTCGAACGGGCGCTGTTCTGGAAGGGCCGCAAGTCGGCCTTCGCCGCGGTCGGCCGGATCAGCCCCGACTACATCGTCCAGGACGGCGTCATCCCGAGGACCGCCCTGCCCGGGGTGCTCCGCAGGATCTCGGAGATCTCCAAGGAGGCCGGCGTCCGGGTCGCCAACGTCTTCCACGCCGGTGACGGCAACCTGCACCCCCTCGTCCTCTTCGACGACAGCCGGGAGGGCGAGGCCGACCGCGCCGAGGAGGTCTCCGGGGCGATCCTCGACCTCTGCATCGAGCATGGCGGCTCGATCACGGGGGAGCACGGAGTCGGCTCCGACAAGGCGAAGTTCATGCCGCGGATGTTCAGCGACGACGACCTCGAGACGATGCAGCTGCTGCGCTGCGCGTTCGACCCCGCGTCGATCTCCAACCCCGGCAAGGTGTTTCCCACCCCGCGCCTCTGTGGTGAGGTCCCCGGCCGGCACCAGGGACCGCACCCGCTCGTCGCGGCAGGTCAGGCGGAGCTCTTCTGATGACCAGCGCGCTCGACGACCTCAAGACCGCTACCGATGGCAAGATCCGGGACGCGACCGACGACGACGCGGTCGCCGGGGTGGCCGCGGCCTGGGTCGTGAGCCCCGGCTCCGCCGCCGAGGCGTCCGCGCTGATGAGGGCCGCCGCGGCCCACGGGCTGACCCTGGTGGCCCGGGGTGCTGGCACGAAGCTCGGATGGGGAGCGCCCCCCGAGCGGGTCGACGTCGTCGTCGACACCACCGCCATGGACCAGGTCGTCGAGCACGCGGCCGGAGACCTCATCGCCGTCGTCGGCGCGGGCCTCCGGCTCGACGACCTGCAGGCTCGGCTGGCCGGCGCCGGGCAGCGGGTCGGCATCGACCCGCCCCGCTCGGGCACCGTCGGGGGAGCCGTCGCCACCGCCTCGACCGGCCCCACCCGACTCGTCCACGGCTCGGTCCGTGACCTCGTCATCGGGATGCGGTTCGTCCGGCCCGATGGTGTCGCGGCCCACGCCGGCGGCAAGGTGGTCAAGAACGTCGCCGGCTACGACCTCGGCAAGGTGCTGACCGGCTCCTTCGGCACCCTCGGCCTCATCACGGAGGTCGCCTTCCGGCTTCATCCGCTCCCCGAGGCCCAGCGGTGGGTCACGTGCGCCGTGGGCGAGCCCAGCGGCATACAGCAGCTCGTGTCGGCGCTCGTGCACTCCCAGCTCGTGCCCGCTGGGGTCGAGCTCGACCGCTCCCGTGATGGTGGGTCCCTCTCGGTCCTCCTCGAGGGCATCGCACCCGGTGTGGAGCAGCGGGTGGGCGAGGTGAGGGCGTTGCTCGGCGGGGACGCGACCGACTCGGAGAAGCCGCCCGCGTGGTGGGGGACCGAGCCGGCCTCGTCGAGCGGCGTGCTCCTCAAGGTGACGCACGAGATCGCCCGCGTGCGTCAGCTGCTGGACGCGCTCGACGAAGCGGCGCGGGCCGCGGGTCTGGCCACGCCCCTGCGGGGCAGCCCGGCGGTCGGGACGGCCCTCGTGGGTGTCGATGCCGCCGACGGTGGCGTCCCGTCGCCGGAGGCCGTCCGTGACCTCGTCGACCGTCTACGTGGCCGCTCCGGCACGTTCGGCGGCTCGGTCGTCGTCCTCGAGGCGCCCCCTGAGGTCCGTGAGCACCTCGACGTGTGGGGACCGGTGAGCGCCCTCGAGCTGATGCACTCGGTCAAGCAGCGGTTCGACCCGGAGCGCCGTCTCGCGCCCGGACGATTCGTGGGAGGAATCTGATGACCACATCCGAGTCCGGCGCGGTCTCCACGCCGACCGGCACGCTCGGCACCGACGCCCGCCTGTCCCTGACGCCGGTGCAGAGCGGCGCGCCGGCCTTCGACGACCACCGGCCACCCTCCGCCGACATCGTGTCCGACTGCGTCCACTGCGGCTTCTGCCTGCCGACCTGCCCGACCTACCTCCTCTGGGGCGAGGAGATGGACTCGCCCCGAGGGCGCATCTACCTGATGAACCAGGGCCTGCAGGGCGAGCCGATGACGCCGTCGATGGTGCAGCACTTCGACGCCTGCCTCGGCTGCATGGCCTGCGTGACGGCCTGCCCCTCCGGGGTGCAGTACGACCGGCTCATCGAGGCGACGCGCGCGCAGGTCGAGCGGCGCTACGAGCGGTCCGCCTGGGACCGGGCCCTCCGGGCCACGATCTTCGCCCTCTTCCCCTACCCCCGACGCCTCCGGGCGCTGCGGGGTCCGCTCCGGCTGCACCAGAAGAGCAGGCTCTCCAACCTCCTACGCCGCACCCACCTGCTCGACCGGATCTCCCCGAGCCTCGCTGCGATGGAGGCGCTCGCCCCGCCGCTCGAGCCTCGCCAGAGCGTCCCCGAACGCACCCCCGCCCAGGGCACCCGGCGGGGCACGGTCGGCATGCTGCTCGGCTGCGTCCAGCGCGAGTTCTTCCCCGGCGTCAACGCGGCGACGGCGCGGGTGCTGGCCGCGGAGGGCTTCGAGGTCATCGCACCCGCCCGGCAGGGCTGCTGCGGGGCCCTGTCGATCCACAACGGCCGCGAGCCCGAGGGGCAGCGCTTCGCCCGGGGACTCATCGACACCTTCGAGAAGGAGGACGTCGACTACATCGTCGTCAACGCGGCCGGCTGCGGCTCGTCGATGAAGGAGTACGCGGACCTGCTCTCGGACGACCCCGACTACGCCGACCGGGCCCGCGCCTTCGTGGCCAAGGTCCGGGACCTCTCCGAGATCCTGGCCGAGGCTGGCCCGGTCGCCGAGCGACACCCGCTGCCGATGGCCGTCGCCTACCACGACGCCTGTCACCTCGCCCACGCGCAGGGGATCCGGGCCCAGCCGCGGCAGCTGCTCCGCGACATACCCGGGCTCGAGGTGCGCGAGATCCCGGAGGCGGAGATCTGCTGTGGCTCCGCCGGCATCTACAACATCGTCAAGCCGGTGGCGGCGCGTGAGCTCGGCGACCGCAAGGCAGCCAACGTCCTGAAGACGGGTGCCCCGCTCCTCGTCACGGCCAACCCCGGCTGCCTCATGCAGGTCGCCTCATCGCTCGAGCGTGCCGGTCACCGGATCGCGCTCGCCCACATCGTGGAGGTCCTCGACGCCTCCATCCGAGGACTGGCACCCGCGAGCCTCGGCGTCACCGCCCAGCAAACCGCTCCTGACCGAGCCTGACCCAGCATGCCCACATCTGCTCACAATGAGGTGAACACATGTATCGCCCAGTCCTCGATGCGGTCGCCGGATCGCTCACCCTGACGGCCCTGACGGCCCTGCTCCCGCTGGTCGTCCTGTTCGTGATGCTCGGGGTCCTGCGCATCAGCGCATGGAAGGCCTCACTCGTCTCCCTGGTCGTCGCGATCCTGGTCGCGATCATCGCCTACTCGATGCCGGTTGGGCAGGCGGTCATGTCCGGGCTCGAGGGAGCGGCCTTCGGCTTCTTCCCGATCCTCTGGATCGTCATCAACGCCATCTGGCTCTACAACATGACCGTCGTCACCGGGCACTTCGACGTTCTGCGGCGGTCGTTTGCGCGTGTCAGTGACGACCAGCGCATCCAGGCGGTCATCATCGCGTTCTGTTTCGGTGCCCTGCTCGAGGCGCTCGCCGGCTTCGGAACCCCCGTGGCCATCACCAGCGTCATGCTCATCGCGCTTGGCTTCCGGCCCCTCAAGGCGGCGGTCGTCGCGCTCGTCGCCAACACCGCGCCGGTGGCCTTCGGTGCGCTGGCCGTCCCGATCACCACCCTCGCCACCGTCAGCAACATCCCGGAGCACACCCTGTCGCAGATGGTCGGACGCCAGACCCCGATCCTCGGTATCTTCGTCCCGATGGCCCTCGTCTACATCATCGACCGGGGCCGCGGCGTCCGGGCCACCCTCCCGGCGACCCTCACCGCCGGTATCGCGTTCGCCATCGCCCAGTTCGCCACTTCGAACTACCTGTCGACCCAGCTCACCGACATCGTCGCGTCGCTCGTCGGCGCCGCGGCCGTCGTGCTCCTGCTGCGCGTGTGGCGGCCGGCCACCCCCTACGTGGAGTCGGCGGAGCCGGAGTTCGAGGAGCGTGAGACCGTGCATGCGTCGCGCCGTGCCAGCCGAACGGAGCGCGCGGTCGGGGGCGGGCTCCCTGCGGGCCACCCGGGCGGTGGGGACCACGCGATCGACGCGGGCGCCGCCACGGCCGAGGAGTACGCGGCTCGCGACCACGGCCACGTCGACACCCGGAACGACGTCTTCAAGGCCTACGCGCCGTACATCATCATCATCATCATCTTCAGCCTGAGCCAGCTGCCCGGCATCAAGGATGCGCTCGCTGCTCCCGGGGGCCAGTTCAAGTGGCCGGGCCTCGACCTGCAGACGGCCTCCGGCAAGCCCTCGACGATCCCGGTCTTCAAGCTCAACTGGCTCTCTGCCGCCGGCACCCTGATGCTCATCTCCGGCCTCGTCACGATCCCGGTCATCGGGATCTCCTTGGGCAAGGCCGCGCGGGCCTACGTCGACACCCTGCGGCAGCTCGCCCCAGCGATCGTCACGGTCATGGCGGTCCTCGGGCTCGCCTACGTCATGAACGCGTCGGGCCAGACGTCGAGCCTCGGGCTCTGGATGGCCGGGGCGGGCTCGCTCTTCGCGATCATCTCGCCGGTCCTCGGCTGGCTCGGTGTCGCTGTCACCGGCTCGGACACGTCGTCGAACTCGCTCTTCGGCGCCCTGCAGGTCTCGGCCGCGAACAAGGCGGGCCTCAGCCAGACGCTCATGGCGGCAGCGAACTCGTCCGGTGGTGTCCTCGGCAAGATGATCTCGCCGCAGAACCTCGCCATCGCGGCTGCCGCCGTGGGCCTGTCCGGGCGGGAGGGCGACATCTTCCGGAAGATCATCGGCTGGAGCCTGGGGTTCCTCGTCTTCATGTGCGTGCTCGTCTACCTCCAGTCCACTCCGGTCCTGTCGTGGATGGTGCCCTGACCGGCAGCTGACCGCGGCTGGCCGCGCGGCCGGGGGAGGTGTCCCGCTCGGTGCCACCGGGCGGGACACCTTGCGTCTGTGTTCTCCCCGTGCTCGACTTGCTGCCTCACGAGCAGCGCTCGGTCTCAGTGCTCGTCGGCGTCCCCCATCGCTGAGGCGTGGAGCAGGAGCGGTTCCGGTGCCGCCAGCCAAGGCAGGACGCCGACGAGACAGACGACACCGGTGACGATGAAGGCCGTGCCGAAGCCGAAGCGGTCGGCGACGAGCCCGACGAGGATCGGCCCGACGATGGCGCCGCCGTCCTGCGACATCTGGAACGTGGAGAGCACCCGGCCACCGTTGCGGTCGCGCCCGATCACGTCGGCGACCGCCGCCTGCTGCGCCGGGTTCACCAGGCCGGCGCCCACCCCCGACACGAGCGACAGCCCGAAGAGGACGGTGAGCCCGAGCCCGACGGACAGGCCCGGGTGGTGCGCGAAGCCGAGCAGTGCCATCGATGCGCCCATGACGAGCAGCCCGATGATGACCAGGGGCCGCCGCCCGAGCCGGTCGGCCATGCGCCCGGAGAACTGCAGGGTCACCGCGGTCCCGACCGCACCCACGGCCAGTGCGGCGCCCGCGACCCATGCCTCGTCCAGCACGGCGGTGGCGAGCAGCGGCAGCACGGCGACCCGGACGCCGAAGTTCGTCCAGCCGTTCGCGATGGCCGAGCCGATGACTGCGCGATAGACCGGCGAGTGCCACGCCTCACCGAGGGTCACGACCGCCCGGTCCGCGTGGTCCTCAGCCGGCCGCAGTCTCGCCCCACCCAGCCCGATCGCGACGACCAGCGCCGCGATCACGAGCGCGACGGCATACACGATGAACGGCGCGCGCAGTCCCCACCCGGCGAGCACCCCGCCGAGGACCGGCCCGATCATGCCGCCGATCAGGAAGGCCGACCCGTAGACCGACGAGACGCGGCCACGGGCGAGCGGCGGCGCGAGCCGGACGATCAGCGCCATGGCGGAGATGGTGAACATGGTCGACCCGATGCCGCCGAGGCCGCGGAAGATGAGCAGCTGCGTGTAGGACTGTGCGAACGCCGTTGTGAACGACGACACCGCGACGATGAGGAGCCCGGCCAGGTAGACGGGCCGCTCCCCGAGCCGGCTGACGAGCTCACCGCCGGCGGGCGCGAAGACGAGCCGGCAGAAGGCGAAGGCGGAGACGATGACCGATGCCGCGGCGACGCCGACGTTGAACGAACGTGCGTAGGCCGGCAGCACGGGCGAGACGATCCCGTAGCCGATCGCGATGACGAACGCGGCCCCGACGAGGATCCAGATCTCGCGGGGGATGGTGATCCCACGCGGGGAGGGGCTGGACGACGTCACCCGCCATTCTCCCCACAGGCCGTATGCCGCTGAGCCGGCTCCCCCGGTCGGAGATGTCGGGCGTCGAGGCAGTGAGGACAGGGACCTATGTCCTGCTCGGCGCGGCGCCCGGGCACTCCTGTCCGGTTCTCGCGCCGAATCACGCCCAAAGCGCGAGGCCGCGCCGAAGACTGAGGCGATGAGGACGGAGACCCTCAGCACTGCCTACCTCGCCATCCCCGAGGGCACCGGTCCCTTCCCGGGTGTCGTCGTCATCCATGAGGCGTTCGGGCTCAACGACAACATCAGGGATGTCTGTCGGCGCCTGGCCGACGAGGGGGTTCGTCGCCATGGGCGTCGACCTCTTCGAGGGCCACAGCCGCGCGTTGTGCATGGCCCGCATGATGGTCGGCACCATGACCGGCAACCTCGACCACTACGGCGTGTCGGCGCTCAAGGCTGCCCTCGGGGTCCTCGCGAGACGTCCCGACGTCGACCCGAACCGCCTTGGCGCGGTGGGGTTCTGCCTGGGCGGCTCGGTCGTGCTGACGTGGACCTGCACGGAGCAGCGCCTGCACGCCATCGCCCCCTTCTACGGTATGGCGCCGCGTCCACGGGAAGCGATCCGCCGCCTCTCCCCGGTGGTGGGCTCGTGGCCGGGACACGACTTCACCACGAAGGCGGCCGCCATCTTGGAGACAGAGCTGAGCGCGGCCGGCGTACCGCACGACCTCAAGGTGTATCCGTCGGCCAAACACTCCTTCTTCAACGACCAGCTCGCCAACTACGACCCCGAGGCCGCGACCGATGCCTGGCAGCGGGTCCTCGCCTTCTTCGACGAGCACGTCCGGCACCGACCGGAGCCGCCCGGGCCCGACACCTGAGCCACCCGGACTATCTCCGCTGGCTCTCGCCCGCCACGACCACCGCTGCCGTCGCACTCGACCGGCCGAGCCGGCTGAGCGGCATACCCTCCGGGTCCCGGGCGGGCTGACGTCACCTACATTGTCGCCGTGACGCCGGACGCCGCCACCCCGCATCCAAGTGCTCGCCTGGGGCTGCTGCAGGTCTGCGCCGCCGGGGTCCTGTGGGGCACCGGCGGCGTCGTCGTCACCCTCCTGCACGAGCGCGACGGGCTCGGTGCGATGACGGTCAGCGCCTGGCGGATGCTCCTCGGGGCCGTCGCCCTGGTCGCGTTCGTCCTGGCCACCCGTCGGGCGCGGGTCCTCGTCGAGACGATGCGGACCCATCCGGTGCTGGCCGTCCTCGTCGGGTGTGGCACCGCCGTCTACCAGGGCCTCTACTTCGTGTCCGTCCTGTTGGTCGGCGTCAGCGTCTCGACCGTCGTCTCCCTGGGGTTGGCTCCGATCCTCGCCTCGGTCTGGGAGCACCTGACCGGGCGGACCAGGCCGTCCATCTCCGAAGTCGTCGTGCTGGCCGCCGCCCTCGCAGGGCTCGTCCTCATCAGCGCGTCGGCGGGTGAGGGCTCCTCCGCACCGGGCAACGACCCCACCCTCGGCCTGATCCTCGCCGTGGCGGCCGGCGCCACCTATGCCGCGACGACGGTGCTGGGCCACACCTTGGCCCAGCGGGTCGACACCGTCGCCCTCACCACCGGCGCGACCGCCGCAGGCACTGTGCTCTTGGCGCCCTTCCTCGTCCTCGCCGTCGCCACCCATGAGCCGGTCCTTCCATCGAGCCTGCCCTCGCTCGGCCTGCTCGTCTATCTCGGTGTCGCGACGATGGGGCTGTCCTACGCGTTGCTCTACGCGGGCCTGCGGAGCACCTCCGGCTCGGCGGCCACGGTCGCCACCCTCGTGGAGCCGTTGTCCGCGGCGCTGATCGCGGCCCTGCTCCTCGGCGAGCGGCTCGCCTGGCCGGCGCTCGTCGGTGGTGCACTCATCCTCGCCGCCGTCGTCGGCCTGCGGCCCCGGGAGGAGCGGCCCGCGCCGGCCTGAGGCCGGTCGGGTGCGGGCCGCCGAGTTCTGCGACGTGGCGCCAGTCTCGCCCGTTGCCCTGACGTCAGGCGTGGTCGAGCGCCGCGTCCAGTCCTTCGAGCAGCCGGTCGACGTCGGAGTCGTTCGTGTAGGGCGCCAACCCGATGCGCAGGCCACCCTCGGCGCCGAGGCCCAGGTGCTGCGAGCACTCCCAGGCGTAGAAGTTGCCGGCCGGGGCATTGATGTCCAGCTCGGCGAGCTGACCCCGCACCCTCTGGACGTCGACGCCGTCGAAGGTGAGCAGCAGGGTCGGCGTGCGACGAGCGGCGTTGCTGTGCAGGCGAACCCGTGTATGGGCGCGCAGCTCCGCCTCGAGTCGCGCGAGGAGCCGGTCCTCGTGGTCCTCCAGTGCGAGGAAGGACGCGACGAGGCGCTCACGACGCGTCCCGGCCTGTGCGCCGTCACCGGCGAGGGTGGCGAGGAAGTCGACGGCCGCGCAGGTGCCGGCCAACAGCTCATAGGGCAGCGTGCCGAGCTCGAACCGCTCCGGCACCGCGTCGCTCGAAGGGACCAACTTGCCGGGGTGCAGCGTCGCGAGCAGGGCGGGGTCGGCGGCGAGCACACCATGGTGCGGCCCGAGGAACTTGTAGGGCGAGCACACCCACAGGTCCGCCCCCTCGGCCCTCATGTCGACGGGTACGTGGGCGGTCGCGTGCACGCCATCGACGTAGAGCAGGGCGCCGGCCTCGTGGGTCACGCGGGCGATGGCCGGCAGGTCCGGCCGGGTGCCGATGAGGTTCGAGGCGGCCGTGACGGCCACGAGCCTGGTGCGGGCCGTGACGACAGCGGCAATGTCCTCGGGAGTCAGCTCACCGGTCGCCGGATGGAAGTCGGCGAACCGGACCGTCGCTCCACGCGCCTCGGCCGCGATGACCCACGGCCGCACGTTCGCGTCGTGGTCGAGGCGGGTCACCACGACCTCGTCGCCGGGGCCCCACCCGCTCGACAGGGTCCGCGCCATCATGAACGTCAGCTCCGTCGCCGACCGGCCGAAGACGATGCCCCCGGGATCCACGGCGAGCAGGTCACCGAGGGCCGAGCGCGCCTCCAGGACGATCGCGTCGGCGCGGCGCTCGGAGGCGGTCACCGCGCCACGGTTCGAGATCGGCGACAGGAGCGTCGACGCGACGGCCTCCGCGACGACGTCCGGGGTCTGCGAGCCGCCCGGTCCGTCGAAGAAGGCGGTCCCGTCCTTGAGGGCGGGGAAGTGGGCGCGAACGGACTCGACGTCATAGGCCATGCCGCATTGTCGCAGCCGCCAACCAGTGCGCCGCGGCGCAGTTCTTGGCGTAGGACCGTTGCCCACGGCCGCCAGAGCGAGACGAAGCGGTATGCCGCTGAGCCGGCTCAGCGGCATACCGTCCTGCTGCTCGGCTCCCTCGCGACTACTCCGGTGAGCCCGTGCTGCCGAGACCGACGGCCTCGTGCGAGCGACGGCGCACCGAGCGGTACATCCAGACGAGCACGGCGACGAAGAGGACGACGCCGAGGATGTTCGCCCACGCCATGAACCCCTCGCCGACGAGGGCCAGCGGCTCGTCCTTGCCGGAGGCGACGACGATGGCGGCGTAGGCGACTCCCCACAGGCTGTCGCCGACGATGAGGCCGGTCGCCATGAGGACGCCGAGCCGCTTGGCCCGCTCCGGGTCGGACTGGCGATCGGCCCACCGGTCGTGGATCGTGCCGAGAACCGCCCCGATCGCGATCATCGCGGTGAGCGCCATCGGCAGGTAGATGCCCATGCCGACCGCGAGCGGGGGCAGGCTGCGTTTGGAGCTCGTCCGGCGCAGCACCTCGTCGATGATGATGATGACCACGCCGATCACGACGCCGAGCCCGACCTTGCCCCAGTCGAGCTTGCCGCCGAAGACGCCCTGCGCGAGCGCGGAGATGAGGCCGGCCTGTGGCGCTGGGAGTGCGTTGGCGCCGGCGCCCGGGGCGCCGATGAAGCCGAAGGCCTTGTTCAGCAGGTCGAGGACCGGGGCGATGACGAGCGCGCCGAAGACGACGCCGATGACGAGCGAGACCTGCTGCTTCCACGGTGTCGCGCCGACGAGCTGGCCGGTCTTGAGGTCCTGCAGGTTGTCGTTCGAGATCGTCGCGATGGCGAAGATGATCGCCGTGGCGAAGAGCGTGTAGGCCACGAGCTCCTTGATCCGCTGGGGGTCGCCACCGGCACCGTGCAGGATGACGATGAGCAGCGACAGGAGCAGGGTCACGAGGATGCCGACGCCGGAGATCGGGCTGTTCGACGAGCCGATCAGTCCCGCCATGTAGCCACAGATGGCGGCGACGACGGCGCCGATCACCACGGTGAAGAGCACCGTCGTGACGATCGTGCTGACACGCGCGTCCTGCAGGTGGGTCTGACCGAGGAACATCCAGAGCAGCGCCGCGATCGGGATGAGGGAGACGAGGATCCAGCCGCCGACGATGCTGATCGGCAGGTCCTGCTCCTGCAGCTCGACGGACTGCCCGGCGCGCCGGGCCCGTGCCGAGACGGCGGCGTCCTTGATGCCGCGGACGATCGGGCCGACGATCTTGACCAGCGCCCAGATCGCGGCGACCGCCATCGTCCCGGCGCCGACGAACCGGACGTCCTGGGTGAACGTCGTGTCGACGAGGTCCGAGATCGACGTGCCCGCACCGGCCTTGCCCCAGCTCATCGCGGGCACGAGGACGCCCCAGCCGATCGCGAGGCCCACGAACATCGCGATGCCGACCGAGAGCCCGACGAGGTGCCCGATGCCGATGAGCGACAGGGACAGGCTGATCGAGCCACCGATCGCTCCGGAGCCGATCCGGGTCGCCGTGGAGAGCCCGTCGGACACGACCTTGAACTTGGCGAGGATGCCGAAGGCCGCCGAGACGACTCCGCCGAGGATGATGGTGCGCAGGCTCGCCCGGTCGCTCTCGGCGCCCGCGTGCGAGCCGACCTTGAGCACCTCGGCGGCGGCCACGCCCTCCGGGTAGGGGAGGTCGGACTTGGTGACGAGCGCCCGGCGCAGTGGCACGGTGTACATGACACCGAGCGCCCCGCCGATGACGCAGATCGCGAGGGTGGTCCAGTAGGGGAAGTTCTGCCACCAGCCGACGATGATGAGGCCGGGCAGCACGAAGATGATCGCCGCGAGGGTGCCCGCCGCCGAGGCGATCGTCTGGACGATGTTGTTCTCCTGGATGCTCGACCCCCGCACGCGGCGCAGGATCGCCATGGAGATGACGGCGGCGGGGATCGAGGTCGCGAAGGTGAGGCCGACCTTGAGGCCGAGGTAGACGTTCGCGGCCGTGAAGATCAGGGTGATGACGCCACCGAGGATCACTCCCCGGACCGTCAGCTCGCGCACTGTCGCTGTCTTGGAGGGGCTGGCGCTGGACATCCGCCCACACTCGCACATGCCGGGCGTCGCCTGCACAGCGAGGCAGCCCACCGAGGTCGCGCGGGCAGCGTCGCCTACGCGTCCTGCCTATCCGTTGGCGTAGAGCTGGGTGACCGCGTCCACCAGTTCGACGAGCCCCGCCGGTCGGTCCTCGCGCCACCACACGAGCCGCACGGGGATGCGGGGGCCGTCCTTGATCGGCCGGTAGGTGACGCCGGGCCGGGGGTGGTGATGCGCCGTCGCCTCTGCTGTCGTCCCCACACCGCGACCGGCGGCGATCGCGTCGAGCCAGTTGTCGACGTCGGAGGACTCCTCGAACCGGGGGGCGTGGTCGGCGCCCTCCCACAGCGCGCTG
>DASSTN010000051.1:0-9269 GCA_035707905.1 Intrasporangium sp.
CGGCGAGCACCTGGCTCGCCTACAGCGGCGACGACTTCGCCTCCCGCGCCGACCTCGCCAGCCGGGAGCAGCAGATCACGGTGGCCAACCGGGTCTACGCCGACAACGGCCTGTCCCAGTGGGGCTGCAAGGGCTGAGGCCCGACCCGATCGAGCGTGCAGAATTCCCGATCGAGCGTGCACAAATTGCGATCGAGCGTGCAGGATTCCCGGTCGAGCGTGCAGAATTCCCGGTCGAGCGTGCAGGATTCCCGGTCGAGCGAGCAGGATTCCCGGTCGAGCGAGCAGATTGCTGCGCTGTCGCTCGCTGGAAGTGCACCCTCGATCGGTCGGTGACGACTGGCAATAGGGTGGGGCCATGAACTCGGCCCCGGACTCCGCGCTGCTGGGCCCGGCGGAGATCCGCCGGCTCGCCGCGCGCCTCGAGATCCGGCCGACGAAGCAATGGGGGCAGAACTTCGTCGTCGACCCCAACACGGTCCGCAAGATCGTGCGTGTCGCCGGTGTCGGAGCCGATGACGTCGTCGTCGAGGTCGGCCCCGGGCTCGGTTCCCTGACCCTGGCACTGCTGCCCGTTGTCCGGCACGTCACGGCGATCGAGGTCGACCCGCGTCTCGCGGAGGCGCTCGAGGGCACGGTCGCCGAGCTGCAGCCCGAGCACGTCGACAAGCTGCGGCTCGTCGCGGCCGACGCTCTGACCGTCACCTCGCTGCCGAAGCCGAGGCCCACGGCCCTGGTGGCGAACCTGCCGTACAACATCTCGGTGCCGGTCGTCCTGTCGTTCCTGGAGCGCTTCCCGAGCATCGACCGGGTCCTCGTCATGGTCCAGCTTGAGGTCGCCGAGCGCCTCGCGGCCCAGCCCGGGTCCAAGATCTACGGCGTGCCGAGCCTCAAGGCGGCCTGGTACGCCGACGTCGAGCTGGCCGGCCGGGTCGGGCGCAACGTGTTCTGGCCCGCACCGAACGTCGACTCCGGCCTCGTCTCCCTGGTCCGCCACGACCCGCCGGCGACGAGCGCCTCGCGTGAGCAGGTCTTCAAGTGCATCGACGCGGCGTTCCTGCAGCGACGCAAGTCGCTGCGCAAGGCGCTGGCGCCATGGGCGGGTTCGGCCGAGGCGGCAGAGGCTGCCCTCCTCGCCGCGGGGGTGGACCCGAAGGCGCGCGGCGAGCAGCTCGACATCACCGCCTTCGCCCGCATCGCCGAGGCCCATGCCGCGACGGTCACCCCCGACCCGCGCTTAAGGTGAACGGCATGACGACCGTCTCGACGCTCCCCGAGGTCGTGACCGTGCGCGCGCCGGCCAAGGTCAACCTCGAGCTGCGCGTCGGGCCACGTCGCCCCGACGGCTACCACGGCCTCGCCACGGTGTTCCAGGCTGTGTCACTGCACGACGAGGTGAGCGTGTCGCGATCCGACGAGTGGCAGGTCGTCGCCGCCGGGCACTACGCCGATCTGATCCCGACCGGCACCGACAACATCGCCGTCCGGGCCGCCCAGCTCGTTGCTGACCGGGCGGGCATCGGCGAGGCGCTGACCATCCGCATCGATAAGGACATCCCCGTTGCCGGCGGGATGGCCGGGGGGTCAGCCGACGCGGCCGCGACCCTCCTTGCCTGCGACCAGCTGTGGGGCCTCGCCCTCGAGCGCGACGAGCTGGGCGAGCTGGCTGCCGAGCTCGGCAGCGACGTGCCCTTCCCGCTGCTGGGTGGCAACCTCATGGGCTCGGGCCGCGGCGAGCAGCTGACGCCGGTGCTCGCCCGGGGCAGCTTCAACTGGGTCTTCGCGGTCAGCGGCACGGGGCTCTCGACGCCGGAGGTCTACTCCGAGATCGACCGGCTGCGCGCCGACGCCAGCGTGCCCGAACCGCAGGTCAGCGCCGCGCTGATGGCAGCGCTGCGGCGCGGTGACGCCGAGGCACTCGGCTCCGCCCTCGCGAACGACCTCGAGGAGGCGGCCTTCTCGCTGCGCCCCGAGCTGCGGGAGCTGTGCGAGGCCGGCATCGACTTCGGGGCGCTCGGCGCGATCGTGTCCGGCTCCGGGCCGACAGTCGCCTTCCTCACCGCCAGCCACGAGGCAGCGCTCGACCTCTCCGTGTCGCTGTCGGCCGCGGCCCTGTGCCGGGACATCCGCCGGGCCAAGGGACCCGTCCACGGCGCCCACGTGGTGCCGGCTCCCCGCACCCCGGTATGAGGTAGTCCCGTCACCGAGACGACCACCGCGATACCTCTAACCAGGGAAGGAGCGCCCCCAGCTCTCCCGCGTTCGAGGTGATCTGATCACCGAAACGACCACCGACTACCTCCACCCAGGACTGACACCCCAGCGCATGGCCAACCTCATCACCCTCGACAAGGTCTCCCTCGTCTTCGGCACGACCCACGTGCTCGACGACGTCAGCATCGGTGTGCTCACCGGCGACCGGATCGGCATCGTCGGCGTCAACGGCGGTGGCAAGTCCACCCTGCTCCGGGTGATGGCCGGGCTGCAGGAACCGGATGCGGGCCGCGTTGCCAAGCAGGGCGGCGAGGGCGGGATCCGGGTCGGCATGCTCGCCCAGGACGACGCGCTCGATCCCTCCTGGACCGTCCGCGAGGCCGTCCTCGGCGACCGCCCCGAGCACGTCTGGGCCGGCGACCCCCGGATCCGTGACGTCCTGACCGGGCTCCTCGGCGGCATCGCGGCCCAGGGCATCGGAGGACTCGACAGCCTCGTGGGACCCAAGTCCGGCGGGGAGCGACGCCGCCTGGCGCTGGCCCGCCTCCTCGTCGACGACCCGGAGCTGCTCCTGCTCGACGAGCCGACCAACCACCTCGACGTCGAGGGCGTCGCCTGGCTCGCCGACCACCTGGCGACGCAACGCCCGCGCCCCGGCAACGCGACCGTCGCCATCACCCACGACCGGTGGTTCCTCGACGCCTACGCCACGCTCACGTGGGAGGTCGAGGCCGGTCGCGTCACTGCCTTCGAGGGTGGCTACGCCGCCTACGTCCTGGCCAAGGCCGAGCGCGACCGCCTCGCCGGCGTCGTGAGCGACCGACGCGCCAACCTGATGCGCAAGGAGCTCGCCTGGCTGCGCCGAGGCGCCCCCGCCCGGACGAGCAAGCCGAAGTTCCGCATCGACGCGGCCAACGCGCTCATCGCCGACGAGCCGGCGCCCCGCAACAAGGTGGAGCTGACCGCGTTCGCGACAACGCGACTCGGCAAGGACGTCGTCGACCTCGAGGACGCGACGGTGGTCCTCGGTGAGCCACCTGAGCAGCGCACCATCCTCGACCGGGTCACCTGGCGCCTGGCACCGGGCGAACGGGTCGGCCTCGTCGGGGTCAACGGCGCCGGCAAGTCGACCCTCCTGCGGGCGCTCACCGGCGAGCAGCCGCTGACGAGCGGCCGGCGCAAGGTCGGCAAGACCGTCCAGATCGCCCACCTGACGCAGGAGGTGCGTGAGCTCGAGCGCTTCACCGACTGGCGGGTCATCGAGGCCATCGAGGACGTCCGCCAGTGGACCACCCTCGGCGGCAAGGAGATCAGTGCCTCCCAGCTCGCCACCCGGCTCGGCTTCCCGGGCGGCCGCCAGCAGGCCCGCGTCGGTGACCTCTCCGGTGGCGAGCGCCGCCGCCTCCAGCTGACCCGCCTGCTCCTCGCCGAGCCGAACGTCATCATCCTCGACGAGCCCACCAACGACCTCGACATCGAGACCCTGACCTCCCTCGAGGACGTCCTCGACGGATGGGCCGGCACGCTCGTCGTCGTCAGCCACGACCGCTACCTGCTCGAGCGGGTCTGCGACCACGAGGTGGCGCTCCTCGGCGACGGCAGGCTGCGCGACCTGCCGGGTGGGGTCGACGAGTACCTGCGCCTCCGCCACGCGGCCGCCAGCGCGAGCGAGCGTATGCCGCCAAGTCCGGTGAGCGGCATACCCTCTCCTGACGCCTCGGTCGGCGCGCCCAGCGCCGCCGAGCAGCGTGAGGCCCGCAAGGTGATGGCCCGCGTCGAGAAGCAGCTGAGCCGCCTCTCCGAGCGCGAGGAGCGGCTGCACGCGGACATGGCCGAGAAGGCCACCGACCCGACCGTGCTCGCCGACCTAACCGCGAGGCTGCAGGACGTCGTCGCCGAGCGGGAGGCGCTCGAGGCGGAGTGGCTCGAGGCGGCGGAGATCATTGGCTGACAGCGCTTGAAAGTATCTTGATATCAAGATACTTTCTCGGCATGGAGATGTTCTTGCACCATGTCCAGGTCTCCGGCCCCGAGGGCTGCGAGGAGCGGATGCGCGCGTTCTACGTCGGCGTGCTCGGGATGGCCGAGGTGGACAAGCCGGAGCTGCTGCGGGCGCGCGGCGGCGCCTGGTTCCGGACCGGGGGCGCGGAGATCCACGTCGGGATCGAGGAGGACTTCCGGCCTGCGCGCAAGGCGCACCCGGGGATCGCGGTCGCCGACGTCGAGGCGCTCGCCCGGCTCGTCGAGCACGCAGGCGCGCCGGTGGCGTGGGACGACAAGATCCCCGGGCTGCGTCGGTTCCACACGAGCGACCCCGTCGGGAACCGGCTGGAGTTCCAGCAGGCCGCCGGCTGAGCCGGCGTCACGGTCCGCGGTCAGGCGTCGTGCGCCTCGAGCGGGGCGAGCATCCGGCGCAGCAGCCCGGCGAGCTGGCGCTGGTCGGTGGCGGAGAGGTGGCCCAGCATGGAGTTCTCCTGGGTGATGAGCTCGGCCATCGCCCGGTCGACCACCTCGCGGCCGGTGTCGGTCAGCCGGACGTGCACGCCCCGGCGGTCCCCCGGATCGGGGCGCCGCTCGACGAGGCCCCGCCGCTCGAGGCGGTCGACCCGGTTGGTCATCGTCCCGCTCGTGACGAGGGTCTGCTGGACGAGCTGTCCGGGGGAGAGCTCATACGGGTCGCCGGCGCGGCGCAGGGCGGAGAGGACGTCGAACGCCCACGCCTCGAGCCCCTGCTCCGAGAAGGCCGAGCCCCGAGCCAGGTCGAGCCGGCGGGCGAGCCGGGAGACCCGGGAGAGGACCTCGAGCGGTGAGACGTCGAGGTCCGGGCGCTCGCGGCGCCACGCGGCGAGGATCTCGTCGACGTCGTCGCGCTCGCGGCTCATGAGCCCACTCTAGTGCCGTCAAGACTCTTGATATCGAAAGAAAGGACCGACATGTCGCATTCCGTCGATGCCCGGTGGAGCCCGGAGCAGTACCAGCGGTTTGCCGACCACCGGGGCCGGCCGATGCGGGACCTGCTCGCGCGCGTCACGGCAGCCGACCCCCGGATCGTCGTCGACCTGGGCTGCGGGCCGGGCGACCAGACCTTGACGCTGGCCGACCGGTGGCCGAAGGCCCGTGTGATCGGCATCGACAACTCGGGGGAGATGCTCTCGAGGGCGCGCTCGCTCGACGCGGAGGGGCGCGTCGAGTGGGTGGAGGCGAGCGCCGAGGAGTGGGACCCCCGCTCGTTCGGGGAGCCGGTGGACGTGCTCGTCACGAACGCCACCCTCCAGTGGGTGCCGACGCACCTGCGCCTCCTGCCGGAGTGGCTGGCCGCCCTGGCGGAGGGCGGGACCCTCGCGATGCAGGTGCCGTCGAACTTCGGGGCGCCCTCGCACCGGCTCATGCGGGAGGTCGCGGCGCGGCACCCCCGGGCGGAGGAGCTGCGGCCGGGCCTCGACCGAGCCGCAGCGGTCGCGCTCCCCGAGACGTATGCCGCCCTCCTCCTTGAGCTGACCCCCGAAGTCGACGTGTGGGAGACGACCTACCAGCAGGTGCTGCCTGCGCCCGAGGGCGCACCGCACCCGGTCCTCGAGTGGGTCAAGGGGACGGGGCTGCGCCCGGTGCTCGGGGTCCTCGACGAGGGGCCGGAGCAGGACAGCTTCATCGAGGCGTATGCCGCCGAGCTCGAGAGCGCCTATCCGCGGCGGCCGTTCGGCGTGCTCTTCCCGTTCTCCCGGATCTTCGCGGTGGCCAGGAAGGCCGGAGAAAAATTCTCGAAAGTTGCGGAAAGCGCGTCATGATCCGTCAGGTGGTCCGTCTTACAAGGTGACGGACCACGGTCGGCCCCGCATCGTCAGGGGAGGGGCACCCGAACGGGCTCGCGACAAGCCCGTGGCCGTCCCCGGACTCGGTCTTCCGGGTGGTTTCGTGGAGGGGACCACTCGGAAGGCCGAGCCGTAAGCGTGCCGGATATGTCCGTAACCTCGACTCGGCCGCGCAAGGCTTGGCACACTGGTGATCTGTGGTTCACCGTGGTTGCCTGCCGAAGGGATGCGCGTGTCGGTTGACGTGACCCTCTGGTCGAGCGTTGCGTGGTCCTCTGCTGCGGACCTTCAGCTGCTGGCCGAGGCTCGATCCGGCTCTGCCGAGGCCTACGGCGAGCTGTGGCGGCGACACCTGCCGGCCGCCTATGCCGTCGCCTCGCGCTACCGCGGTCGGTCCTCACCGGAGGATATCGTTGCCGAGGCGAGCGCCCGGGTCCTGTCGCTGATCCAGGACGGAAAGGGCCCCGAGGAGCACTTCAGGTCCTACTTCCTGTCGGCGGTCCGAACGGTCGCCGTCGACAACGCCCGCCGCGACCTGCGCGTCGTGCCCGCCGAGAGCGACGATCTCGAGGCGCTCACCGATCCCGTCGTCGAGGACTTCCCGGGGGACGGCATCGACGCCGACCTGGTGCGGGAGGCCTTCGCCGGGCTCTCGGAGCGGGACCGACGGGTGCTCTGGCACACGACCGTCGAGGGCGAGGCGCCGCGGACCCTGGCCCCGGTCCTCGGGATGACCGCCAACGCCGTGTCGGCCAGCGCCATGCGGGCCCGTGACGCGCTCCGGGCGCACTACCTCGACGCCCACGCCAGCCGGCGGGCCCGGTCCGCCGACAGCGACGAGTGCCGCTGGACCATCGACCACCTCGGCGCCCACGTGCGGGGCCGCCTGCCGAAGCGTCAGGCCGAGCGCGTGCGCCGGCACCTCGAGCAATGTCCCCACGCGGCCACCGTGGCGGCGGAGCTGACGGAGATCAACTCCGAGTTCCCGGCCCTCCTCGTGCCGCTCATCCTGCTTGCCGGCCTCTCCACACCGGGCTTCGTCTCGGCGGGCGCACTCGCGGGCCTGACCGCCGGCCTCTTGGGAGGCTCTGCACAGCCGGCCGGCCATCTGGTGCCGTCCCCGGTCGGGCCCCTGAACGCGGCAGGTGCCGCCTCGTCCGCGGGTGGCTCGTCCGGGGCTGTTACGTCCGCTGCTGGCTCGACGGCGAGCGAGGTGGCGATCGTGGGCCAGCAGGTCGCCGGGGTCGCCTCGTCAGTCGCGGCCGCGATCGCCATTGCCGCAGGTGTGGTCGCCGCGTCCCCCAGCGGGCTTCCGGCTCCCTCGGCCGTCGCCCCTGCCGTCGCCACTCCGACTCCCGGGCGCGGCGGCCTCGGACCGGTCGCCACGCCGGGCGGCGGCCCCACCGGCTTCGCTCCTGGTGCTTCGGGAGGTGCCGCGGCGACCGGGCAGTCGCGGGGCGGTGCCACAGGTGCCGGTCCCGGTGGCGGCGCCTCCTCGTTGCCTGGCTCCCTCAGCGGTGGGGGAGCGCCCGCTGCCCCGGCCACCCCGGGAGCAGGCGCAGCCGCGGGCGGCGGCCTTATCGGCGGACCTGCCGGCGGTGCTCGCGTGGTCGATGCCGTCGCGGCACCCGTCGCCACGGCCATTGCGTCGCCGACCACTCCTCCCGCGACTCCTGCCTCGACAGGTGGCTCGAGCTCGACCCCTCGGCCGAGCTCCTCGCCGACTCCCTCCCCGTCCGGGACCCCGTCACCCACGAGCACGCCGCCGCCGAGCCCGACGAGCCAGCCACCTCCACAGGGCCCCACGGTGCGTGGTCTCGTCAGCGCCAGCGGGGAGGCCTGGGTGCAGGTGCCGGGTGCCTCGCTCGGGCTCGGAGTGATTCTGACGAACCGCTTCGGGGGCGGCACCCTGACGGCCGACAACCAGGCGTGGGCGTGCCTCGGCAGCGGGACGACGACGCTGAGGTGCACGGTCAAGAGCGACGGCCGGTTCCGGCTCACTCAACGAGGCCTACCGGGAGCGCAGCCGATCGTCGTCGCCTTCCCGGCGACTCCGGGGCTGACCGTCGTCCTCCCGGTCGGGCGCTGAAGTCACTCCCTGCCGGACAGCGTCTCGAGGGTTGGCTTCGGGTCGAGGCCCGCCAGGCCGTTCCAGGCAAGGTTGACGAGGTGCGCGGCGACCTCCGCCTTCTTGTACCTGGGCCGCTCGAGCCACCACTCGCCGGTCAGGGCGACCATGCCGACGAGCATGTGGGCGTGGATCGGCGCTGACTTCGGGTCCAGCCCGCGCGCCTTGAACTCGACCGCCAGGAGGTGCTCGACATGACCACCGACCTCACCGAGGAGGCTCGCGAAGGAGCCGGAGGACTGGCCCGGTGGGGAGTCGCGCACGAGGATCCGGAAGCCCTCGGTGCTGCTCTCGATGTAGTCGAGCAGCGCCATGGTCGCGCGCTCGAGCAGGTTCCGGGCGCTGGTGCCTTCGTCGAGGACGGTGCTGATCCGCCCGAGGAGGGACTGGATCTCGCGGTCGACGACGACGGCATACAGGCCCTCCTTGCCGCCGAAGTGCTCGTACACGACCGGTTTCGAGACCTTGGCCCGAGCGGCGACCTCCTCGACGGTCGTCGCCTCGAAGCCCTTGTCGGCGAAGAGGGTGCGGCCCACCGCGATGAGCTGCTCACGCCGTTGCGGCCCGGTCATCCGCGACCGGCGGCCGCGGTCGGGTCGGGGACGGTCGGAGCTCACGCGCCCATTGTGCCGGTCGGCTGGTTCCGATCAGGCACTGCGGCTGCACTACCCTGTGGGACGTCCGGCAGCGCCCGGCGTTCCCCGGTTGGTCTGCTGGCAGGGCCCGCCTGACTTTGAATCAGGATTAGCGACGTAGGTTCGATTCCTACCCGGGGAGCAATGTGATGTCTCAGGACATCGCGGACGGCCGAACCCAATATCCGTGGGTTCGGCCGTCCGTCGTTTTAGTGCTTCGGGCGCCCGGGTGGTCGGCCGGTGCCTTGGTAACGCTTGGACAGGTCGAGGGTGAGCTCGCGGAGCAGTTCGCCGGTGGCCGCGTCGAGGACGCGGATGTCGAGGTCTTGGACCAGGACGATGACGCGGGTTCCGGCGTGGGTTCGGCCGATGCCGATGGAGTAGAGCGTCCCGCCGTGGCGCAGGGTGATCTTGCCGACCTTGTCGACCTTGTCGTGACGGACGCGGTCGTGGGTGTCGTGCTCGCGGTGGCCGGTGCTCGGGG
>DASSTN010000052.1:0-6968 GCA_035707905.1 Intrasporangium sp.
TCGCTACCTGCAGGCGCAGGGGGAGGGGTTCTACACGATCGGGTCGAGCGGGCACGAGTCGAACGCCGCGGTCGCGCTGGCCTTGCGGCCCAGTGACCCGGCACTCCTGCACTACCGGTCCGGAGGGTTCTACTGCGCCCGGGCCGGGCAGGTGCCGGGCACGGACGCCGCGGCCGACATCCTGCGCAGCCTCACCTGCTCCATCGACGACCCGATCTCCGGTGGGCGGCACAAGGTCTTCGGCCACCCCGACCTCATGGTCATCCCGCAGACCTCGACGATCGCCTCGCACCTGCCGCGCGCGCTCGGGATGGCCTTCTCGCTCGAGCGTCGCGCAGCTCTGGGCGTCCACACACCGGTGCCCTCCGATGCCGTCGTCGTGACGAGCCTCGGGGACGCCTCGGTCAACCACTCGACGGCGGTCGGCGCCCTCAACGCCGCCGGCCAGCTCGCGCACCGCGGTGCACCGCTGCCGCTGCTCGTCCTCTGCGAGGACAACGGCATCGGCATCAGCGTCCGCACCCCCACCGGCTGGACCCGGCGCACCCTCGAGTCGCTGCCGGGCTTCCACTACCTGGCCGCCGAGGGAACCGACCCCGAGCAGTGCCTCGCCGTCGCCGCGGAGGCCGTCGAGCGGGTCCGAACCGAGCGCAAGCCGGTGATCCTGCACCTGTCGACCGTCCGGCTCATGGGCCACGCCGGGTCGGACGTCGAGCTGGCCTACCGCAGCCGACGCGAGATCGAGGGCGACTACGCTGCCGACCCGCTCATCGCGACGGCGCGGGCGCTGCACGCCCGAGGGCTGCACACCCCGGCGGACCTCGTCGAGCGCTACGAGGCGGTCCGCGGCGAGGTCGAGGAACGTGCGAAGCGGCTCATGCCGATCCAGCGCCTCGCCACCGCCCAGGCCGTCATGCGGCCGCTCACCGAGAGCCGGCCCGCCCGGGTGAGGGCCGCGTCGGCCGCGTCCGCCCCCGACCGCGCCGTCGCGTTCGCGGGCAAGCTCCCGGAGGACGCCGGACCGCTCACGCTGGCCCAGTCGATCAACGCCGCCCTCACCGACCTGATGGCCCTGCACCGCGATGTCATCCTCTTCGGTGAGGACGTCGCCGCCAAGGGCGGCGTCTACGGAGTGACCCGCGGGCTGCGCAAGCGCTTCGGCGCCCAGCGGGTCTTCGACACCCTCCTCGACGAGCAGACGATCCTCGGCACGGCCCTCGGCTCGGCACTGGCCGGGTTCCTGCCCGTGCCGGAGATCCAGTACCTCGCCTACCTGCACAACGCGGAGGACCAGCTGCGCGGTGAGGCGGCCACCCTCCGGTTCTTCTCCAACGGCCAGTTCGGCAACGGGATGCTCGTGCGGGTCCAGGGCCTGGCCTACCAGAAGGGCTTCGGCGGGCACTACCACAACGACAACTCCCTGGCCGTCCTGCGGGACATCCCCGGGCTCGTCCTCGCCACGCCGTCCAGCGCCGCCGAGGCCCCACGGCTCCTGCGCGCGATGGCGGCGCTCGCCCGCGAGGAGAGCCGCGTCTGCGTGCTCGTCGAGCCGATCGCGCTCTACCACACCCGCGACCTCGAGTCGGGCGACGGAGTCTGGGCGGCGCCCTACGTGCCGCCCGAGGAGTGGGGCAGCGACCGGGCGGAGCCGGGCACCGGTACGGCCCACGGCGACGGACGTGACGTGCTTGTCGTGACCTTCGGCAACGGGGTGCCCATGAGCCTTCGCGCGGTCGCCGCCGCCGAGGCACGGGCCGCCAGGGACGGGCGAGCCGCCCCCCGGGCGACCGTCTACGACCTGCGCTGGCTCGCGCCCCTGCCCGTCGACGACCTGCTCGAGCGGGCCCGCGGCTTCGACCGGGTCCTCGTCGTCGACGAGACGCGCCGCAGCGGAGGCGTCTCCGAGGGAGTGGTCACCGCCCTCGTCGACGGCGGCTACCGCGGGGCGATCTCACGCGTGACGAGCAAGGACAGCATCATTCCCCTCGGCCCCGCGGCAGGCACCGTCCTGCTCTCGGAGGACGAGATCATCGACGCACTGCTGGGAGGAACCCCTTGAGCACCCGACTACCGAGCCACGCCGACGTCGTCGTCATCGGCGGTGGAGTGATCGGCCTCAGCACCGCCTACCACCTCGCACGGAACGGAGCCGGCAAGGTCCTCCTGCTCGACCAGGGGTCGTTCGGTGCCGGATCGACGTGCAAGGCGGCCGGCGGGGTGCGGGCCTCGTTCAGCGACGAGGCCAACATCATCATGGGCAACCACGGCCTCGACGTGTTCGAGCGGTTCCACGAGCTGTTCGACCAGGAGATCGACCTCGTGCAGAACGGTTACCTCTTCCTCCTCGATGACCCGGCGGACGTCGCGGACTTCGAGCGGAGCGTCGCCCTGCAGCGGTCCCTCGGCGTGGACGCCCGCATGATCGACCCGGCGGAGGCGCAGCGCCTCGCCCCGATCATCAGCACCGACGGGCTCCTCGCCGCCGCCTACGCCCCGCGGGACGGGCACTGCACCCCCGAGTCCGTGGTGCTCGGTTATGCGCGCGCCGCCCGGCGAGCCGGGGCCACCCTGGTCCCGAACTGCCGGGTGACCGGTGGCGTGGTCGTCGACGGGACGATCCGGGCGGTGGACACCGAGGCCGGCCGGGTCGAGACCGGTGCGGTGGTCTGCTGTGCCGGGGCGTGGTCGCGTGCGGTCGGGGAGTGGTTCGGCGTCGACCTGCCCGTGGACCCGGTCCGCCGCCAGATCATCGTGACCGAGCCCATCGCGGACCTCGACCGGACGATGCCGATGACGATCGACTTCTCGACGACGTTCTACTTCCACGAGGAGGGCCAGGGCATGCTCGTCGGCATGTCCGACCAGAACGAGACGCCGGGCTTCAAGCTCGGCCGCGGCGACGAGTGGCTGCCCGGCCTGGCCGAGGCCATCGAGCGCCGCGCCCCCTCCCTCGGCGAGGTCGGCATCGCCAGCGGCTGGGCCGGCCTCTACGAGGTCACTCCCGACCACAACGGCCTGATCGGCGAGGCGCCCGAGGTGAGCCGCTTCCTCTACGCGACCGGGTTCTCCGGGCACGGCTTCCTGCTCGGCCCGGCCATCGGCGAGGTGATGTGCTCGCTCGTGCGGGGCGAGGCGCCGTTCGTCGACGTGTCGGCCTTCGACGCACGGCGTTTCGAGCACGCCGTGCTCCACCACGAGAAGAACATCGTCTGACCCCAAGGCGCCTCCCGCACCACCCTCACCCGCGGCGCGCAGGCCGGCGAGGCATCCGAGACACGACGACGCGCCCCCAGCAGCACCGAGAACCATCACGAAGGAGCCCCCCATGACGAGCACCACCCCGACCCAGGAGCGAACCGCCGCGAGCCAGGCCGTGCTGCCGGCGGCGGACGAGCTGCGCCGGACGGCCGCCGAGGCGGCCCGCCGCTGCGGCGTGGACCTCGAGACGGTGGCCGGTGACCGCGCAGGCAGGTCCCCGATCAACGGCGCGACGGTTTCGTCCGTGCGTTGGGCGGAGCCCGCCGAGGTCGACGAGGCCGTCGCCCGGGCGCACGCGGCGTTCAAGGACTGGCGCCTCGTGCCCGCGCCGGTACGCGGCGCCGTCGTCAAGCGGCTCGGCGAGCTGCTGACCGAGCACAAGGAGGACCTCGCCACCCTCGTCAGCGTCGAGGTCGGCAAGATCACCTCGGAGGCACGCGGCGAGGTGCAGGAGATGATCGACATCTGCGACTACGCGGTCGGCCTCTCCCGACAGCTGTTCGGCCGCACCATGACCTCCGAGCGCCCGGGGCACCGGCTCATGGAGACGTGGCACCCGCTCGGGGTCGTCGGCGTCATCTCGGCGTTCAACTTCCCGGTCGCCGTCTGGTCGTGGAACACCGCCGTCGCCCTGGTCTGCGGCGACACGGTCGTGTGGAAGCCGTCCGAGACCGCCCCGCTGTGCGCGCTCGCGGCCAACGCCCTGCTCCAGCGGGCCCTGGGCGAGTCCGGCTACCCCGTCGACGTCTCGCAGGTCGTCATCGGCGGAGCAGAGGTCGGCCAGGCCCTCGTCGACAACCGCCGGGTCGCGCTGCTCAGCGCCACGGGCTCCACCGGGATGGGCCGGGCGGTCGGGCCGCGCGTCGCCGAGCGGTTCGGCCGCAGCCTGCTCGAGCTCGGTGGCAACAACGCCGCCATCGTCACGCCGAGCGCGGACCTCGACCTCACCACGCGGGGCATCGTCTTCGCCGCGGCGGGGACGGCCGGCCAGCGGTGCACGACGATGCGGCGCGTCATCGCGCACGAGGCGGTCATCGACACCGTCGTCCAGCGCGTCGCGGCCGCCTACGAGAAGCTGCCGATCGGTGACCCGATGTCGGACGGCACGCTGGTCGGTCCGCTCGTCAACGAGCGGGCCCATGACGCGTTCGTCGCCGCGGTCGAGAAGGCCAGGGCAGCCGGAGGCGAGGTCGTCGTCGGCGGCGAGCGGGTCCTCGCCGACGCCGCGCCGGACGCCTTCTACGTGCGGCCGACCGTCATCCGAATGCCGGAGCAGAGCGAGGTCGTCCACCAGGAGACCTTCGCGCCGATCCTCTACGTGCTGCCCTACAGCTCCTTCGACGAGGCGATCGAGCTGAACAACGAAGTGCCGCAAGGGCTTTCGTCGAGCATCTTCACCAGCGACCAGGCCGAGGCGGAGCTGTTCATGTCCGCCGCCGGCTCGGACTGCGGCATCGTCAACGTCAACATCGGCA
Organism: Intrasporangium sp.; assembly: GCA_035707905.1. Taxonomy (GTDB): domain Bacteria; phylum Actinomycetota; class Actinomycetes; order Actinomycetales; family Dermatophilaceae; genus Intrasporangium_A. The sequence continues at coordinate 4,734 of DASSTN010000052.1, forward strand.
CGTCCGGCGCGGAGATCGGCGGCGCCTTCGGTGGTGAGAAGGAGACGGGCGGCGGCCGCGAGTCTGGCTCTGACGCGTGGCGGGCCTATATGCGTCGCGCGACGAACACGATCAACTACTCCGGTGAGCTGCCCCTCGCACAGGGCGTCACCTTCGACGTCTGAGGGACGGCATGAAGATCCTGCACGTCGGTGCATCCGGGACCGTCGGCGACGCCGTCGGCCGGGCGCTGCAGGCCCGTGGCCACGAGGTCGTCGCGGCGCACCGCAAGTCGGAGACCCACCCTGTCGACATCACCGACCCCGAGTCGATCCGGGAGCTGCTCGCCGGGCTGGGCGACCTCGACGCCATCGTCTCGACGGCCGGTGGGACGCCGTTCGGCCCGTGGGACGAGCTCGGACGAGACGACTTCCGCGCCGGGCTGGAGAACAAGCTGCTCGGCCAGGTCGAGCTCGTCCGGCAGGGCACGTCGGTGGTCCGCAGCGGCGGGTCGTTCACCCTCATCACCGGCATCACCGCAAGCGAACCCGTCCGGGAGGGCAGCATCGCGGCGGCCGTCAACGGGGCCCTCGAGTCGTGGGTCCGCGCCACTGCCGGGGAGCTGTGGGGCAGGTTCCGCATCAATGCGGTCAGCCCCACGGTGCTGACCGAGTCGCGCGAGGACTACGCCTCGATCTTCCCGGGGTTCCCCTGTGTCGACGGCGACCGGGTCGGCGACGCGTACGTCCGCTCGGTGGAGTCGATGGAGACCGGCGCCGTCTACGTCCTCTGACCCCGGCGGCCGCTGGACATCCCGCTCGTATGCCGCTGAGCGGGTCCGCGCCCGACGCGCGGACCCGGCTCAGCGGCATACGCGATTTGCTGTGCTGTTCGGCCGGGTTCGGACGACGATGGAGTCGTGCAGGTGGTCGAGATCCAGGCCCGGCCGCTCGCAGCCCTCGCCGAGCTGTTGGAACCGGCGCGGGCCGAGCGGTTCCTCGCCGCTGCGGTGCGGGCCCGGGCGGCGCTCGCGGGACGGGTGGTGTGGAACGTCAACTCCACGGCCTCCGGTGGCGGCGTCGCGGAGATGCTCCAGACCATGCTCGCCTACGCCCGGGGTGCCGAGGTGGACACCCGCTGGCTCGTCATCCAGGGCGACAAGTCCTTCTTCGAGATCACCAAGGCGATCCACAATGCTCTGCACGGAGCCCTCGTCGGGCGCCCCGGCTTCGGACCCCAGGACCGTGACCACTACGAGCATGTCATGCAGGCGAACCTCGAGCAGCTGCGGGGCCTGGTCCGCCCCGGCGACTTCGTCCTGCTGCACGACCCGCAGACGGCAGGTCTCGCGGCAGGGCTGCGACAGCTGGGGGCCCATGTGGTGTGGCGCTGTCACATCGGCCGCGACGAGCCGAACGAGAGCACGGAGCTCGGATGGGAGTTCCTGCGCGAATACGTGCTCGCCGCCGACGCCTTCGTCTTCTCGCGGGCGAGCTACGTCCCCGCCTGGGTTCCGGCGGACCGGACAGTCGTCATCCAGCCCTCGATCGACCCCTACTCGACCAAGAACCGGCCGATGGACCAGCGGCAGACCCGGCGCGTCCTCCTCGAGGTCGGGCTGGCCCACAACAGCTGGGAACCCGACGGCATCCGCTTCCACCGGCGGGCCGGCAGGCAGGGCGTGCTGCGCCGGCATGCCGACCTCGTCACCAACGCCCCGCCACCGATCGGAGCGCCTCTCGTCGTGCAGGTGAGCCGGTGGGACCGGCTCAAGGACATGACCGGCGTCCTCAGGGGGTTCGCCGAGCACGTCGCCCCGCTGCTGCCCGACGCGCACCTGATGCTCGCCGGTCCGGCGGTGACGGGCGTCACCGACGACCCGGAGGGGGCGATCGTCTACGGCGAGTGCCGTGCGGTCTGGGAGGCGACGCCCGAGGCCGTGCGCCGCCGGTGTCATCTCGCGACCCTGCCGATGGATGATGTCGACGAGAACGCCTTCATCGTCAACGCCCTGCAGCGACACGCAACCGTCGTCGTGCAGAAGAGTCTCGCGGAGGGCTTCGGGCTCACCCTCACCGAGGCGCTGTGGAAGGCGCGCCCCGTCGTGGCCAGTGGAGTGGGCGGGATCCGCGACCAGGTCACCGACGGCACCGAGGGCTTCCTCCTCGAGGACCCGGCCGACCTCGCCCGCTTCGGGGCGCGGGTCGTCGAGCTGCTGCAGGACCCGGGGCTGCGGGCGTCCATGGGCGGGCGTGG
>DASSTN010000053.1:0-11165 GCA_035707905.1 Intrasporangium sp.
CGATCCCCGCCCTGCCGTAGCCGTCCTCGCCGGCGAGCGCGACCAAGGCCTCGTCGACCTGGTCGAGGACGTCCGCGATGACGTGGTGCTCGTCCTCGAGCCGGTCGAGGACGGGTGCGAGCGCCGGGTCGGCCCGGCGCAGGTGGGTGAAGACGCTGCGGTCCTCGAGCGTGTGGTGCCCGGTCACGATCCGGCAGTAGGACTGGCAGAACGCGCCGAGCGTCCAGTTGTTCTGCCGCATGGCCATCGTGTTGATGACGGAGCGGGCCTGCCCCACGGTCAGCAGCCCCTCGCGCACCTGGTCGACCACGTCGCGCACCCGGGCGAGCTCGGACCGGAGGGCGTCGTGGATCTCCAGCAGGTGCTGCGGGTGGGCCTGCTGCAGGGCCGTATACGTGGCTTCGCCCGGCTTCGGCACCGACGGCCGGTCGTCCTCGCGCCACGGCATCGAGGGGGAGAGCCGGGTGCCGTCATCGGGGGTCGGCCGGACAGCGAGCGGGAAGGCGCCGTCCGGGCGGGCCCGCCGCACCTCGGCAGGGGAGGCGGTGCCCGGGCGAGCCGACGCCTCCGCCGGCTCGAGGGGTGTTCCCGACTCGGGGACGCCGGTGTCGCTGTCTGGCACGCCACCGACCTCGGTCGTGGCAGCGCGACGGGCCCGTTCGGCCTCGACGAGCTCGCGGGTGGCCGGGGCCACCTCCTCCGCGAAGCGGCGCACGTCGTCGGGCGAGTCGGAGCCGAGGATGTAGGTGCTCATCCCGGTCTCGAGGGTGAGCCCGGCCAGCTGCTCGGCCCAGTCACGGGGACTTCCCTGCAGGAACCCGCCGCCCCGTCCGAACCGGCCGAAGACGTTGTACATCCGGCGGATCAGCTCCGGTCCGCGACCGGCTCGTGCCGCGGCCTCGTCGAGCCGGGCGTTGAGCTGCGGCAGGGCGCTGGGGTCGGCATACCCCTGGCTCGGCAGCCACCCGTCGGCGTACCGCGCGGTGACCCTCAGCATCCGCGGCTTGTAGGCGCCGAGCCAGATCTCGATGTCGTGCGCCGGTGCCGGGCCGGCTCGCAGCCCGCGCACGCTGTAGTGCTCGCCCTCGAGCGTGACCGACCGTGCGCCCGGCCGCTCCGGGTCCTGGCCCCACACGCCCCGAATGACCCGGATCGCCTCGACGAGCGCATCGACGGCCTCGCCCGGGCTGCGCCGCGGACCACCGGCGGCGACGATGGCGTCCCAGAAGGCACCGGTCCCGAGGCCGAGCTCGGCCCGGCCGTTGCTCAGGAGGTCGAGGGTCGCGACCTGCTTGGCGAGCACGACCGGGGGCCGCAGTGGCAGGTTCGCGACGTTGGCCGCGACCCGGATCGAGCTCGTCCGGGCCGCAACGGCGGTGAGCAGCGTCGAGGTGTCGGCATGGGTCGCGTTGTAGGGGTGGTCCTGCACGGTGAACAGGTCGAGCCCCGCCACGTCGGCCACCTGTGCCAGCTCGAGCGTGTCGGCGACTCGCGCCGCCTCCGGGCTTGCGAAGACGCCGAACAGGAGGTCCTGCCCGTAGTCCATCCAACGGCCTCCTCACGTCTCGGGCCACCATCTCACCACGAGCACCGAGGACCGCCTCTGCCAGGTGGCCGAGCCTTGACAGGGCTGCGAGGATCGGCCCACCACTCTTCATCGACGAGGACGAGGTGAGGCAGATGACGCAGCCGGCGAGCACCACTGAGCACGCCCCGGAGGCGCCGCCCACGCGCCACCTCGTCGGGCTGCTCCTCGGGGCGGAGGAGGACTGGCCGACCGCGTTCGAGCAGGTCCTCGGCCTGGTGGGGCCGGTCCGGACGGACGACGGGGCGACGCACGAGGTGACGAGCGAGCGCCTGACGATCGAGCCGTTCGACCTGCGCCAGCCGGTCCGCACCGGCCTCGTCATCGATCGGCTCGCCTACTGGTACTACCACCCGCGCGAGTGGCTCAAGAAGGCCGCGCTCGTCAACGGCACCTACCTGCTCAACAGCCCCTTCACGTTCCAGTCGATGGAGAAGCACAGCGCCTACTGCGCCCTGATCCGCCTTGGGCTCAAGGTGCCGACGACCGTCCTCGTGCCCTACAAGAACCCCGTCGACAACGTCCGGTGGGCCTACACGAGCGCCAAGTACAACCAGCCCTTCGACCTCAAGGCCATCGCGAACAGCCTCGGCTACCCGCTCTACATGAAGCCGTTCGACGGCGGCGGCTGGCGCGGGGTGTCCCGGGTCAACGATGAGCAGGAGCTCGAGCGTGCCTACGACCAGTCGGGCGAGATGCTCATGCACCTCCAGGCGACCGTCGACTACGAGCACTTCGCGCGCGCCCTGTCCATCGGACCCGAGACGATGGTCATGGACTTCCGCCCCGACCAGCCGATGCACAACCGTTACGCCGTCTCCTACGACTTCCTCTCTCCGAAGGCCGGCAAGCAGGCCGCGGCGATCAGTCGCATCGTCAACGCCCTCTTCGGCTGGGAGTTCAACTCGGCCGAGATGCTGGTCACCGGAGACGAGGTGTATCCGATCGACTACGCCAACGCCTGCCCCGACGTCGCGATCACCTCGCTGCACTACTACTTCCCCTGGGCCATCAAGGCGCTCGTGCGGTGGTCGGTCTACTGCCTCGTCACCGGACGCCGGTCCAAGGTCGACCTCGAGACGGCACGGTACTTCGACGTCGCGGACCGGACCGACCTGTCCGACGACGAGAAGCTCGACGCCTATCTCGCCATCGCGGACGCCTACCTCGACCGCGACGCCTACTTCGCCTGGTGCGACAAGCACCTCGGTCACCTCGACGAGGCGGTCCTCGGCTGGGTCCAGTCCGAGGCGTTCGACAAGATCCTCCGCGACACCGTGCAGGCCAGCTATCCGGCCCACGAGCAGGACCAGTTCATGGCTCACTTCGGCGGGCTCATCTCGCTCTGGGTCAAGGACGAGAAGGCGCGGCTGGGCGCCCGCTGAGCTCAGCGGCATACGGCTCGGTCGGTATGCCGCTCACCCAGGCCCGATGGAAGGTGCATGTTCTCGCGTCGCTGGGTAGGCACGTGGGGTCCCCCAACAACGCGAGAAGGAGTGCCACATGCCCAAGAAGATCGCCTTCCTCACCGCGAACGAAGGTGTCGAGCAGGTCGAGCTCACCGAGCCGTGGAAGGCCGTGACCGACGCGGGCCACGAAGCGGTGATGATCGCCCCGGACAGCGGCACCGTGCAGATGTTCAACCACCTCGACAAGGCGGACACGAAGCAGGTCGACCAGACGGTCGCCGACGCGAAGGTCGACGACTACGACGCGCTCGTGCTGCCCGGCGGGGTGGCGAACCCGGACGCGCTGCGGCAGGACGACCAGGCCGTCGCGTTCGTCAAGGACTTCGTCGCCTCGGGCAAGCCGGTCGCAGCGATCTGCCACGCACCGTGGATGCTCGTGGAGGCCGACGTCGTCTCCGGGCGGCAGGTCACCTCGTGGCCCAGCCTGCAGACCGACATCCGCAACGCCGGTGGGGAGTGGGTCGACGAGCCGCTCGTCCAGGACGGCAACATCACGACGAGCCGCAAGCCCGACGACCTGCCGAAGTTCTGCTCCGCGCTGCTCGAGTCGATCGAGCACGGCTCGGCCTCGGCACCGACCGCGGTCGCGGGCTCCGCGAGCTGACCTGGCCGGCCCCATGACGGGGCTGAAGTGACGGAGCGATCACTCGACGTGGGGATGCCCCGGTCGAGTGATCGCTCCGTCCCACGCGCCACAGGGCCGCCGAACGGTCGGGAGGAGGGTCAGCCGCCGCCCTTGCCGGCGAAGCCGGCGATGAGGTTGATCGTCGCGGCGATGATCACGGTGCCGTAGACGTAGCCGAGCAGGCAGTGCCCGAGCACGACCCGCCGGATCGTCGAGTTCTTCAGGTCCGCGTCCGAGACCTGGAACGCCATGCCGTTGTTGAACGAGAAGTAGGCGAAGTCGGAGAACTGCGGGTCGGCCTTCTGCTTGAAGTCGATCGGCGGGCTCGTGCTCGCGTAGTAGATCCGTGCGTAGCGCAACAGGTAGATGGTGTGGACGAGAAGCCAGCCGACGGCGATCGCCGCCACACCGATGAGGGCGTCGGACACCTGCTCGGCCCCCTTGGTCGAGGTGCCGATGAGCAGGACGCCCACGCCGCAGAGGCCGAGCAGCCCCACGGTGATGACGATGAAGTCGGAGAGGGCTGCCCCCGGGTCCTCGCCCTCGACGTGGTCGCGTGTCGCTGCGGCGTCCATCCGCATCAGCGTGGCGAGCAGGGGCAGGGAGAAGCCGACGCCGGCCGCGACGAAGCCGAGCAGGAGGTTCGCGAGCAGGCCTCGGGGCGGCCCGAGGGTGACCGTGGCGCAGAGCACCCCGACGAGCACACCGACAAGGAGGGCGACACTGAGGCGCACGCGGATCTTGCCCACGGCCGCAGGCTACCGGTGCACCCCTAGGATCGGGTGGTGACCACGCCACCGCCCGAGCCGCGCCGGCTCACCATCGTCGTCAACCCGACGAAGGTCGCCGACCTCGAGGCGGACATGCGGGTCGTCCGGGACGTCTGCGCCGACCACGGGTGGGACGAGCCGACCTGGGTGGAGACGACCCCGACGGAGACCGGGGAGAAGCAGGCGCGCGAGGCGGTCGCCGCGCAGGCCCAGGTGGTCGCCTCGTACGGCGGTGACGGCACCGTCCGCGCGGTGGCGGCGGGACTGCGGGGCACCGACGTCGCGCTCGGCCTGCTCCCCGGGGGCACCGGCAACCTGCTCGCCCGCAACCTCGGGCTGCCGATCGACTCGCTCGAGGAGGCCATGCGCGGCTTGGTCACCGGCGTCGAGCGGCGCATCGACGTGGGACTCGTCAGCACCGACGACGACGCGGAGGAGCTCTTCCTCGTCATGACCGGTCTCGGGCTCGACGGCGCGATCATGGCCGGGACGAACGAGTCGGTCAAGGGTGTCATCGGCTGGCCCGCCTACCTGTTGTCCGCGGCGAAGGCCCTGGCTGAGAGCGGCTTCGCCGTCCGGGTCAACGCCGAGGCCGAGCCCGACGGGCCGGTGCGCCGCCGGCAGGCCCGCATGGTCGTCGTCGGCAACTGCGGCACCCTGCAGGGCGGGATCGAGCTGCTGCCCGACGCCCGGCTCGACGACGGCCTGCTCGACGCGCTCGTCGCCGCCCCGACGGGCCTGCGGGGCTGGGCCTCCGTCGCGGCCGACCTCGTGAGCCGGCACCGCACCGGTCAGGGGCGGCTCGAACGACTCCGAGGGCGGGAGATCTCGATCGAGACCGAGCATCCCGTCGAGGCGGAGATCGACGGCGATCCCATCGGCCCGCGACGCCGGATGACGGTGCGCGTCGACGCGGGGTCGCTCCTGGTCCGAGCCGGGGCCTGACGTGCGGCGGGGACTCCGGCACGCGCGAACCATGCAGGACCGGCGAACGGGCTCAGCGGCATACCTGGGGAGAACGGGACGGGCGGGGCGACTGCTCAAGGCGGTCGGCTACGGGCTCCTGTTCGCCGTGCCGGTCACGCTCCTCGCCTTCTTCGTGCGGGAGAAGTTCCTGCCGCTCATCGAGCTCGACCGCGCGGCGATCCGGGCGGCGACGGACGTGACGCGCGGGCACGACTGGCTGCGCACGGCGCTGCTCGTGTGGCAGGAGATCACGCAGCCGAGGTGGCTCTACATCGTCGGGACCGTCGTCTGCCTCGTCGTGTGGCGGCGCTTCGGGCTGCTGACGCGCGCGGCCTGGGCCTTCGTGACCATGATGGTCGCCTGGAACCTGCAGCTCATGCTCAAGCTCGTGGTGCAGCGTGCCCGGCCGGTCGTCAGTGATCCGGTCTCGCATGCCCCCGGCTACAGCTTCCCGTCCGGGCATGCGGCCAACGCGGCCGCCGTGGCCGCGGTGCTCCTGCTGCTGCTCTGGCCGCTGCTCGGCGTCGTGGGTCGCCGCGTCGCGCTCGCGCTCGCCACGCTCGTCGTCATCGGCACGGCGCTCGACCGGGTCTATCTCGGTGTCCACTTCCCCTCCGACGTGGTCGCCGGGATCCTCTTCGGCGTGGGGCTCGCGGTCGCCTCCTATGCCGGCTATCTCGGGTGGAACCCGGCCAGTCCCGACGACCCGCCGCCGCCCGAGGGCGAGGCCGGACCCGAGAGAGACCTTCGATGAGCGACTTGTCCGTCCGGCGCCATGCCGTCGACCCCGCCCGCCCCTCGGCCCGTGAGGCGCTCCGCGACGCGGCGCTGCGCGTCCTCGCCCCGGCCGTCGTGCTCTTCGCCGCCATCGTCGGCATCGGCATGCTCATCATGGGCCCTCTCGGCGGGATCCCGGCCGAGAACAACCTCAGCCGCTCGGTGCAGCGGGGGCGGACCGCGACCTGGGACGCGGTCACCGCGGTCTGGTCGCACATCGGCAACACGGAGATCGTCATCGGCGTCTGCGTCGTCGCAGTCGCCCTCGTCTGGTGGCGGACCAAACAGTGGTGGTTCGCCGTCGTCCCGGCCATCGCGATCTCGGTGCAGGCGACCGTCTTCGTCATCGCGACGGCGATCGTGGGGCGCCCGCGGCCGGACGTCAAGCACCTGGACCCCGCGCCGCCGACCTCGAGCTACCCCAGCGGGCACATGGGCGCCTCGACGGCCCTCTACGTGACGTTCGCCCTCATGGCGCAACGGATCGAGCGGGCCTGGCTGCGGCGGCTGCTGACGGTCGTCTTCCTCATCGTGCCCGTCCTCGTCGGCTACGGCCGCCTCTACCGGGGGATGCACCACCTGAGCGACATCATCGTGGGGCTGCTCAACGGGCTGGCCTGCGCCTTCCTCGCCTGGCACTGGCTCCGCCGACGGGACGCCGAGCGGCGCTGAGGGGCGGGGTCCGCGACCCCCGAGTTTGAGCTGAGGCGCGGGGGTCCTGGCTCGACCGGCGCGGCGGGTCAGACCTCGCCGTGCCGGGCCCTGCCGAAGGAGTACAGGCCATAGGCCGCGAGCCCGAGGGCGACGACCCCGAGGAGCACCTTCCCGAACGGGACGTCGAGCAGGGTCCGGAGGCCCTTGTCGAGGCCGCCCGCCTGCTTCGGGTCGTTGTGCAGCCCGGCGAGGACGAAGAGGGCCCCGACGACGCCGAGCGCGACGCCCTTGGCGATGTAGCCGAAGCGGCCGGCCGCGACCACGGCACCGCCCGGGTGCGAGCGCAGGTCGCGCAGGAACCGGCGCGACCAGCCCTTGTAGACGTGGTAGACCGCGACCCCCAGCACGACAAGCCCGACGACGATGACGAGCGCCCCGCCGGCGGGCTTGGACATGAGGCTCGCCGTCACGTCGCCCGTCTTCCGCTCGCTCGAGGTCCCCTTGCCGGTGGCGAAGCCGAGCGCGGTCCAGGCGAGGGCGAGATAGACGACGGCCTTGGCGGCGGACTTGACCCGCTCGCCGGCTCCGGGCCCGAGCACGACCCTCGTCAGCATCCAGAGCGCGAGCCCCGCGAACCCGAACACCGCGACCCAGAGCAGCACGATGCCCAGACCGTTCGAGGCGAGGGTCTGGAGCGCACCGGACTGGTCGGCCTGCTTCCGGTGGGCGCCCAGCGCGAGCTGCAGCGCGATCCACGCGATGAGCAGGTGCATGAGGCCGGAGACCGCATAACCGGTCCGAGCCGCCCACTCGAGCGCCTCGCTGTCTCCCGCGTGGCGCACGGCCTGCTTGACGTCGGCGGTGTTCATGTCGCGCATCCTCGCATCGATGAAGGGGCCCTGGGTGTCACTTCTCGCTCGGTCCCGTCAGCCGGCGCCCAGCAGGCGCAGGAGGTGCGGCCACGCCTGCTCGCCGAGCTCGCGGTCGGCCGCCTCCGTGCCGCCCCGGGCCATCCGCGCGCCGCCGGTCGCGACCGGCTCTCCGGGGAGGATGACGCGGTGGCCCGCCGCAGGGTGTGTCACGACCGTGGTCGGCAGCCCGTATGCCGCTCTCCGCGCCTCGATCTCCCGGGCTGAGGCGGCGCTGGGCCACAGCCGGTCGTCCTCCCCGGCGACGACCACGACGTCCGCGAAGATCCGCTCGACCGGGATGCGGGCCGCCTCGACGGCGTCCGGGTAGGCGGTGACGCTGTGCTCGTACATCGGCCGGTACTCGGGCGGGTCGGTGTCCACGGCGAAGTCGTCGTCATACGGGACGAACGGGACCGGCACGCCGCGCCAGGTCCACGACGAACGCTGTGGCCGGCTCTGCCCGTCCGTGCCCGGGCCGACGTTCGCCCACGCCACGTGGCTCGGCGCGAGTGCGACCACGCCGTCGACGCGGGGGTCGTGAGCGGCATACAGCAGGAGGGCCTCCGCCGACTTGCTGACGCCGACGAGCACGATCCGGTCGCACGTCGTCGCGAGCCGGTCGAGCGCGGGCTCGAAGAGCTCGAGGGGGTACTCGCAGATCCCGGGCGGCTGGCCGGCGGCGCCGAACCACTGGTAGGTCAGTGCGTGGAGGCCGTGCCCAGCGAGCAGGTCCGCGCGGGCGACCTCGACGCGGCCGCTCGAGCCCGACAGGACGAGCGCACCCGTCCCGTTCGGGGACGCCGGGGTGGCGACGTACTGGCCGGGCAGCGTGGGTGAGCTCATCCATCAAGCCTCTCGAAGGCGGTCACCGTGAGCACGGCGGCACCCGCGTCGTCGCTCGCAGCCACGTCGACCTCCGCGGTGATGCCCCAGTCGAGGTCACCGTCGGGGTCGACGACGACCTGGCGCAGCAGCCACCGGCCCGGTTCGCGGGTGACCTGGAGCAGCGCGGGGGAGCGGGCCGCCTGGTCGGTCGCGATCGAGTCGTGCTCGTCGTAGTAGGCCCCGAGCGCCTCGTTCCAGGCGTCGGCGTCCATCACGACGCGGGACGGCGGGTCGGTCAGCTCGGCCACCCGCGCCTCGAGCTCGCCCAGGGCCTCCCACTGGTCCCGGGCGGCCAGCTCGACCCGGTGGAACATCGCGTTGCGCAGCAGGACCATGAAGGCGCGCTCGTTCGCGGTGATGGGCCGGACCGGGGGAGCCGCCTCGGCCCGCTCGGCGCCGGCCTCGGACGGGTTGACGAGGTCCTCCCACTCGTCCAGGAGGCTCGAGTCGGTCTGCCGGACCATCTCGCCGAGCCACTCCACGAGGTCCTCGAACTCCTCGTTGCGCGCCGTCTCGGGGATCGTGTGCCGCAGCGCCCGGTACGCGTCGCTGAGGTATCGGAGCAGGAGACCCTCGGAGCGCGAGAGGCCGTACTCCGAGACGAACTCGGTGAACGTCATACCTCGCTCGTACATCTCGCGGACGACGGACTTCGGCGAGAGCGCGTCGGGGGAGATCCACGGGTGGGACCGGCGGTAGGCGGCCAGGGCCACCTCCAGGAGGTCGGCGAGCGGCTTGGGCCACGTGACGTCCTCGAGCCGCTCCATCCGCTCGTCGTACTCGATGCCCTCGAGCTTCATCGCCGCGACGGCTTCGCCGCGGGCCTTCGACTCCTGCGCCCACAGCACCTGCCGGGGGTCCTCGAGGATGGCCTCGATGACCGAGACGAGGTCGCGGGCGTAGGTCTCCGACTCCGGGTCGAGGGTCTCGACGACGGCGAGGGCGAACGGGGCGAGCGGCTGGTTGAGGGCGAAGTCGCGTTGCAGGTCGATGGTCAGGGCGTAGCGCCGCCCGTCCGCCTCCGCGCTCGGCAGCCGCTCGACGACGCCCGAGGTCATGAGCTCCTTGGCGAGCACGAGCGCGTGCCGGCGCAGCCGGCGCTGCCTTGCCTCGTCCTCGTGATTGTCCGTGAGGAGCCGCGCCGCGTGTGCTACCGGGTTGCCTTCTCGGGCAAGGAGGTTGACGAGCATGGCGTGCGAGACGCGCAGGCGCGGCTGGAGCGCCTCGGGCTCGGCCGCGATGAGCTTGTCGAAGGTCTCCTCGCTCCACCCGACGAAGCCCTCCGGCGCCTTCTTGCGCTGGATCTTCCGCCGCTTCTTCGGGTCGTCGCCGGCCTTGGCGTCGGCACGGAGGTTCTCGATGACGTGCTCCGGTGCCTGCGCGACGACCCAGCCGCGGGCGTCGTAGCCCGCCCGGCCGGCACGCCCGACGATCTGGTGGAACTCGCGCGCCTTGAGCAGCCGCTGCTTCGTCCCGTCGAACTTCGTCAGACCGGTCAGCAGCACGGTCCGGATGGGCACGTTGATGCCGACGCCGAGCGTGTCGGTGCCACAGATGACCTTGAGCAGCCCGTCCTGGGCGAGCTGTTCGACGAGGCGCCGGTACTTGGGGAGCATGCCTGCGTGGTGCACGCCGATCCCGTGACGCACCAGACGAGAGAGGGTGCGCCCGAAGCCGGCCCCGAAGCGGAAGGCGCCGATCCGCTGGGCGATCGCGTCGCGCTCCTCGCGGGTCGTGATCTTGAGCCCCACCAGCGCCTGCGCCCGCTCCAGCGCCGCGGCCTGGGTGAAGTGCACGACGTAGATCGGCGCGCGGTCGAGCTCGAGCAGCTCCTCGATCGTGTCGTGGATCGGGGTGACGGCATAGGTGAACTCGAGCGGGACCGGCCGGTCCGTGCCGGTGATGACCGCGGTCTGCCGTCCCGTCCGCCGGGTCAGGTCGTCGCGGAACATCGTCACGTCGCCGAGCGTCGCGGACATCAGGATGAACTGCGCCTGGGGCAGCTCGAGGATCGGCACCTGCCACGCCCACCCACGGTCGGGCTCGCTGTAGAAGTGGAACTCGTCCATGATGACGAGGCCCACGTCGGCCGAGCTGCCCTCCCGCAGAGCGAGGTTCGCCAGGATCTCGGCGGTGCAGCAGATGATCGGCGCGTCGGAGTTGACCGAGGCGTCGCCGGTGATCATCCCGACGTTCTCGGCGCCGAACTGGTCGGCGAGCGCGAAGAACTTCTCCGAGACGAGGGCCTTGATCGGGGCCGTGTAGAACGAGACCCGGTCCTCGGCGAGCGCGGTGAAGTGGGCCGCGGTCGCGACGAGGGACTTCCCCGAGCCGGTCGGCGTCGAGAGGATGACGTTGCTGCCCGACAGGACCTCGAGGAACGCCTCGTCCTGGTGCGGATAGAGGGTGAGCCCACGCTCGCTCGTCCACTTCGTGAACGCCTCGTAGAGCGAGTCCGCGTCAGGGTCGCGCGGGAGGCGCTCGGTGAGGTTCACCGCCCAACCGTATGCCGCTCAGCGAGCC
>DASSTN010000054.1:0-7628 GCA_035707905.1 Intrasporangium sp.
CCAAGTGGCTGGTCGACCTCGACATGGGGCCGCACCCGCTCTGGCTGCTCGAGGACCTCGCCCAGGACCTCGACCTGCGCCCCGAGATGCGCGTGCTCGACCTCGGCTCCGGGCTCGGGGCGACCTCCGTGTTCCTCGCCAGGGAGTTCGGCGTGCGCGTCGTCGCGGCGGACCTGTGGGTCGACCCGACCGAGGCGGGGGAGGTGTTCCGCGAGGCGGGCGTCGACGACCGGGTGCTGCCGATGCGGGTCGACGCGCACCGGTTGCCCTTCGGGCGGCAGACCTTCGACGCGATCGTCAGCATCGATGCGTGGGAGTACTTCGGCACGGGTGACCACTACCCGCCCTACATCGCGGGGTTCCTGCGGCCCGGTGGCCAGCTCGGCGTCGCCACCCCCGCACTGACGAGCGAGGTCCGGGAGCTCGGCGAGATCCCCGAGCACATCGACAAGGTCGTCGGGGCCGAGACCGCGGGCTGGCACACGGTGGACTGGCTGCGCAGCCAGTGGGAGTTCAGCCGGGCGTTCCGGGACGTCACGGCTCGGGGCCAGGTCGAGGCGTGCGCCAACTGGCTCTTGTGGGAGCGCGCCGTGATGGAGCTCAAGGGCAGGATGACCTCACCGACACAGCAGATGCTCGAGGCCGACGGAGGCGCGTTCATCACGTTCGCGCTCGTGACCGGGAGGGTGGCGTGACGATCACGGAGACCGACCTGCGGCACCTGCGGCGAGCCGTGGAGCTGGCCCGGCTCGCCCTCGAGCGCGGCGACGAGCCGTTCGGGTCCGTGCTCGTCTCGGGCGCCGGGCGCGAGCTCTTCGAGGACCACAACCACGTCGTCGAGCTGGACCACACCCACCATCCCGAGCTGGCGATCGCGCGGTGGGCCGGGGCGCGGCTCAGCCCGGAGGAGCGGGGCGCGGCGACCGTGTACACGTCGGGGGAGCACTGCCCGATGTGCGCTGCCGCCCACGGCTGGGTCGGCCTCGGCCGGATCGTGTATGCCGTGAGCTCGGCTCAGCTGGTCGCGTGGCGGACCGCGTGGGGTTGCCCGCCCGGGCCGGTGGCCGCCCTGCCGATCCAGCAGGTCGTGCCGGGCGCGGTCGTCGAGGGACCGGTCCCCGAGCTCGAGGCGGAGGTCAAGGGACTGCAGGAGGCCTTCGCCCGCCGCCCAGTCTGAGCCGCCGGATGGGGACCGTGGTCCTGTTCGGGCGGGGTTTGGTGGCAGGGGGCCGCCGGATGGGGACCGTGGTCCTGTTCGGGCGGGTTTCTTACGCCCTGCCCCTGCCGGTATCCGTTAGGAGCCTGTGGATAGCGCCGGCGCCCCAGGGGCGAAATTGACGAGGCTAGGGGCGTGACGGAAGCGCCCTTCGACCCTCGGCAGCCGTTCCGTAGAGCGGAGCTGCCGGAGGGTCTGATGACGCAGTGGCAGCTGCGGCGACGGTACCGGCTGCTCTTTCGAGGCGTTTATGTCCATGACCAGGTCGGGGTCACGACACACGTCCTCGCCACTGCTGCCCTGCTGGTTGCCGCAGCAGACAGTTACGTGTCCCATCACACTGCCGCAGTGCTGTGGGGCGGTGTCGTTCCCGATGATCCCGACATCCATGTGACCAGCCCGGGGACACGGTGCAAGACGGTGGGGATCGTCGGCCATCGTGCGAAGCGGGAGCAGGCAGTGACGGTCAGACGCGGCGTCCGCCTCACCACGCCCATCCAGACCTTCCTCGATCTCGCCCAAGTGCTGAACCTGGTCGACCTCGTTGTCTTGGGGGACTCGTTCGTCAAGAAGCAGCGATGTACTCCGGAGCAGTTGATCGAGCAGGCAGCTCTGGCCAGTGGGCCGGGAGCCTCCCTGGCAAGACGAGCCGCAGCCCTCGTGCGTCGTGGCGTCGACTCTCCAATGGAATCGCGCTTGCGAATGCTAATCGTTCTGGGAGGGCTACCTGAGCCCAAGGTGGGTCACCGGATCTACGCCAGGGACGGCTCGCTGCTCTATCGCTTCGACCTCGCCTATCTGGGACATGGGCTCGTGATCGAGTACGACGGCCGTCAGCACGCCGATGATCCCGCCCAATGGGAGGCGGACGTCAGGCGGGACGAGCAACTCGACAACTGGCGCGTTCGTCGCGTGGTCGTGCTGTCGAAGGACATCTACAACACGCCTGCAAACACCCTCTCGCGGATCATCACCGCGATGCGGGACAAAGGAATGACCGTGCCACCGCTATCGAACGAGTGGCGGCGGTACTTTCCGAGCAAGCCCTGGGACCTGGCCGAGCCCGCCTGATGGGGACCGGGGTCCCGCTCGGACGAGGTTCTGGAGGGCTGAGGCCGCCAGATGGGGACCCCGGTCCTGCTCCGGCGGGGTTTGGTGGCGTGCGACCGCCAGATGAGGACCAACGTCCTGTTCCGGCGGGGTTCGGTGGCGTGCGGCCGCCGAATGGGGACCGTGGTCCTGTTCCGGCGGGGTTTGGTGGCGTGCGGCCGCCGGACGGGGACCGTGGTCCTGTTTAGGCGCCGGTCAATGGGAGTGGCGGGGGCGGACGAGGTCGGGGTTGATGTCGGCGATCGTCCGGCAGCCCGTGAGGGCCATCGTCAGGTCGAGCTCGGCTCGGAGGTTGCGGAGCACTTCGGAGACTCCCGCGTCGCCAGCGAGGGCGAGACCGTAGACGTGCGGCCGGCCGATCCCGATCGCCGTCGCCCCGAGCGCGAGGGTGACGAACGCGTCCGCTCCGGTCCGGACGCCGCCATCGAAGAGGACCGGTACCTCCGGGGCGCGGTCGCGCACCACCGGCACCACGTCGAGCAGGGCGTCGAGCGCGGCGACCGAACGGTCGACCTGGCGGCCCCCGTGGTTCGAGACGTAGATGCCGTCGACTCCCTCGTCGAGCGCCCGCCGAGCGTCGTCCGCCCGCAGGATGCCCTTGAGCACGATCGGCAGCTTGGTCAGCTCCCGGAGCCGGGGGAGGTCGGCCCAGGTGAGGCTCGGCCGCGAGAAGACGTCGAGGAAGGTCTCGACGGCAGCGCGGGGCTCGGGCGCCCGCAGGTTCGCCCGGATGGGCCCGGGGTAGTGCCGGCTGATGGACAGGAGGGTGCCGAGGGCCCGCGGCGTCGGCCGCGGCTCGGGGGCATCGGCCCCGCTCCCGGGCGGGGTTGTCCGGTCCTGATCGCCGGCAGCGAGGACGCGCTCGGACACGAGACGGCGGAAGACGGGGTCGGAGGTGTACTGGGCGATGCCCTCGCCGCGCGCGAAGGGCAGGTGCCCGAGGTCGAGATCCCGCGGGCGCCAGCCCAGGTGGACCGTGTCGAGGGTGACGACGATCGCCTCGCTGCCGCAGGCCTCGGCCCGGGAGACGAGGCTCGCCACCAGGTCGTCGTCACTGCTCCAGTAGAGCTGGAACCAGTGCCCGGACCCGGCCAGCTGACGAGCGACGTCCTCCATCGGCACGGACGCCTGACTGCTCAGCACCATGGTCACGCCCTGGTCACTGGCTCCGCGGGCGACGCCGAGGTCGGCGTCCGGGTGCACGGCAGACAGCGCCCCGATCGGCGCGACCAGGAACGGACTCGCGTGCCGCCGCCCGAACACATCTACCCCAGCGTCGCGTTCGTTCGCGTCGCGGAGCATCGGTGGCAGCACTTCCCACCGGTCGAAGGCGGCACGGTTGGCCCGGGCGGCCTCCTCGGACCCGGCGGAGCCTGCGACATAGGCGAATGCGCGGCGCGACATCGCCCGCTCGGCTGCGGCCTCGAGCCGCGCCCCGTCCGTCGGTACGGCAGGCCGGTGCCCGAGGGCCCCCGCCCGGTAGATCGCGGACTGCACGGTCCGCCCGAGCCCGCTCAGCGGCATACCTGCTCCTCTTCTCCTCAGGCCCAGGTCACCTTCATGACCTCGCGCCACCAGTCCTCGTGCGCACCGGCACCATCGGTGCGGTTCCACAACGAGAGGTAGACCTCCACGGCATGCCCCGTCAGCACCCGGTCGGCCTCCGGGAGCGAGTCGATCGACACGTCGACGCGCCGGGTCACGGCGGGCTCGTCCGGCGAAAGGGTGACGTGCCAGGCGACGGTCGCGGCGTCGGGGCGCACGAGCAGCGTCGTCGGCGCAGGCGCGTGCACCGCCTGTCGCCTGCCGCGGGGGACGAACCCGCTCAACAGCTCGTCGACCCCGTCGAGCGCGAGCGGAGTGCGGATCCACGTCTCCTCGGGAGCGGGCGTCCGGCCGAGGCGGGCCCCGAGCGCGTCGACCGCGTGGATCGTCGTCTCGTGGGCCTGTCGGCGGGCCCAGAAGACGGGGGCCGGCGGGGCGTCCCTGAGGAACACGAGCGCGTCGAGGTCGTCCGGCGCGTCGACGAGGGCCTGCAGCAGCGCCGTTGCCCCGGTGTCGAACCAGCCCAGCAGGTCGCCTGCCTCACGGCCCTCCGTCTCGTGCGCTGCAGGGTCGCCTCCACCTCGCCCCCGCAGGTGGTCGGTGGCCCAGCGGTGCACCATCCCGACGTGCGTGACGAGGTCGAAGACGGTCCATTCGGGGCAGGCCGGCACCGTTGCCTCGAGCGGGGCTGCCGCAGCGTTGGCGCGCAGCACCGTCGCGGCCCGCCCGATCGCGTCCCCGTAGTCGTCGAACGTCAGCAGGTGGAAGGGCTCGGTCACCATGCCGAGAGTCTGCCCCACGGGCGCGTCGCACGTGGCGGGCGAGCCCGTCTGCGGCGGTAGATTTGCCCGGTGCGGCCGCAGCCGGGCCGCTCAGCCGCTCAACCTCACCTGCTCAACCCTCGGCCGCTCATTCTGAACCGCTCACCGACGGAGGTCACCGTGGACGCCAGCGACCTGCTGCGCAACTCGCTCCTGCAGCTCTCGAAGTCCGAGCGCGTGCGGGACGTGATCGAGAAGGCACCGGTCTCGCGGTCCGTGGTGCGGCGCTTCGTGGCCGGCGCCACCTCCGACGAGGCCGTCTCGGCAGCGGGAGAGCTCGACGCGACCGGGCGTTGCTCGACGATCGACTACCTCGGCGAGGACACCCTCGACGCCGAGCAGGCGAAGCACACCAAGGACGCCTACGTGACGATCCTCAAGGCCCTGCGCGAACGGGGTCTAACCGAGGGCGGCAGGGCCGAGGTGTCGCTCAAGCTGAGCGCGCTCGGGCAGGCGCTCCCCGGGGACGGCGACAAGATCGCTCTGGAGTACGCCCGGGAGATCTGCACGCTGGCCCGGGAGGCCGGGACGACGGTCACCCTCGACATGGAGGACCACACCACCACCGACCGCACGCTCGAGGCGCTGCGCGAGCTGCGCCAGGACTTCCCGTTCGTCGGGGCCGTGGTGCAGGCCTACCTGCGCCGGACCGAGGCCGACTGCCGCGACCTCGCCACGGCCGGGTCCCGGGTCCGGCTCTGCAAGGGCGCCTACAAGGAGCCGGAGTCCGTCGCCTACCAGTCCGGCGCGGAGGTCGACAAGGCCTACGTCCGGTGCCTCAAGGTGCTGATGCACGGCGAGGGCTACCCGATGGTGGCGAGCCACGACCCCCGGCTCGTGGAGATCGCCGGGGCGCTCGCCGCCCAGTCCGGCCGTGCCCCGGGCTCGTTCGAGTACCAGATGCTCTACGGCATCCGCCCCGAGGAGCAGAAGCGCATCGCCGACCGCGGCGACACCATGCGCGTCTACATCCCTTACGGCGAGGAGTGGTACGGCTACCTGATGCGCCGGATGGCCGAGAAGCCGGCCAACGTGGCCTTCTTCCTCCGCGGTCTCGCGACCAAGGGCTGAGCCGTGGGCACGACGGCGATCTTCGGCGCTGGGGTGATGGGCGAGACGCTCCTGTCCGGACTGCTGCGGGCCGGGCGCGACGGCGCCGACATCGTCATCACCGAGCGCAACCCGCAGCGGGCCGAGGCGCTCGCGGAGCGGTATGGCGTCCGCGTCCTCGGCAACGTCGAGGCGGCCGAGGCCGCCGACACGCTCGTCCTCGTCGTCAAGCCGCAGGACATGACCGGGCTCGTCGAGGAGATCCGCGAGCACGTGGTGCCCGGCAACACCGTGGTTTCGCTCGCCGCCGGCATCACGACCGAGCGGCTGGAGTCGTTGCTGCCCGAGGGGTCCTCGGTGGTCAGGGTGATGCCCAACACACCGGCGCGCGTCGACCAGGGGATGTCCGCGATCGCCCCCGGCCGGCACTGCACGGAGGAGCACCTCGACGAGGCCGAGCAGATGCTCTCGTCGTGCGGCAAGGTGATCCGGCTCGAGGAGAAGCACCTCGACGCGGTCACCGCGATCTCCGGAAGCGGGCCCGCCTACATCTTCTACGTGGTCGAGGCGATGATCGAGGCCGGCGTGGTGCTCGGCCTGCCCCGGGCCACCGCCACGGAACTAGTGGTCCAGACGCTCTACGGTGCGGCGACGATGCTTCGTGAGACCGGCGCCCACCCGACCGTGCTGCGCGAGGAGGTCTCCTCGCCGGGCGGCACGACCGTCGCCGCGCTCCGACAGCTCGACGACCACAAGGTGCGGGCCGCCTTCATCACCGCGATGGAGGCCGCCGCCGCCCGGTCCCGGCAGCTCGCGTCGGGACAGGTCTGAGCGGGGCTGGTCCGTGGGAGCCGAGCGCCTGCACCTGCACCGGGTCCTCCCGGACGACTGGGAGAGCCACCGCGACATCCGGCTCGAGATGCTCCAGGACGCGCCCGACGCCTTCTGGTTCACCTACGCCGACGAGGCGGTCTACGAGGAGGCGGACTGGCGCGACCAGATCGAGGGGGCCTGGCTCGTGCAGGCACGGGACGATCGGGGCGTCCTGGGCAGCGCCGGCCTCGGCACCCACTGGGAGCCCGAGCGGGCGACCACCGCCACCCTCTTCGGGATGTACGTCTCACCCCGCGGCCGGGGCCTGGGGGTCGGCGAGGCCCTCGTCCATGCCGTCCTGCAGGAGGCCCGCCGCCGTGGCAAGGATCACGTCGTCCTCGAGGTCGCGCACTCGAACGCCGCGGCCATCGCCCTCTACGAGCGGTGCGGTTTCGTCCGCACGGGGCTGACCCACCCGCACCCGCGCAAGGCCGAGCTGCACGAGGTGGAGATGCGGGTCGACCTGCCCTCCCCGTGAGCAGACGCACGCGGGTGGGTACGGGCGAGTGAACGTTTCGTCACCCACCGTTCGCCACCCCGCGGTCGCCGGTGGTCGGTGGTTCATGCCAAGGTGTCTCCATGAGCGAACTGACCGTGCGTGCCTTGACGGAAGACGACTGGGAGGCCTACCGAGCAGTCCGCCTGGAGGCGCTGCGGGAGTCGCCGGAGGCGTTCGTCGGCCGGTTCGACGAGGAGTCCACGTATGACGAGTCGGTCTGGCGCGAGCGGATGAAGCGGTCCGTGCGCCTCGTCGCCGAGCAGGACGGCAACGCCGTCGGCGTCGTCAGCGTGGGCCGTTCCAAGTCCACGAGCGAGGGCGAGGCGGGCGAGATCTTCGGCCTGTGGGTCGCTCCGGAGCGCCGTGGCTCCGGGGTCGCGACCGCCCTCGTGCGGCGCGGCGCCGCCGAGGCCAAGGCGGCCGGGCAGAGCCACGTCGTCTACTGGGTCGGCACCGACAACGGCCGGGCTGTCGCCTTCGCGAGCGGCATGGGCTTCCGCCCCACCGACTTCCG
>DASSTN010000055.1:0-21086 GCA_035707905.1 Intrasporangium sp.
TCCCCGCCGGCCCGTAACTGGCGCGGGCGCCTACCCTTGACCCCGATGCAGTGCGCCTACTTCGACTCCGCCCGGTGCCGCTCGTGCACGCTGATGGGCGAGCCGTATGCCGCTCAGCTCGCTTCCAAGCAGGACCGCTGCACCCGCGCGCTCGCCCCGTTCGTCGCGCCGACCTCGTGGCTCCCACCGTCCCCGAGCCGGGAGGCGGGATTTCGCAACAAGGCCAAGCTGGTGGTCGGCGGCTCGCCCGGGAGGGTGACCATCGGGATCCTCGACGAGGCCGGCGTCGGGGTCGACCTGCGCGAGTGCGGCCTCTACGAGCCGGGGCTCGCCGAGGCCCTGCCGCTGCTCGCGGACTTCGTCGACGAGGCGCGCCTCGAGCCCTACGACGTGGCGAGCCGCCGGGGCGAGCTGAAGCACCTCATCGTCACCCGCTCGCCCGACGACGAGCTGATGATCCGTTTCGTCGCCCGGTCACGCAAGCACGAGACCCTGCTGCGCAAGCTCCTGCCCACGCTGCAGCGGCGGATTCCCTCGGCCGCCGTGGTCTCGCTGAACCTCCAGCCGGAGCACAAGGCGGTCCTCGAGGGCGACCGGGAGATCGTCCTCACGGACCGGCAGCTGCTGCCGATGGACCTCGGCGGCGTGACGCTCCAGCTGCGCCCCAACAGCTTCTTCCAGACGAACACGGCGGTCGCCGCAGCCCTCTATGCCCAGGCGCGGGACTGGATCGGCACGGTCTCGCCAGAGACGTTGTGGGACCTGTACTGCGGCGTGGGCGGCTTCGCCCTGCACGCCGCGACCGCCGGCTCGTCGCCACCCCGGGAGGTGCTCGGGGTGGAGCTCTCCAGTCAGGCGATCGAGAGCGCCCGGACCAGTGCGGCCTCCCTCGCTGCTGCCGGGGCCATCACCGGGAGGCTGCGCTTCGAGGTCGGAGACGCGACGACCCTGGTGCACCGGGGTCTCCAGGCGCCCGACGCCGTCGTCGTCAACCCGCCTCGCCGCGGCATCGGCCGGCAGCTTGCCGGGTGGCTGGAGGGCTCGGCGGTGCGCCACGTCGTCTACTCGAGCTGCAACGTCGAGAGCCTGGCACGGGACCTCGCGGCGATGCCGGGCCTGAGACCGGTCGCCGCCCGGCTCTTCGACATGTTCCCGCAGACGACGCACCACGAGGTCATGGTCCTGCTCGAGCGCACCTAGGCTTGCCGGGGTGACGAGCCTGCCACCCGACGTCCCGGAGACCGCCGAGCTGCGCGATGTCCGCGAGGACTTCAGCCGGTTCGCCGAGGGCCAGTCGCACCTGCGGCTCTACAGCGCCATCTGCCGTGGCCTCGCCGACGACCCCCGGGCCGCGTCGCTCCTGCTCGCGGCACAGCCGGGGCAGGCACGGCCCGTGCTCTACCTCGCGGCCCTGCACGACCTGGTGCTGCGGAACCCGTCGGTGCCTGCGGCCCGGTGGTACCCGAGCGTGGTCGGACGCGACGCCGTGCCGGCGGGCGACCCGTGGCCGGACGTGCGGAGGACCATCCTCGAGCACGCGGACGAGCTGCGGCACACGATCGCCACCCGACGCACCCAGACGAACGAGGTGAACCGGGCCGTCTACCTGGCCGCGGCCTTTGCGCTCGCCGCCCGCGACGCCCGCGCCACCCCGGTCGTCCTCGTCGAGCTCGGAGCGAGTGCGGGTCTGCTCCTGCAGGCCGACCGCTACCGGATCGAGCTGCACCGGCGCGGCGCCGGGATCGTCATGGGCGACCCGGGCTCGGCAGTCACGTGCGAGGGAGAGGACCGCTCCCCCACTCCCCTGACCTGCCTCACGCTGCCACCAGTTGCCGCGCGGGTCGGCCTCGACCTGGCCCCCGTGGACATCGACGACGACGACGCCCTGCGCTGGCTGGAGGCGTGCCTCTGGCCCGACGTTCCCGGACGGATCGAGCGGTTCCGAGCCGCGATCGAGCTCGTGCGTCGCGATGCTCCGGCGCTGCGAGCCGGGGACATGGTCGACGACCTTGCGCCGACGATCCAGTCCGTGCTCGACCGGGCAGGAGCTGCCCACGGCACGGACGTCCACCTCATCGTGTTCAGCTCCTGGGCGCTGACCTACGTCAAGCGGTCACGTCGCGCCGAGGTCGCGGAGGTGCTCGCCCGGTATGCCGCCGACCTGCCGGCCGTCAGCTGGGTCACGGCCGAACCGACGGCGGCCGTCCCCGGGCTACCTCGGCCCGAGGGGGTTGCCCTCGAGACGGACACCACCGTCCTCGGAGCGCGCCGGTGGCGGCAGGGACGGGAGCTGCCGGCCGAGGCGTGGGGCGTCTGCCACCCCCACGGCGAGTGGATCCGGCTGGCTGGGACCGCGGTGAGCGGCATACCGTGACCCGGGTGACGACGTTGCCCACCCTCGCACTCAACGACACGACCCAGCTGCCGGTCCTCGGCTTCGGCACCTACCCGCTGAAGGGCACGGAGGCCGTCGAGGCGATCGGGTCCGCGCTCGAGCTCGGCTACCGCCTGCTCGACACCGCCGTCAACTACGGCAACGAGCGTGAGGTCGGTGAGGCCGTGCACCGCAGCGCCGTACCGCGCGAGCAGATCCTCCTCGAGACGAAGATCCCGGGGCGCCACCACGCCTACGACCTCGCGCTCGGCTCGCTGCGCGACTCGGCTCGGCGGCTCGGCGTCGAGCAGGTCGACATCGCCTTGATCCACTGGCCGAACCCGAGCCGTGGCCTCTATGTCGAGGCGTGGCGGGCGCTCGTCCAGGCGCAGCGGGACGGACTGGTGCAGACCATCGGGGTCAGCAACTTCACGGAGGAGCACCTGTCCAACGTCATCGACGCGACCGGGGTGATGCCGGCCGTGAACCAGATCGAGCTGCACCCCTGGTTTCCCCAGGAGCGGATGCGCCAGGTCCACGAACGCCTCGGCATCCGGACCGAGGCATGGAGCCCCCTGGGCAAGCGCCGGGCACCGTTCGACGAGGCGCCAGTGGCGGACGCGGCCCGCGCTCACGAGGTGACCCCGGCACAGGTCATCCTCCGGTGGCACCTGCAGCTCGGGTCGGTCCCGCTGCCGAAGTCGGCCCGGCCCGAGCGGCAACGGACCAACCTCGACGTCCTGGGTTTCGAGCTGACCGACGCCGAGATGGCCGCGATCAGCGCGCTGGGCCGCCCCGACGGCCGCCTGTTCGGCGGGGACCCGGACACGCACGAGGAGCTGTGAGACCGGGCGAGCCTCACTCGAAGGGGCCCGGGTCTCCTGCACCGACCCGGACGACCTCCGGGTAGCCGTCGCTGAAGTCGACGACCGTCGTCGGCTCGAGGCCGCACTCGCCTGAGTCGATGACCGCGTCGACGCTGTGGTCGAGCTCCTCCTTGATGGTCCAGCCATCCGTCAACGGGTCGTCCATGCCAGGCAGCAGCAGGGTGCTCGAGAGGATCGGCTCCCCGAGCTCGCCGAGCAGGGCCCGGACCACCGGGTGCTCGGGGATCCGGACCCCGACCGTCTTCTTCTTGGGGTGCAGCAGCCGCCTCGGGACCTCGCGGGTGGCAGGGAGGATGAAGGTGTAGGGGCCGGGGGTCGCCGCCTTGACGGCACGGAAGACCGCGTTGTCGAGGTGGACGAACTGCCCCAGCTGGGCGAAGTCGGCGCAGACGAGGGTGAAGTGGTGCTTGTCGTCGAGGTGGCGGATGCGCGTGATCCGCTCCTTGCCCTCCCGGTTGTCGAGGGAGCACCCGAGGGCGAAGCACGAGTCGGTGGGATAGGCGATCAGGCCCCCGTCCTGGAGGATCTGGACCACCTGCCGGATCGCCCGCGGCTGCGGGTCGACGGGATGGACATCGAAGTACCTCGCCATGGGCACACCCTGTCACGGCGCTCCAGGGCTGCGCATCGGCCCCCCGACCGGTCACATCGCGAGCTCGTCGACCGCGACCCAGTGGGGGCACGGCTGGGTCGAGTTCGGGCGCACCCCTTGGCAGGGTGGTGCCTCGGCAGGGGGCACGAGCCGCCCGTCGTGGGTCCACTCCCACAGCCCGGGGCTGAGCTGCCAGACGACGTCGGTCAGCATGCAGTCGCACAGGGCGCCCTGGGCACCGAGCCGGCGCACCAGAGCCGTCGCGCGCCTCGCCCGGTGCACGCGGAACTGCTCGACCCAGCCCATCGCGCCCGAGCAACCCTGGGTGCCCACCATCCGCGCGACGAAGCACGGGAGGCACTCGCCCGGCGCCGGCAGCACGTCCTCGAGGGAACGGATGGGTCGGCCCGTCAGCAGGTGGATGACGTTGGACATGGCGCACTCCCTTCAGTCGCCTCCACTGTGCCCTCGCCCGGCCGGCACGGCAGCCGGCCGCGGCCCGGGCTGTGGACGGTGGGTGCAGGGGCCCACGGGTGTGGACAGTCGCCTCGACCTGTCCGGTCGACAGATCTCGGGTCCCGCCCCCGTCGCCGGCAACTGCGGATAGCGTGAACGGGTGGGGGCAGAGCGGGTCGTGGTCGTCGGCGCCGGCATCGTCGGTGCCGCGATCGCGCGCGCCCTCGCCATGGCGCGGCGCGCGGCGGCGATCACCGTGCTGGAGAAGGAGCCCGAGCCCGGGCTGCACCAGACCTCACGCAACAGCGGTGTCGTGCATGCCGGCCTGTACTACCAGCCCGGCTCGGACAAGGCGCGGCTGTCCCGCGAGGGGGTGCGCCGGCTCCGCGACTACTGCCACACCCGGGGCCTGCCCTACGAGGAGGTGGGCAAGGTCCTCGTCGCTCTCGACCCCGCTGACGAGAGCCGCCTCGCGCGGATCCACGAACGGGCCCTCGCCAACGGCGTGCCGGGCGTGCGGTGGCTGCACGCCTCCGAGCTGACCGAGATCGAGCCGCACGTGCAGGGCCGCGCCGGGCTGCACTCCCCCACCACCGCCATCGTCGACTTCTCGCGGATCGCGGCCGCCTTCCTCGAGGATGCCCGCAACCACGGGGTGCAGGTGCGCACCGGCTTCGAGGTCGAGGCGATCTCGGCCGGCACCTCCACGCGGGTGACCGCGACCTCCGGTGACGTGGTCGAGGCCGACCTGCTCGTCATCGCGGCGGGGCTGCACACCGACCGCCTGGCCACCATGGCCGGCGACTCACCGTTCCCGCGGATCGTGCCGTTCCGTGGCGAGTTCCACGAGCTCGTGCCGCGTGCGCGTCACCTCGTGAAGGGCCTCATCTATCCCGTGCCCGACCCGCGCTACCCCTTCCTCGGGGTGCACCTGACCAAGCGCGTCGACGGCAACGTCCTGCTCGGGCCCAACGCTGTGCTCGCCCTGTCCCGCGAGGGCTACCTCCGGCGGGACCTGGAGGGGCGCGAGCTGCGCGAGCTGTTGTCGTTCAAGGGTTTCCGCAGCTTCGCCAAGGCCAACGTCGCGACCGGGGCCCGCGAGATGTGGGGGTCGCTCAACCGCCGGGCCTTCATCGCCGCCGCCCGCCGCTACGTCCCGGAGATCATGCCGTCCGACGTCGTCCGTGGCCCGGCAGGGGTGCGCGCCCAGGCCATGGACGCGGACGGCAGCCTGGTGGACGACTTCCGGTTCAGCCGGGTGGGGAACGTCTTCTCGGTGCGCAACGCGCCCTCTCCCGCTGCCACGGCATCCCTCGCGATCGCCGACCTCGTCATCGACCAGCTCGACCTCGCCACGTCCTGACCGTGCACCCACCGCCCCTGCCCTGACAGGCGAACGGACCGTTCGTGGTCGAACGGGTCGGCGTGCCGACCGGCTCGGCCCCGAACGGCCCGTCCAGGGAGATGTGTTGCGAGAGGCGCGGCAGGTCAGGCCGCGCCGCCCACCTCGGCGAGGAGCGCCTCGAACGGCGTCACGTCCTCGAACGGGTCGACCTGCTTCGGCGCCGGGGTCCCGGTCAGGAGCCGAGCGAAGGCGGCTCCCGCCCGCAAGATCCGCTGCCCGAGCTGGCCCGCGTCGGTGCTCCCCCAGTCCTCCGACGCCGCGAAGACGGCGACCGGCGACACGAGGGCGCCGAGGTAGGCGAAGAGCGGCCGCAGGGCGTGGTCGATCGCGAGCGAGTGCCGGGCGGTGCCACCGGTCGCGCCGAGCAGGATCGGCTTATCCCGCAGCGAGTCCTTGGGCAGCACGTCGATGAGCATCTTGAACAGCCCGCTGTAGGAGGCGCTGTAGATCGGGGTCGACACGATGAGCGCGTCGGCGTCCGCGATCGTGTCGAGCCTCTCCTGCAGGGCCGGCGACGCGAACCCGGTCAGCACGTTGTTCGTCACGTCGTGGGCGATGTCGCGCACGTCGATGACGTCCACGGAGGCGGCGGCGGGGCCGCCGAGCGCGTCGACGGTCGCCTGGGCCAGCCGGTCGGCCAGCAGGCGCGTCGAGGATGGCTCGGTGATGCCGGCGGTGATGACGGCGATGCGGGTGCTCATCGGTTGGTCTCCTTCTGGGTGGCAGTCGCCGGCTCGGGCGAGGCCCCGGTCACGTCGTCGCCGGGAGCGTAGACGGTGGCGTCGTGGCCGCCACCGGCCGCGGCGACGAGCGAGGCGTGCGTCGGTGCGTCGGGCACGTGGGCCGGCTTGAGGGCGGCGAACTCCTTGCGCAGCACGGGCACGACCTCCTCGCCCAGGATGTCGAGCTGCTCGAGGACGGTCTTGAGCGGAAGTCCGGCGTGGTCCATCAGCCAGAGCTGGCGCTGGTAGTCGCCCACGTAGTCGCGGTAGCCGAGGGTCGCCTCGATGACCTGCTGAGGGCTGCCCACGAGGAGCGGGGTCTGGCGCATGAACTCCTCGAGCGAGGGGCCATGGCCATAGACCGGCGCGTTGTCGAAGTACGGCCGGAACTCGCGGATCGCGTCCTGGCTGTTGCTGCGCATGAAGACCTGCCCGCCGAGGCCGACGATGGCCTGGTCGGCGCTGCCGTGTCCGTAGTGCTCGAAGCGGCGCCGGTAGAGCGCGATCATCTGCTTGGTGTGGCTCGCCGGCCAGAAGATGTGGTTGGAGAAGAACCCGTCGCCGTAGTAGGCGGCCTGCTCGGCGATCTCCGGACTGCGGATCGAGCCGTGCCAGACGAACGGCGGCACGCCGTCGAGGGGGCGCGGGGTCGAGGTGAAGCCCTGCAGCGGGGTGCGGAAGCGGCCCTGCCAGTCGACGTTGTCCTCGCGCCACAGCCGGTGGAGCAGCGCGTAGTTCTCGATGGCGAGCGGGATGCCCTCACGGATGTCCTTGCCGAACCACGGATAGACCGGGCCCGTGTTGCCGCGGCCCATCATCAGGTCGACCCGGCCGTCGGCCAGGTGCTGCAGGTAGGCGTAGTCCTCCGCGAGCCGCACGGGGTCGTTCGTCGTGATGAGCGTCGTCGACGTCGTCAGGATGATCCGCTCCGTCACGGCCGCCAGGTTGGCGAGCAGCACGGTCGGGTTCGCCGGCGCGACGAACGGCGGGTTGTGGTGCTCGCCCGTCGCGAAGACGTCGAGGCCGACCTCCTCCGCCTTCTTCGCGATCGCGACGGTCGCCTTGATCCGCTCCTGCTCGGTGGGGGTGCGGCCCGTCGTGGGGTCGGTCGTGACGTCGCCCACCGTGAAGATCCCGAATTGCATCTCGTGTCCCAGTCCCTAGTTTGTTGACGATTCAACTTACCAAACGCAGTCCCCTCCCCTCGCATTCCCCGTCCCCCGCAGCCCTCGGGTATGCCGCTCAGCCGGCTGAGCGGCATACCGTCTCCGCCCGCTGTGCCATCCTGACGCGGTGAGCGCCGACATCTCCCCCAAGGACCGCTTCATCACGGTCTACGGACGCAACCCCGTGCACGAGGTCCTCCTCGACGACGAGCTGGCCGTGGACAAGGTCGTCCTCGCCGAGGGCGCGCGGGGTGGTGCAGTGCGGGACATCGAGCAGGCCGCCCGCCGGCGAGGCGTGCCCGTGCAGCGGGCCTCCGCCGAGCGCGTCAAGAAGCTGGCCGGCAACGGGCGCCAGGACCAGGGGGTCTTCGCCGACGTCGTCGCCCCGCGGATGCGCCCGCTGGAGCGCGCCCTCACCGACGGCGCGCTCAGCACGGTGCTCGTCCTCGACGGCGTCACCACGCCGGCGAACGTCGGGATGATCATCCGGTCCGCCACGGCGGCGGGCGTCGACGGGATCGTCGTGCCACGCCGCGGCGTCGCCTCCCTCGACCCCCTCGTCGTCAAGGCGTCGGCCGGTGTCGCCTTCCGGGCACCGATCCTCAAGGCCTTCACCTCGGCCGAGGCGGTGCGGCTGCTGCGCGACAGCGGCTTCCACGTGGTCGGTCTCGACGCCGTAGGTCAGACGGACCTGTTCACCGCCGACCTGCCCGAGCGGGTCGCGTTCGTGCTCGGCGGCGAGACAGCGGGGCATGGCGAGGAGGTCCGGTCACTGGTCGACGAGTGGGTCTCGATCCCGATGTCGGGCGGCGTCGAGTCGCTCAACGTCGCCGCCGCCGCAGCCGTCGTGTGCTTCGAGCTCGTCCGCCGCGCTCGGGTCAGCGGCTGACGAACCCACTGCCCACCTCGACGACCCGGCCGGCGACGAAGATCTGCCCGTCGGCGTCGATGGTGAGGTGCAGCCGGGACGGCCGGTCGACGGCGGCACCCTGGGTCACCGTCACCGCCCGCTCCCGCTGCCCCCGGGACACCAGCCAGCCGCCCAGGTTGGCGCACGCCGAGCCGGTCGCCGGGTCCTCGTCCACCCAGCTGCCGCTCACGGCGAAGAGCCGCACCTCGACGGTGTGCTCTCCCGTCCAGGCCCACACGTAGACCTGGGGCGACCCCGTCTCCGAGGTCGCGTACCGCTCGAGCAGCGGGACATCGGGGACAGCCGCTCGCACCGCCTCGGCGTCCGCGACGCGGACGAGCAGCTGCTCCACCCCGGTCGAGACCCACTGGGAGTCCCCGGCGCAGACCGCCTCCTCCGCCAACCCCAGGGCGGCGGCGAGCTCTGCGGGCGTGGCCTCGGCGTCCCGGACACGGGGCGCCTGGGCGCGCAGCCGCCAGCCGTCCTCCGTGCGCGCCACAGGGAAGGAGCCGGCGGGAAGCCGGAGGGTCACCGCGTCCCGCCGCGCGCCCCCGTCGAGCAGCTCGGCCACCACGTGGGCCGTCCCGAGGGTCGGGTGTCCCGCGAACGGCATCTCGTAGCCCGGGGTGAAGATCCGCACCTGGGCGGCCTCGCCGTACGTGTCGAGGCCGGTGACGAACGTCGTCTCGCTGAGGTTGAACTGCCGGGCCCACGCGAGCATCTCGGCCTCGTCGAGCCCTGCAGCGTCCTCGAAGACACAGAGCGGGTTGCCGGAGAAGGGCTGTCCCTCGATGGCGAAGACGTTGAGCAGGCGGTAGCGCAGGTCCATGCCGTGCAGTCTGCCGCACGCGCCTCTCGGCATCCCCGCCCGGCCGGCCAGGTCTACATTTGGGCCATGCCCCAGCCCGACGGCGTCGTGCCCGGCAACCTCTATCTCTTCCGCCACGGCGAGACGGAATGGTCGCTCACCGGCCAGCACACCGGCACGACGGACCTGCCGCTCCTGCCGCAGGGCGAGCAGGCGGCCCGCGAGCTCGCCGACATCCTCCGGGGCCACCAGTTCGCGGAGGTGCTCGTCTCGCCGCTGCAGCGCGCGAAGCGGACCGCGGAGCTGGCCGGGCTCGGCGACTTCCAGGTCGAGCCGCTGCTGCGCGAGTGGGACTACGGCGCCTACGAGGGCATCACGACCAAGGACATCAGCGCCCGGCTGGGCCATCGCTGGGAGCTCTTCGAGGACGGGGTCGTCCCGGGCGAGACCCCCGGAGAGACCGTCGAGCAGGTCGCCGACCGCTGCCAGCAGGTCATCGACAAGGTGTGGCCCGCGCTAGAGCACGGCGACGTGGCGCTGTTCGGCCACGGGCACGCACTGCGCGTCCTCGCCGCCACCTACCTGCAGGTCGACCCGCGGTTCGCCGCGCAGCTCGTCATGGACGCCGGCTCGATGAGCGTGCTGACCCACCACCGGGCGACCCGCTGCATCGGGGCGTTCAACATCTCGCCGTGGCGCCTCTTCCGGCAGCGCTGAGCCGACCCTTCGGGTGGTCGGGATGGGCTAGCCGCGCGGCAGGTCCCAAGTGTGGACCGGCTCGTTGGCGTTCATGCCGTCGATGTAGGCGCGCAGCATCTCGCGCAGGGCCTCGTCCCGGGTCAGCCCACGGGCCTCGAGCCGGGCCACGCACTCGGTCTGCCAGCAGGCGCCGTTGACCCCCTTGATGCAGCGCTGCTCGATGACCCCGAGGAAGCGGTCCCGGACGGCCTGCGAGACCCCCCAGCGGCTCAGCCCCTCGTTGGCCATGGGCAGCAGGCGACGCAGCACGAGCTCGGATGCCGGCACGTCGCCGAGGCGCGGCCAGTAGGTGCGGGCGTCGATGCCCAGGCGCGCGGCCTCCTCGAAGTTCTCCTCGGCCGCCGAGAAGCTCATCTGGGTCCAGACGGGGCGGTCCTCCTCCGCGAGCACCCGCACCGTGCCGTAGTAGAACGCGGCGTTGGCGAGGACGTCGACGATGCTCGGGCCGGCCGGCAGGGTCCGGTTCTCGACCCGCAGGTGCGGCCGTCCCCCGACGATGTCGTAGATCGGCCGGTTCCACCGGTAGACGGTGCCGTTGTGCAGGCGCAGCTCCCTCAGCTCGGGCACCTCACCCCGCTCGAAGACGGCCTCGGGCTCCTCCTCGGAGATCTCGGGCAGGAGCGCCGGGAAGTAGCGCACGTTCTCCTCGAACAGGTCGAAGATCGAGGTGATCCACCGTTCCCCGAACCAGACCCGGGGCCGGACGCCCTGGGCCTTGAGCTCGACCGAGCGGGTGTCGGTCGCCTGCATGAAGAGCGGGATCCGCGTCTCGGCCCAGAGCCGCTGGCCAAGGAAGAACGGCGAGTTCGCACCGAGGGCGAGCTGCGGCCCGGCGATGACCTGGGCGGCGTTCCAGTGGTCGGCGAAGCGCTCGGGCTCGACCTGAAGGTGCAGCTGGATCGAGGTGCAGGCCGACTCCGGGGCGAGCGAGTCGGAGTAGCGGGCGATCCGCTCCCCCGTCGGCCCCTCCAGCTCGAGCCACACGTCCTCACCCCGGGCGTCGAGCACGGCGTTGTTGAGGGCCGAGTAGCGGATGTTCTCGCTGATCCAGTCACCGGCGAAGTGCTCGGGCATGACCGTCGGCAGGATGCCGATGGCGACGATGCCGACGCCGAGCTGGGCCGCTCGCTCGGCGGCCTGGTTCAGCGAGGACCGCAGGTGCGACTCCAGCTCGAGCGCCGCATCCCCGGGCAGCGGCCGGGGCGCCACGTTGAGCTCGATGTTGTAGCGGGCCAGCTCGGTCTGGTAGGCGGGATCGGCGATCTGCTCGAGGACCTTCTTGTTGTCGAGCTTCGGGCCGAGATCGTCGGCGACCAGGTTGAGCTCGATCTCGAGCCCGGTCATCGGCCGGTCGAACTCGAAGTGGCTGTGGCTCAGCATGCGCTCGAACACGTCGAGGTCGCGACGCACCTTCTCGCGGTAGCGCTGCCGCTGCTCGCGTGTGTACCTGGCCTGCTCGACGTCGGTGCCCACGCCCCGAGACAATCACAAAATCACGCTGTCGCGCGACAACCCGACGGGAGCCGCCGCCAGAACCGGGGCCGGTCAGTCCTCGAAGGCCTCAGGGGCGGGGCACGAGCAGATGAGGTTGCGGTCACCGTAGGCCTGGTCGATGCGACCGACCGGCGGCCAGTACTTGTCGCCCGGCACGACCCCGGCCGGGAACACCGCGGCTCCCCGGTCGTAGGGGCGGTTCCACTCGCCCGCGAGGTCGCGGGCGGTATGCGGAGCGTGCCTCAGCATGCTGTCTGCTGCGGCCACCTCGCCACGGGCGACTGCGGCGATCTCCTCGCGGATCGCGATCATCGCGTCACAGAACCGGTCGAGCTCGTGCAGGTTCTCCGACTCGGTCGGCTCGACCATGAGCGTGCCGGCGACCGGGAACGACATCGTCGGCGCGTGGAAGCCGTAGTCGATGAGGCGCTTGGCCACGTCGTCGACGGTCACCCCGGTCTGAGCTGTCAACGCCCGCAGGTCGAGGATGCACTCGTGCGCGACGAGTCCGTCGTCACCCGAGTAGAGCACCGGGTAGTGGTCGCGCAGCTGCGCAGCGATGTAGTTGGCGTTGAGGACCGCGACCTGGGTCGCGTGCCGCAGCCCGGCACCGCCCATGAGCCGGATGTAGGCCCACGAGATGGGCAGGATCAGCGCTGAGCCGTAGGGCGCGGCGGAGACCGGCCCGACACCCGTCTTCGGGCCGGCCTCGGGGGCGAGCGGGTGGTTCGGCAGGTGCGCCGCGAGGTGCTCACGGACCGCGACCGGGCCGACGCCCGGGCCGCCGCCGCCGTGCGGGATGCAGAACGTCTTGTGCAGGTTCAGGTGCGACACGTCGGCCCCGAACTGGCCCGGCTCGGCGAGGCCGACGAGGGCGTTGAGGTTCGCGCCGTCGACGTAGACCTGGCCGCCGGCCTCGTGGACCAGCTGGCACAGCTCCGTGATGGTGTCCTCGTAGACGCCGTGCGTGGACGGGTAGGTGACCATGATCGCGGCGAGCTGGTCGCGGTGCGTGTCGATCTTCGACCTCAGGTCGTCCATGTCGACGCTGCCGTCGGGGGCCGTCTTGACGACCACGACCTTGAGCCCGGCCATCACGGCGGAGGCGGCGTTGGTGCCGTGCGCGCTCGCCGGGATGAGGCAGACCCGTCGGTGGCCCTCGCCGCGCGCCTCGTGGTACGCGTGGATCGCGAGGAGCCCCGCGAACTCCCCCTGGGACCCGGCGTTGGGCTGGAGCGAGACCGCGTCATACCCGGTCATCTCGCAGAGCCAGTCGGCGAGCTGCCCGATGAGGGTCCGGATGCCCTCGGTCTGCTCCGCGGGAGCGAACGGGTGCAGGTTCGCGAACTCTGGCCAGGTGATCGGCTCCATCTCCGTCGTCGCGTTGAGCTTCATCGTGCACGAGCCGAGCGGGATCATGCCCCGGTCGAGCGCGAAGTCGCGGTCGGACAGGGTGCGCAGATAACGCAGCATCGCGGTCTCGGAGCGGTGGGCGTGGAAGACCGGGTGCGTCAGGAAGTCGGTCGTCCGCGTCAGCCCCTCCGGTATGCCGCTCACCTCGCCGGTCTCGTCCCCGACCGCCGCTCCGAGCACGTCGCACACCTCACGCACCGTCTCGTCCGTCGTCGTCTCGTCGAAGCTGAGCGCGATGTGGTCGTCGTCGACGTGCCGGACGTTGAGGTCGTGCTCGAGGAACCGCTGGACCAGCTCGGCGGCTCGTCCGGGGACGGCCAGCGTGATGGTGTCGAACCACGTGTCACCCACGACCTCGACACCCTCCCCCAGCAGCGCCGCCCGGGCGCGTCCCGTCTGGCTGGCGACGCGCCGTGCGATCGCGGTGAGCCCGTCCGGGCCGTGCCACACGGCGTACATGCTCGCCATGACGGCGAGCAGCACCTGTGCCGTGCAGATGTTGGACGTCGCCTTCTCGCGCCGGATGTGCTGCTCGCGGGTCTGGAGGGCGAGGCGGTAGGCCGGCTGTCCCGCGGCGTCGACGGAGACGCCGACGAGCCGTCCGGGCAGCTGCCGCTCGAGGCCCTGGTGGACCGACATGTAGCCGGCGTGCGGGCCGCCGAAGCCCATCGGGACACCGAAGCGCTGGGCGCTGCCGACTGCGATGTCGGCTCCCCACTCCCCCGGGGCCTGCAGGAGGGCCAGGGCGAGGAGGTCGGCGCACACGGTGACGAGCCCCTTGGCGCCGTGGACGGCGTCGGTCAGGGCTCGCCAGTCGAGGATCTCGCCGGTTGCGGTGGGGTACTGCACGACGACGCCGGCGACCGGCCGGTCGCCGGCAGCGGCGGCGAGCTGCTCCCCGCTCGAGACGGCGGTCAGGTCGGCGACGACGAGGGGCAGGCCGAGGGCCTCGGCGCGGGTCTGCATCACGGCGATCGTCTGCGGATAGACCTGCTCGTCGACGAGCACCACCGCGTCCGTCGCGGACCGCGTGGCCCGATGCATGAGGGACATTGCCTCGGCGGCGGCAGTCGCCTCGTCGAGCAGGGACGCGCCCGAGATGGGCAGCCCGGTGAGGTCACTGATGACGGTCTGGAAGTTGAGCAGCGCCTCGAGGCGGCCCTGCGATATCTCCGGCTGGTAGGGGGTGTACGCGGTGTACCAGGCAGGGTTCTCGAGGACGTTGCGCCGCACGACGGGCGGTGTGACGGTGCCGTAGTAGCCGAGCCCGATGAGCGAGCGGACGACCGTGTTGCGCGAAGCGAGCTCCCGAAGTTCGTCGATCACTGCGCTCTCGCTGGGCGCGGCGCCAAGGTCGAGGCGTTCGGTCGAGCGGATCGCCCCTGGAATCGCCCGGTCGCACATCGCGTCCAGGGACGGCTGGCCCACCACCTCGAGCATGTGCGCGATGTCGTCGGGGCCCGGTCCGACGTGGCGGGCGACGAAGTCGGACAGTCCGCTGACGGACTGGTCGGTCGGCTGGTCGATCGGCATTGTCTGCTCCTGACGGGGTCGAGCGGTCCACGCTCCCCGTCTGTCGACCGGTCAGGGTCTCCAGATGTGCCTGACCTGCGCGGTCCGGGCGCCTGAGAGGTTCCGGGGATGTTGCCCCTTCGGCGCCTCGCAGGTGCCAGCACCTCGAGGACTCTCCCGCGCAGGGTCGATCAGCAGGATCGAATCTACCAGTGGGCGGAGGTGGATCAGGCCATGCGCCGGGCACGCCGAGCGGAGAGCTCGTCGTCCGGGTGCGCCACCGGGGCGGTGTCGTCGGCCCGCTCGCTGGGCAGCTCGGCGAGCTCGCCCTCGACCTCGCGCCAGACCCGGCCGACCGCGATGCCGAAGACGCCCTGCCCGCCCTGCACCAGGTCGATGACCTCGTCGGCGGAGGTGCACTCGTAGACCGAGGCGCCGTCGCTCATTAGGGTGATCTGCGCCAGGTCGTCGACGCCGCGGTCGCGCAGGTGGGTGATGGCCACGCGGATCTGCTGCAGTGAGACACCGGTGTCGAGCAGCCTCTTGACGACCTTGAGGACGAGGATGTCGCGGAAGCCGTAGAGGCGCTGGGTGCCGGACCCGGTCGCGCTACGTACGGAGGGCTCGACGAGGCCGGTGCGCGCCCAGTAGTCGAGCTGCCGGTAGGTGATGCCGGCCGCCTTGCAGGCAGTCGTGCCTCGGTAGCCGGTGTCCTCGTCGAGCTCGGGCAGATCGTCGTCGAACAGGAGTCCCTGTGCGGCGGGCGGCGTGGCGTGCCGGGGGGTGTCCTGCGTGGCGGCCATGCCAACCTCCTCCTGACTGGTGCGACCGCCGGCGCACAGGCTCGGGCCGACGGGTGACACGTGGATAACTACAACATCGTGGTTCATCCCGACGGTAGTTCCGTGGCCCCCACCCGTCAAACATCCGGGCGGCTCCGATGCGGCGTGTCGGCAGCCTTCAGGTTGAGGTGGAAGGTCAGGCCTCGGTGGGGCTGTCCGGGTCCTCCGGCTTGTCGAAGTCCTCGGCCGAGACGTGATCGAGGAACTCCTTGAACCGCTCCACCTCGTCGTCCTCTTCCGAGGAGACGACGATCGCGGCCTCGTCGAGCACCGCGGGGTCGACGAAAACCTTCGCATCGGTGCGCAGGGCGAGGGCGATCGCGTCGGATGCTCGGGAGCTCACCTCGGTGTTGCCGTCGATGATGAGCGCGGCGTGGAAGACGGAGTCCTTGAGGGCGACGATGCGCACCTCCGTCAGGGTGTGCCCGAGGACCGCGAGCATGTCGCGCATGAGGTCGTGGGTCATCGGGCGAGGCGGCACGACTCCCTGTTGGGCATAGGTGATCGCCGCAGCCTCGGGTGCACCGATCCAGATGGGGAGGTAGCGCCCGCCGTCGCGCTCGCGCAGCAGGACGATCGGGTGATTCGTCGGCATCTCGACGCGGACCCCGAGCACATCGACCTCTCTCACGCCTCCACCGTACCTCCCGGCGGAACCTCCCGGCGGAGCGCTCGCGTCAGCGGTCCATCCCGGCCTTGACCAGGGCGACGTGGAGGGCGATGCAGGACGCGAGCATCTCTGCTGCCAGGTCCTCACGGGCCTCGCCCCGGGTCGTGGAGAGCACCTGGTGCACGAGGCCGATCTCCCGGTCCGCCGCCGTGCGGAAGGAGCGCAGGTGACGGGCCTCCAGGCCGTGCTGGGAGAGGCGGGCGGCCGCGACGGCGATGTCGAGGTCGTGCGCGTCGAAGCGGCCCCCCGCATCCGGGTCGAGCAGCCCGAAGTTCTCGAGCGCGTGGAACGTCTCCCGGTCGAGGCCCGCCGCGGAGCGCAGCTCGGGACCGGTCAGGGACAGCTCCCGCCGGGCCTGCAGGGCAGACGGGGTGGGCACGGCGGGGTCGGTGGCGGGCTCGGGCACGCGGGGCAGGCCGCCGGGGTGCTCCGGCTCGGCCAGGCCACGGTCGAGCGCGTCGAGCGCCTCCCTGATCACACGCAGCGGCCAGAACCGGTCGCGCTGGGCGGCGAGGATATAGCGCAGCCGTTCGACGTCGTCCTCACCGTAGGTCCGGTATCCGGAAGGCGTCCGCTCGGGGGTGAGCAGGCCCTCGGCCTCGAGGAAGCGGATCTTGGAGGGGGTGAGGTCGGGGAACTCGTCGGCGAGCCGGGCGAGGACCCGACCGATCGTCAGGCGTGCCGCCATCCGGAGGCGTCAGTCGGCGTAGTAGACGAGGCGGAACTTGCCGATCTGGACCTCGTCGCCCGTCGACAGGACGACCTCGTCGATCCGTTCCCGGTTCACGTAGGTGCCGTTCAGCGAGCCGGAGTCCCTGACCACGTAGCCCTCGCCCTCACGGGCGAAGGTGGCGTGCTTGCGCGAGACGGTGACGTCGTCGAGGAAGATGTCGGAGTCGGGATGCCGGCCGGCCGTGACCTGGTCGTCGTCGAGGAGGAACCGTGCGCCGGCGTTCGGTCCCCGCTGGACGATGAGGAGTGCGGTGCCCGGACGCAGGGCGCCGATGGTGGCTCGGTCCTCCGAGGTCAGCCGGGCACGAGCCTCCCCGTGCTCGACCTCGGTGCCCGGAACACCCGGGAACCGCATGGTGCGCGGCTCGATGCTGACGTCGTCTGGTTCGCGCGGGGTCGTGTCGTCCTCGTGCTCGTCGCTCACGCTGCGGTCCTCCTCGTCCGTGTCGCTGGGTCTCCCCTGCTCACGATAGTTCACGCCGGCCCACAGGGAGCCGCTGCCCACCACGCCTCAGGACGTGAGTGATGCCTGGTAGTCCCCGGCGTTCATGAGGTCGTCGAGGGCCGAGGGGTCCTCGGGGCGGACCTCGAACATCCAGCCCTCGCCGTAGGGGTCGCTGTTGATCAGCTCCGGCGCCCCGTCCAGAGCGTCGTTGATGGCCGTCACCTCCCCGGCGACCGGGGCGAAGATGTCGCTCACGGACTTCGTGG
The DNA here is from genome assembly GCA_035707905.1 of Intrasporangium sp. Lineage (GTDB taxonomy): Bacteria > Actinomycetota > Actinomycetes > Actinomycetales > Dermatophilaceae > Intrasporangium_A. The sequence continues at coordinate 17,454 of DASSTN010000055.1, forward strand.
ACTCGACCTCGCCACACGCGTCCCCGACGGCGAGGGTGTCCCCGACCGCGGGCAGCGAGACATAGACGACGTCACCCAGGGCGTCCTGCGCGAAGGACGTGATGCCGATGCGGACGGTCTCGCCGTCGGTCCGGACCCACTCGTGGTCGCTCGTGTAGCGCAGGTCGTCCGGGTAGCTGAGCTCGCTCATGTCGTTCCTGTCGTCAAGGGGTTCCGGCGCCGGGGGAGTCGGCACGAGGAGAGGATGCCATGGAGCGCCCCTCTCGCGCAGGAGGAAGGCCGCGGAGAGTCACTCGCCGGGGGTGGCGTGGGTGAGCGGCGTGGCCTGGTGGATGGAGGTCACCTTGACGTCCTCGACCTCGGTCACCATGGCGGTCCCGCCCTTCTGGCGGACCGTCTCGACGACACCACCCGGGATCGTCATGGCCGAGGCGAGCGTCTTGGAGTCACCGATCGCCTTGATCTCGAGGGGTCGCTGCACCCGGTGGCCGTCGACGAGGATGGCGTCCCCCTGGCTGCCGATGAAGGTGGAGGCGACGACCCGCACCCCGCCGACGTCGATCGCCTCGGCGCCGGCGTCGCGCAGCTCCTGGATGAGGTCGAGCACGACGGGAGCGGTCACCTGCCGGTCGGGGTCACTGATCATCACGTGGATGCCGGGGCCGTGGGCCGGCAGTGCACCGGCGAGGATGCCGAGCGTGTCGAGCCGCTTCTCGGCCTGTCGCATGGCCTCCGCGGTGTCTCCCGTGCCGCTCTTCAGGCGGTCCCGGGTCGCCTCCAGCTCGCGCACCTGCTGGTCGAGTCGTGACGAACGGAGCGAGACGTCGTCGAGCACCCGCACGAGGTCGCTCTGACTGAGGTCCTCCAGGCCCCGGGAGTTCGTCAGCTGCACCTGGGTGGCGATCGCGGTGCCGAGGAGGACGGCGAGGATGGCGGACAGGACGTTCGCCTTCGTGGGGCGGGGCCGTCCCATCCGCAGGAGCCGACGCCAGGCCGCGCCGCCGCCGACCGGCCCCATACCGGCCTCGGCCCCCGTCTGCTCGCGTCCCGGCTGCTCAGCGCCGGCCTGCTCGGGTCCCGTCCGCTCGGGTCCGGTCTGCTCGGTCATCTCAGGCCCGGAAGAGGTGGCGGCGGATCGAGGCGACGTTGGAGAAGATCCGGACCCCGAGGACGACCACGACGCCGGTGGACAGTTGCGAGCCGACGCCCAGTTGGTCGCCGAGGAAGACGATGAATGCCGCGACGATGACGTTGGACAGGAAGGAGACGACGAAGACCTTGTCGTTGAAGATGCCGTCGAGCACTGCCCGGACCCCGCCGAACACCGCGTCGAGTGCCGCGATGATGGCGATCGGCAGGTAGGGCTGGAGCCAGAGCGGCACGGAGGGATCCAGGAACAGCCCGATCAGCAGGCCGATGAGCAAACCGATGGCGGGGATCACCTCGTCGCCCCTTCCTCGAGGTCTTGTGGGAGCGCGGTCATGGTCGTGAGCTCGTCGCACTGGGTCCGGCAGATGGTACGTCCGCTGCTGGTGGCTGGGCGAACTGGAGGCGCATCGACGAGTCCCCCGGCACGGTCAGAGACTTCGAGCCGGCGAAGGTGGCGCGCACGCCGAACTGCTTGGTGAGCTGGTCGAGGTAGATCCCGGCGAACGAGGGCCCGAAGATGCGCTGCATCTGGTCGGGGTCGCCGAGCGCCGTCACGACGTAGGGCCGCGACAGGGGCCGGAAGTCGACGATGATCGCCTGCCCGGCGAAGCGGATGGCGGCGGTGGACGTGAGGCGGTGGCCGTTGATCGAGATCGCCTCGGCACCCGCCGCCCACAAGCCGTTGACGATGATCTGCAGGTCGCTGGAGGCAACCCGGCCGGAGTCGAAGCCGCTGCTGGGCCGGTCCCCCGCCTGCGCGTCCGTGCCGGTGCTCACTGCGTCGTCGAGGGTCAGGGTGAGGCCCGGACCGGTCAGCGGGACGACACCCGCCTGGACGCCGTACTCCTTGATCCGGGACGTCAGGTCGGGGGCGCCGGACTGGGCGACCGCGACCTCCTCGTAGCCGCGCACCTCCTTGGTGAGCGCCTGGATCTGCGCCTCGTTCTGGGCACTGTGCGCCTGGAGGTTCTCGATCCGCTGGATCAGCTCGGCACGGGCCTGAGTGGCTGCGGTCGGCTTCGGGCGAAGCGCCTTCGCGCTGACGGCGAACATGAAGCCGATGAGCAGCGCCATGACGATGACCACGAGGGTCCGGGTGGAGGTCGCCGGCGGCAGGCCAGCGACCCGCCGGCGTCGGGCCGCCTCCTCGTAGCCAGGGTCGAGTGGGCGCCTGATCATCGAGTTGATCAGGGTCATCGAGGCGTCGGGGGCCCGGGGCGGAGTCGCGGTCATCGGGCCCTCGGGGCGCCGGCTCGGTGGCTGGTCCGGGACAGCACGAACTGGGCCTGGATGCCGTAGAGGATGGCCGCGAACCAGTAGAGGACGAGCCCCCACCAGGCGAAGCCCCAGCCGATGGGGCGGGCGAGCTCGCCGATGACGTCGTCACGGTGCGCGAGCAGCAGCAGCGGGAACGCGTAGAGCAGGTTGAAGGTCGCCGCCTTTCCGACGAAGTGCACCGGCAGGCCGATCTGCCCCCTGCTGCGCAGGTAGAGCAGCATGACGAGCATGACCGCCTCGCGGGCGAGGAGTGCGATGACGAACCAGAGCGGGATGATCTCGCGCCACGCCAGCCCGATGAGCGTGGAGAGGATGTAGAGCCGGTCTGCGATGGGGTCGAGGAACTGGCCGAGCCGCGACTCCATGTGGAAGGTGCGGGCGATCTTGCCGTCGGCGTAGTCGGTGATGCCCGACACCGCGAGGACGACGAGGGCGAGCCCGTCGTGGCGGCTCATGATGGCCCAGAGGAAGACGGGAAGGCCCGCCAGCCGGAGGACGGACAGGACGTTGGGGAAGGTGAGCAGCCGCTCGGACACCCTGTCCGTGCGCGCGGATTCTCCCAGGTCCCCTGTCACAGGCAGAGCCTAACCGTCACGTCACGCGGTCCCCGACAGTGGCATGCCGACACCGTACGCTCGTCATCCTCACACCACCCGAGAAGGGCGAAGGTGTTCGTTCCCGGTCCCTCGCTCGCCGTCCTAGTGGCCGAACGCCTCGAGCGTCGCGGTGGCGGCCACGGCGTAGGCCGCGTGCGGCGCGATGTCTGCCAGCCAGTCCGTCGCCGACCAGGCCCGAGGGTCGGTCACCCCCAGTGCGGCCATCGGGCCGTTCCCAGCCGTCATGGCGAGCACCCATGCCACCATGAGCGTCGTTACCCTCCCCCGCGGCCAGCCGGCTCCGCGCAGGCCCCCCAGTGCCAGACCGGCTCCGACTCCCACGGCGGTCCCGAGCAACGGCGCGAGGCCGGACACGCGTGCCCGGCGTCGGTCCTCGTCGCCGGGCACGGTGATGCCCAGGAGGTGGGCGGCGCGCTCCACCGACTGCTCGGGAGTCGAGCTGCTCGGTCGGCCACGCAGCACCATGTCGAGATAGGTCGCGGCGTTGAGGGCGGTGGTCCCGACGGCACCGGCAACGAGGCCGCGGGTCAGGTGTCGCGTCATACCGCTCATGCGCGGTCCCCTACCCTGCCACCCCGCGTTGACACGA
>DASSTN010000056.1:0-2237 GCA_035707905.1 Intrasporangium sp.
CTGGCGGACCTCCGCGACGAGGCGACCGCCGCGATCGAGCACGAGCTCGCGACAACGGCATACGCCGCACCGACCACGTCAAGCACCACCCCCGACAGCGACACCAAGGAGAACTGACCCGCATGAGCACGCTCGAGATCAAGGGACTCACCGTCTCGGTCCAGACCGAGGACGGACCTAAGGAGATCCTGCGCGGGGTCGACCTCACCGTGAACTCGGGGGAGACCCACGCGATCATGGGCCCGAACGGCTCCGGCAAGTCCACCCTCGCCTACAGCATCGCCGGCCACCCGAAGTACACCGTCACCGGCGGCAGCGTCACCCTCGACGGTGAGGACGTCCTCGCGATGACCGTCGACGAGCGGGCCCGCGCCGGCCTCTTCCTCGCGATGCAGTACCCGGTCGAGGTCCCCGGCGTCACGGTGAGCAACTTCCTGCGCACCGCCAAGACGGCCATCGACGGCGAGGCCCCGAAGCTGCGCACCTGGGTCAAGGACGTCAAGCAGGCGATGAACAACCTTCGGATGGACCCGGCGTTCGCCGAGCGGAACGTCAACGAGGGCTTCTCCGGTGGTGAGAAGAAGCGCCACGAGATCCTCCAGCTCCAGCTGCTCCGGCCCAAGATGGCGATCCTCGACGAGACCGACTCCGGTCTCGACATCGACGCGCTGCGCATCGTCTCCGAGGGCGTCAACCAGGCCAAGGACGAGACGAACCTCGGCGTCCTGCTCATCACCCACTACACGCGCATCCTGCGCTACATCAAGCCGGACTTCGTCCACGTCTTCGTCGACGGCCGCATCGTCGAGGAGGGTGGCCAGGAGCTCGCCGACCGACTCGAGGAAGAGGGCTACGACCGCTTCCTCACCCAGGCGAGCGCCTGAGCGCCGAGGACGATGGCCGAGAGGGTGGAGACGAGATGACCACAGCCGCCAGGCCGTTCACGGACCGGGAGGTCGCCGCGATCCGCGGTGACTTCCCGATCCTGACGCGTGCCGTCCGGGGTGGTCAGCCCCTCGTCTACCTCGACTCGGGAGCGACCTCGCACAAGCCGGGCGTCGTCCTCGACGCCGAGCGGGCCTTCTACGAGCAGCACAACGCCGCGGTCCACCGCGGCGCGCACCTGCTCGCGGAGGAGGCGACGGACGCGTTCGAGGAGGCCCGGGCGACGGTGGCCCGCTTCATCGGGGCGCCGGACCACGAGGTGGTCTTCACCAAGAACGCGACCGAGTCGCTCAACCTCGTCGCCTACGCGTTCTCCAACGCAGCGCCGACCGACGACCCTAAGGATCCGCGGTTCGTGCTCGGGCCCGGTGACGAGATCCTCGTCACCGAGATGGAGCACCACGCCAACCTCGTGCCGTGGCAGGAGCTGGCCCGCCGCACCGGTGCCACCCTGCGGTGGATCCCCCTCACCGGCGCAGGGGCGCTCGACCTCAGCGGCCTCGACGGGCTGCTGACCGAGCGGACCAAGGTCTTCGCGGTCACCCAGGTCTCCAACGTGCTCGGCGCCATCAACCCGGTGACCGAGCTCGCCGCCCGCGCCCACGCCGTCGGGGCGCTCGTCGTCGTCGACGCGTGCCAGTCGGTGCCGCACCTGCCGGTCGACGTGCGGACGCTCGGGGCCGACTTCATCGCGTTCAGTGGCCACAAGATGTACGGCCCGATGGGGGTCGGCGTGCTGTGGGGCCGCGCCGAGCTGCTCGACGTCATGCCGCCCTTCCTCACCGGCGGGTCGATGATCGAGCTCGTGACGATGGAGCGCTCCACGTGGGCGCCGGCGCCGCAGAAGTTCGAGGCCGGGGTGCCCAACGCCGCCCAGGCCGTCGGGCTCGCCGCGGCCGTCCGCTGGGTCGAGCAGGTCGGGATCAACCGCATCCATGCCCACGAGGCAACCCTCGCGGCCCGCCTGCTCACCGGGCTCGCCGAGCGTCCGTGGGTCCGAGTGCTCGGCCCGGCCGCGGGTGAGCCGCGCGGAGGCGCCGTGTCGTTCGTCGTCGACGGGGTCCACGCCCACGACGTCGGGCAGGTCCTCGACGACGCCGGGGTCGCGGTCCGCGTCGGGCACCACTGCGCCTGGCCCCTGCACCGCGCGCTCGGCGTCACGGCGACGACGCGAGCCAGCCTGGCGGCATACAACAGCGGTGACGAGCTCGACGCGCTGCTGACCGCGCTCGACCGGGTCCCGGCCATCTTCGGCGTCGCGGAGGCGAGCTGATGGACCTCTACCAGGAGCT
>DASSTN010000057.1:0-12218 GCA_035707905.1 Intrasporangium sp.
GGTCGCGACCGCCCTCGTGCGGCGCGGCGCCGCCGAGGCCAAGGCGGCCGGGCAGAGCCACGTCGTCTACTGGGTCGGCACCGACAACGGCCGGGCTGTCGCCTTCGCGAGCGGCATGGGCTTCCGCCCCACCGACTTCCGCCGGCCGATGCGCGTCACCAGCGAGGAGGACGGCGCCGAGGAGGCCGCGATGGTGCTCCCGCTCGGAGAGGACAAGAGCAGCTACCCGCAGCTCTGAAGCCTTCCGTATACCGCTCACCTCGCTGCCGCAGGAGCGTGCAGCGGGTGGGTGGCCGTCAGGGGCGGGCCGCGAACCGCTCGATGAGCTCGATGGGGCCGCTCACGACGAGGACGTGGTGCGCCGAGATCTTCGTGCTCGGCACGGCGTGGGTGAAGTCCTCGCCCGGTGCCTTGACGCCGACGACGGTGACGCCGTACTTCTTGCGGATCTGGGCCTGCTCGAGCGTGAACCCGATCGTCTCAGCCGGCGGCTTGAGCTTGACGATGGCGTAGTCGTCGTCGAACTGGATGTAGTCGAGCAACCGGCCATTGACGAGGTGCGCGACGCGCCGGCCCGAGTCGGCCTCCGGCGAGATGACGTGGTGGACGCCGATCCGATCGAGGATGCGCTTGTGCTCGGGTGAGAGCGCCTTGGCCCAGATGGACGGCACCCCGGCGTCGACGAGGTTCGCGGCGGCGAGGACCGACGACTCGACGGACGAGCCGATGCCGACGATGGCGATCTTGATGCCGGCGTTCGTCACCATCTCGATGGCGCTGGCCTGGGCCATGTCGGCGTGCACGACCTTGGACACCTTGTTGACGTAGGACTCGGCGAGGGCGTTGTCCCGCTCGACGGCGATCACCCGGGTGCCGAGCCGAGTCAGCTCGAGGGCGACGGCTGAGCCGAAGCGCCCGAGACCGATGACCATGACGTCATCGTCGAAGAGCCGGTTGCGCGCCATGGGATCCTCCGTGGGCGAGTCTGTGAAGAGGTAGCGTCTCCATCATGCCAAGGCAGGCACGGGTCGTCTGGGACCCCTCCTTCACCAAGTACGACTTCGGTCCGACCCATCCGATGGCGCCGATCCGGCTCGACCTGACGGCCCGGCTCTGTGAGGCACTCGGCGTCTTCGACCACGAGGGCGTCGAGGTGGTGGGGACCGAGCCGGCGTCCGACGAGGTGCTCACACGGGTGCACGACCCGGAGTACATCGCGGCGGTCCGCCGGGCGTCGGAGGACCCGTTGGCGGCGGACACGTCATACGGGCTGGGCACGGAGGACGACCCGGCCTACAGCGGGATGCACGAGGCGAGCGCACGCATCGCGGCTGGGACCGTCGAGGTGTGCCGGGCGGTCTGGGAGGGGGAGGCCGAGCACGGCGTCAACTTCTGCGGCGGGATGCACCACGCGATGCGTGACCGGGCCTCGGGCTTCTGCATCTACAACGACATCGCCCTCGGCATCGACTGGCTGCTCGAGCACGGTGCGAAGCGGGTCGCCTACATCGACGTCGACGTGCACCACGGGGACGGGGTCGAGCGGATCTTCTGGGACGACCCGCGGGTGCTCACGATCTCGCTGCACGAGAGCGGGCGGGCCCTCTTCCCGGGCACCGGATGGCCCTCGGACATCGGCGGCGTCGAGGCCATGGGCACTGCGGTGAACGTCTCGCTGCCTCCCGGCCTCGGGGACGCGGGCTGGCTGCGGGCGCTGCACGCGACGGCGATGCCGCTCGTGCGTGCGTTCAGGCCCGACATCCTCGTGACCCAGCACGGCTGCGACACCCACGCCGAGGACCCCCTCGCCCACTTCGCCATCAGCGTCGACGCCCAGCGATCCGCCGCCGACACCCTCCACCGGCTGGCGCACGAGGTGTGCGGCGGCAAGTGGGTCGCCGTGGGCGGGGGCGGCTACGAGGTCGTCGACGTCGTGCCGCGCACGTGGACGCACCTGACGGCCATTGCGGCACATGCGCCGATCAAGCCCTCGACACCCATCCCCGAGGCGTGGCGCGAGTACGTGCAGCAGATGACCGGTCGCCCCGGTCCGGCGCGGATGGGAGACCTCACCACGGAGGACGGGCCGGTTTGGTGGCGGTCCTGGGACATGGGCTACGACCCGAACGACGCGGTCGACCGTGCCGTGATGGCGACGCGGCAGGCGGTGTTCCCGCTACACGGCCTCGACGTCTACTTCGACTGACGCCCAGCCGCACCGACAAGGAGCACCCTCGGCGGAGGGGCGGCCTCAGGGCGGGGGCCGGGGACGTCGTGGGACAGCGGCTACGATCGGCCCATGTTCCATCTGGATGCGGACATCCCCGAGCCGATCCGGCCGCTCGCCTGGCTCCTCGGCCACTGGGAGGGCGCCGGAGTCGTGGGCTACCCGACCATCGAGTCGGCCAACTTCGGACAGGAGGTCGACGTCACCCATGACGGGCGCGGGTTCCTCAAATGGGAGAGCCGCTCCTGGATCCTGGACTCCGAGACCGGTCAGAAGGTCCGCCCCGCCGCGGTCGAGTCCGGCTTCTGGCGGCCGCAGGAGGACGGTGAGGTCGAGCTGCTCCTGACACACCCGACCGGGATCGTCGAGATGTACATCGGCACGATGGAGCCGGCGAGGATCAACCTGCGCACCGACGCCGTCGTCCGCTCTCGCCACGCCAAGGAGTACGCCGGCGCGACCCGGATGTACGGTCTCGTCGAGTCCCAGCTGATGTGGGTGATGGACATGGCCGCGGTCGGCCAGGCGCTGCAGAGCCACGTGTCCGCCACCCTCAAGCGCGTGGAATGACTCCCCCCGACCTCGTCGTTCCAAGAGTGTGAGTGAACCCGTGACACAGACTCCCGCAGTCAGCCCCGCGGCGCCCGAGGAGCCGGCGCCGCACAAGCAGCCGAGCCCGCTGCTCGGCCAGGCGGGGGCGGTCGCAGGTGAGGGCCTGACGGGCTCGGTGGCCGTGCACTACGGCGACCCGATGCGCGAGCAGCGACTGCTCGAGGAAGGGCTGGCCGTCGTCGACCTCTCGCACCGTGACGTTCTCACCGTCACCGGCGCTGACCGGCTCAGCTGGCTGCACTCGCTCACCACGCAACACCTGACGGGCCTGCCCCCGCACGAGTCGCGCGAGGCGCTGATCCTGACGCCCAAGGGCAAGGTCGAGCACTCCCTCCACCTCGTCGACGACGGTGAGACGACGTGGATCACGACTGAGCCCGGTGCCGGTCCCGTCCTCCTCGAGTGGCTCGACAAGATGCGCTTCATGCTGCGCGTCGAGGTCACCGACGTCACGGCAGACTGGGCGGTGCTCGGCGAGCCCCACGGCGCGGAGTCCGTTCCCGGCGAGCCGATCGCCTGGCGTGATCCGTGGCCCGGCCTCGTCGGTGACACCGTCGCCTACGGTCCCGAGGAGGGTCACCCCGGTGCCGACTGGCGATGGCGAGAGGTGCTCGTGCCTCGCGCGGATCTGCTTGCTGCCGTGGAGGATCGGCCACTCGCCGGTCTCTGGGCCCTCGATGCGCTGCGGATCGCAGCGTGGCGTCCGCAGTTCGGGCACGAGACCGACCATCGCACGATCGTCCATGAGGTCGACTGGCTCCGCACCGCCGTCCACCTGCACAAGGGCTGCTACCGCGGCCAGGAGACCGTCGCTCGCGTCCACAACCTCGGGCGGCCGCCACGCCGGCTCGTCTTCCTCCACCTCGACGGATCGGGCCACACGCTGCCGGCGGCAGGCAGCGAGGTGTATGCCGCTGGGCGAGCGGTCGGTCACCTGACCTCTGTCGCTCGCCACCATGTCGACGGACCGATCGCGCTCGCGATCGTCAAGCGCAACACCGATCCTGAGCTGGACCTGTTGGTCGACGGCATCAGTGCCGCGCAGACCGTCATCGTCGCTCCCTGACCCGCCGGGCCCCGCCCAGCCCTACTCTCCTCGAACGGACTGTTCGAGGTCGAGCGCGTCGGTGCACCGAGGCGCTCACCCAACAACTGCGCGTTCGGCTGGCGAACCTGACTGGCAGGATGGCGCCATGAGCAGCGCCGCCACCCTCATCACCGTCGCGCCCACGGGTGCCGAGACGGCCAAGGCCGACTTCCCCGCCCTTCCGACCACGCCCGAGGAGCTCGTCGAGACAGCGGTCGCCTGCGAGGCCGCCGGCGCGGGGCTGATCCACATCCACGTGCGCGACAAGGACCACCAGCCGACCCTCGACCCGGTCCTCCTGCGCGAAGCGGTCGTCGGGGTGCGGGAGGCGACCGACCTGGTCGTGCAGCTCTCGACCGGTGGGGCGGTGACCGACCCGCTCGAGAGCCGGCTGACGGTCCTCGAGGCAGATCCCGACTCGTGCTCGCTCACCTGCGGCACGACGAACTTCGGCGATGGCGTCTTCCTCAACCCCTGGGGCTTCATGGTTGACCTCTACCGGCAGGCGCAGGAGCGCGAGGTCGTGCCCGAGTTCGAGATCTTCGAGCTGGGTCACGTGCACGCCCTTCGTCGCCTGATCGACGAGTGCGGGCTGCCCTACGGCGGCAAGGTCCACGTCGACTTCGTCATGGGCGTGCCGGGCTCGATGCCGGGCACCGCCCAGACCCTCATGGCGGCGCTCGCCCTGCTCCCGGTCGAGACGACGAGCTGGTCGGCGACGGGGATCGGCCGGTCCCACCTGTCCATCGTTGCTGCCGCCTTGTCTGCCGGTGGGCATCTGCGCGTCGGCATGGAGGACAACCTGATGTTCGCGAAGGGCCAGCCGGTGAGCCACAACCGCGAGCTCGTGGCGCGCGCTGCCGAGGTCGCGACCCTGATGCAGCGTCCGCCGATGTCGACGACCGAGGCTCGGGCGATGCTCGGGATCAAGGACCGTCGCCCGCGCTGAGCCGGGCGCCGCTGTCGCCAGCGGCGAGCGGGGCCCGCCTGAGCGGCATACCGGCTGCTGGCGCGCTGGCGAACTGCTGCCGCGCAGCAGCGGCCCTGCTGAGTCATACGCAGCAGCGGGCCATGGTGTGAAAGCGTGCCTGTGTCCGGCCTCACGCTAGCCAAAGTTTGCATTGTGCTTGCTGCAGTTAGCATACTGGAGGTGTGAGCAGACTTCCGCTACCCGACCTCGGGGCGTACCTGCGCGAGCAGCGCGAGAACGCGGAGCTGTCGCTGCGGCAGCTGGCGGAGCTGGCCGGCGTTTCGAACCCCTACCTCTCGCAGATCGAGCGGGGGCTGAAGAAGCCGAGCGCCGAGATCCTCCAGCAGATCGCCCGAGCCCTGCAGGTCTCGGCCGAGTCGCTCTACGTCCGTGCGGGCATCCTCGACGAGCGGGTCCCTGACCCGGCAGCCTCCACGGACGTCCTCTCAGCCATCGCGGCCGACACCGTGCTCACGGACCGTCAGCGCGCGCTGCTCGTCGAGATCTATCTCTCCTTCGTCGGCGAGACCGCCGGTGAGGAGCCACAGTCCACCAGCCGGACCCGACGTGGCGCCGCCACGCATGGTCGGCGCATGTCGCGCGGGGGAGCGTCCGACGCGACAACCAAGGAGGAATGAGATGGGACTCAGCAAGAAGCTCGTCAAGGCGGTCAAGCAGGCCCAGAAGCATGCGGAGGCCACGGTCGCCGAGGTCAAGGGGGTCCTCGATTCGCGCCTGTCCGACGTGAACGTGGACCCGGTCCCGTTCTACGCCGTCATCGGTGCTGCCAACCGCGCGGTCGACACGATCAAGCACGCTGGGGAGCAGCTCGAGGCAGCGCGCAAGCAGGCCAACTCGGCGGACCTCCGCGAGGGAGCACGCAAGGAGGCGGCCGAGCTCCAGAAGGAGCTGCAGAAGCGGATCGCTGACCTGCAGGTGCGGGCAGCCGAGATGCAGAAGCTCGCCGCCGAGCTCGCCGAGAAGGTCCTGGCCCGGGCGCAGGACCTCCCCGCCCAGGTGATGAACCAGGGCCTCGTCATCGCGAGCAACGCCAAGGACCAGTACGACGCCGCCGCCGACCGGGGTGAGCGCGTCGTCTCGGAGATGAGGGGCCACGCGGAGGAGGCGACCGACGAGGTCGCTGCCGCTGCGGAGGCACTTGCGACGCCTCCGAGCGAGGACGTGGCCGCTCAGAGCAAGGAGGCGACCACCCCGCGCGCGACCGAGCCGACCACCGCCACGCCGGTGACCAAGGCCGCCCCCAAGCCCCCCGTCGAGACCGTTCCCGCCCCGGCCAAGAAGGGCGTTCCCGCCCCGACGAGCGAGACCATCGCCACTCCGACCGGTGAGGTTCCGGCCACGGTCGTGGACGAGGAGGAGGACCTGACCCAGACCGTCGCGGAGGCGGTCCAGGACGAGGCCGACGAGCTCAAGGAGCAGCTCGAGGGCGCAGCGCCGGCCCTCGACGAGGCCGCCGCCGCCGAGGAGGCGGACAGCCCGGTCGAGCCGGTCCGCAAGAAGGCAGCGACCAAGAAGGCGCCCGCGAAGAAGGCGCCTGCCAAGAAGGCGGCACGCCGTCCCATGGAGTCCGGCGCCGCGAAGCCGACGCCCGCGACGGTGGCCGCCAAGAAGGCTGGCCCGACGCCGGCCAAGTAGCACCACCGGGCAGCAGAGCAGGGCCGTCACCCGCGAGCGGTGGCGGCCCTGCGGCATACTGCGGGGCGTGCCAGATCAGTCCCTCTCCGCCGTCCTGACCGCTGCGCCCGTCGTCGCCCAGGTGGTGCGCGGCGGCTTCGTCGAGTCGGTGCACCACGGCACGGCCGTGGTGACCGGGCCGGACGGCGAGGTGCTCCTCGAGGTCGGGGACAGCACCGGCCCGGTCCTGCCACGCTCGTCGAGCAAGCCGATCCAGGCCGTCGCGATGGTGCGCTCCGGTCTCGGGACGAAGGGCAGGCTTCTCGCGCTGGCCTGCTCGAGCCACTCTGGCGAGGACTTCCACCTGGCCGGTGCGCGCGAGATCCTGGGCGGCGCCGGCCTCAGCGAGATGGACCTGCAGAACACGCCCGACTACCCCTTGGACGAGAAGGCCCGCGTGGCGTGGATCGCCGCCGGCCACCCGAAGCAGTCGATCGCGCAGAACTGCTCCGGCAAGCACTCCTCGATGCTCGCCACGTGCGTCGCTGCCGGTTGGGACACCGCGACCTACCGCGACCCCGAGCACCCGCTCCAGGGGGCCATCACTGAAACGGTGGTCGACCTTACCGGCGGACCGGTGAGCGCGATCGCCGTCGACGGTTGCGGTGCCCCCATCCACGCCGTCCCGCTCGTCGGGCTCGCCCGAGCCTTCGGCCGTCTGGCGAGCGCCACGGACGGGGCCGAGGCCAAGGTCGCCGGCGCGATCCGGGAGCACCCCGAGTACCTGGGTGGCAGCGACCGTGACGTCACCAAGCTGATCGCTGGAGTGCCGGGCCTCGTCGCGAAGGACGGCGCCGAGTCCGTGTATGCCGTTGGGCTGGCCGACGGGCGCGGCGTGGCCGTCAAGATCACCGATGGTGGCGCCCGGGCGCGAGGGCCTTTCCTCGCGGCGGTGCTGCGCAGCATCGGGGTGACCCCGGAGGAGGCGCTGGCCGCCCTCGATGACCAGCCGGTGCTCGGCCATGGCCAGCCCGTGGGGCGTGTCATGGCCGTCGGCGTCTGAGCCGTGCGCGCCGTCCTGCAGCGGGTCACCCACGCGTCGGTCGAGGTCGACGGCGAGGTGGTGGGGGAGATCTCCCGCCCCGGACTGCTCGCTCTGGTCGGGGTCACGCATAGCGACGGGCCGGAGCAGGTCGAGCGGATGGCGCGCAAGATCGCGGAGCTGCGCATCCTCCGGGACGAGCAGAGCCTGACCGACGTCGGTGCACCCGTGCTCGTAGTCAGCCAGTTCACACTCCATGGCGACACACGGAAGGGCCGCCGGCCCTCGTGGAGCGCTGCGGCACCGGGGCCGGTGGCAGAGCCGATCATCGACGGACTGGTCGGCGCGCTTCGGGACCGGGGCCTGGAGGTGGCCACCGGCCGGTTCGGCGCGATGATGGCGGTCACCTCGACCAATGACGGCCCCTTCACCGTGCTCGTCGAGACGTAACCATCACGTCACCTCCGGAGTAGCGCCAAGGGGGTGGTCCAGCGAGGTCGGGCGGTTAGGCTGTGAGCATGTCGCTGTTCTATGGGTTCCAGTCCCTGGTGCTCACGCTGCTGGGAGTTGCCGCCCTGGGCTGCGAGCTCTTCGCCTTCGTCGACGCCCTGCGTCATCCCGAGAATGCCTACGCAGCGGCCGGCAAGCGGACCCGCACCTTCTGGCTCATCCTGACCGGTGTGGCCCTGCTCTTCGGCATCGTCACGATCTTCAACGTGATCTCGCTCCCGGGCATCATCGCCTTCGTCGCGGCGGCCGTGTACCTGGCCGACGTCCGTCCTGCACTACGCCACGTCCGAGGCATCGGGTCCGGTTCCAGTCGGCCGTGGTGACGCATGTGCCGGACGGGCAGCCGTCCGGCCAACCAGGGACGTGGATGCGGCCGACGCGCCACGACGATCTCGACGAGGGGGAGCAGTGATGGATCGACCGAGCGCAGCCTTGAGCGTGCCGGAGCACGAGCACGACTCGATGCCCCAGCACCATCCCGACGACTACGACCTGGGGGACCGCAACCCGGCTGACGACATCTTCGTGGCCGAGCGGCCCTGGGGCACATTCCAGCAGTTCGTCTCCAACGAGCAGGTGACGGTCAAGATCATCACCGTCCAGCCGGGACACCGACTCTCCCTCCAGAAGCACGACCATCGCGGCGAGATGTGGCAGGTGCTCGACGTCCCCATCGACATCACCGTCGACGAGCGGCACTGGGTGGCCCAGCCGGGCGAGACCGTCTGGGTGCCGTGCGGGTCGCTGCACCGGATGGGCAACTCCGCCGACCGCCCGGGGCGGCTCCTCGAGGTCGCCTTCGGCCACTTTGACGAGTCCGACATCGAGCGCCTCGAGGACGACTACGCTCGCTGCCCCGACGCCGAGCAGTAGCACCGACCCCCGACCCGTCGGAAAGGGATCTGCCGGACCGGAAGTGGCCCTCGGACGGGCGGTGCCTCACCGCCCTGCGCCTCACCGCTCTGCCCCGGCTCAGCCCGCGTCGGGGGCGACTGCGGACCACGCCACGGTGATCTCGCCGAGGCGCCACCGGGCCGGGCCGTCGAGCAGCGGCCAGTCCGACCCGACGGTCGAGGCCATCGACAGGAAGCGCTGTCGCACCCCGAAGGCCCCCTGAGGCGCGGCGTGAGCCCACGCGCGGTCCAGGTCCTCCAGGAAGGCGTGGACCGGTTCACCCGCGACGTTGTGGTGGATGAGCGCCTTGGGAAGCCGCTCGGCGACGTCGGACGGCCGCTCGAGCCCGCGCAGCCGTAGGGAGAGGGTGAGGCTCACCGGCCCGTGCCGTTCCACTGCGACCCACGTCGCGCGCCGGCCGATCTCGTCGCACGTGCCGTCCACGAGCAGGCCGTCATCGGTCAGCCGGTCCTGCACCAGGGCCCACGCCCCGGCCACCTCGCTCTCGTCGTACTGCCGGAGCACGTTGAAGGCGCGCACCACGGTCGGTCGTGCGCCGGCTTCGAGCGGGATCTCGAAGCCGCCGAGCCGGAAGCGCAGGCCCGGTCGCTCCAGCTCGCGACCTGCGGCGACCCGCTCCGGGTCGATCTCGATCCCGACAACCTCCACGTCGGCCCTGACCCGGGCGAGCCGGTCGTACAGCTCGACGGCGGTGATCGGCGAGGCGCCGTACCCGAGGTCCACGACGACCGGCGCCGCGCCCGCTCGGCGCAGCCGCCACGCCTGCGGTCCCGCGAGCCACCGGTCGCACCGGCGGAGCCGGTTGGGGTTCGTCGTGCCGCGGGTGATCGTGCCCACCGGCCGACTGCCCACTGGTCGACTGCCCACTGCCCGAGCCTATGCGGTGCCCTATCGTCGGTGGGTGGCGTCCGCCCGGGCGCCCCACGAGCCGGGCGAGGTGCTCGATCTGCGGGAATACCTCGTGACCGCGGAGTGCTGTGGCGAGTGGGTCCCTGCGGAGTCGGTGAGAGGACGGGGTTCATGGCGACGGAGCCGCGACGCGTGGCGATGATCAGCGTCCATACCTCGCCCCTCGAGCAGCCCGGCACCGGCGACGCCGGCGGGATGAACGTCTACGTCGCGGAGACGGCGAAGCAGCTCGCGGCCAAGGGCATCGAGGTCGACATCTTCACCCGCCGCACGACCTGGGAGACCCCCGTCGACGTCGAGCTCGTGCCCGGTGTGCGGGTGCGGCACGTCACCGCCGGCCCCTATGAGGGACTCTCCAAGGACGACCTCCCGGGCCAGCTCTGCGCCTTCTCCGCCGGCACCATGCACGTCGGCCTCTCCGCTCCCGAGGACCACTACGACGTCGTGCACTCCCACTACTGGCTCTCGGGCCAGGTCGGCTGGCTCGCCGCCGACCGCTGGCGCGTCGCGCTCGTCCACTCGATGCACACCATGGCTCGCGTCAAGAACCGCCATCTCGCGGAGGGCGACACCCCAGAGCCCCCGGGCCGCGAGATCGGTGAGGTGCAGGTCGTCGAGGCGGCCGACCGGCTCGTGGCGAACACCGAGGGCGAGGCGCGCGACCTGATCGAGTTGTATGCCGCTGAGCCGGCGAAGGTGTCCATCGTCCCTCCCGGGGTGGACCTGACGACGTTCGCCCCGGGCGACCGCGCCAAGGCCCGGGCCGAGCTCGGGCTCGACCCCGACGCGGACCTGCTCCTCTTCGTCGGCCGGATCCAGCCGCTCAAGGCGCCCGACGTCCTGCTCCGCGCGGTCCACCGGCTCGTGGCGGCCGATCCCGGGCGCCGCCGGACGCTGCACGTGGCCGTCCTCGGCGGGCCGAGCGGCAGCGGGCTCAGCCACCCCCACCAGCTCGAGGACCTCGCCGTCGAGCTCGGCATCGGCGACCTCGTGCACTTCGTCAAGCCCGTGCCGCGGCCGGTCCTCGCCGACTGGTACCGGGCGGCCGACCTCGTCTGCATGCCGAGCCACTCCGAGTCGTTCGGGCTCGTCGCGATCGAGGCCGAGGCGTGCGGCACGCCGGTCGTGGCAGCGGCCGTCGGTGGCCTGCCGACCGCGGTCGGTGACGGCGGCGTGCTCGTCCCGACCCACGAGCCCGGGCACTGGGCCGACACGATCGGCTCGTTGCTCGACGACCCCGGCCGGCGGGAGAACCTGTCGCACAAGGCAGTTCGACACGCCGCCGGGTTCGGTTGGGACGCGACGACGGACCGCCTCCTCGAGGTCTACCGTCGAGCCGTCGACGACCACACCAGGTCCCCCATCGGCGAGGCAGAGGGCCTGGCCGGCGTCCCGACGGCGGTGATCCCGTGAGCCAGACCCCGGCCCCGGAGGGGGCCAGCACAGACGCGGCCGAGCGCCCGGAGGCCGGCCACTCGAGCGACCCGGCGGCGCGAGCGGGCGCCCGCACAGCGGCATACCTCCGGTCTGTGGGGCTGGAGTGGGAACCGGGCACGCGCGACGGGGAGTACGTCGTGACGCTGCCCGGCGAGCAGAAGCTCAAGACCGTGGTCTCGCTCGTGGTCGGCGACGCCACGACCAGCGTCATGGCCTTCGTGATCCGCAACCCCGACGAGAACCACGAGGCCTTCTACCGGCACCTGCTGCGGAAGAACCTGCGGCTCACCGGGATCGCCTACGCCATCGACGGGGACGGCGACGTCTACGTACGCGGTGAGCTGCCCACCGAGGCCGTCGACGACGACCGGCTCGACCGGCTCTTCGGGGTCATCCTCGCCGCGGCGGACCAGACCTTCAACGAGCTGCTGACGATCGGCTTCCTCACCTCGATGAAGAAGGAGTGGGCCTGGCGCATCTCCCGAAGCGAGTCGACCCGCAACCTCGAGGCCTTCCGCCACTTGCTCGAAGGCTCAGAGGACGGGGAGCGGCCCGCAGACCGGTGAGGTCGCCTCGCTAGGCTGGCCGCCATGACGTACACGCTCGTGCTGCTCCGCCACGGCGAGAGCGACTGGAACGCCAAGAACCTCTTTACCGGCTGGGTCGACGTCGACCTCACCGAGAAGGGCCGCGCCGAGGCCGTCCGGGGCGGTGAGCTGATGGTCGCCGAGGACATCGCGCCGGACATCGTGCACACGTCGCTGCTGCGTCGCGCCATCACGACGGCGAACCTGTCCCTCGACACCGCTGACCGGCACTGGATCCCGGTCAAGCGCGACTGGCGTCTCAACGAGCGGCACTACGGAGCGCTGCA